>NZ_LT907975.1:1855488-2185976 GCF_900217235.1 Pseudodesulfovibrio profundus | reverse complement strand
TCGACGTGTTAACCTGCAAGGCCCCGGCATTTCCCGATACAGGAAGTACCAACACGACAAACAATACAACCACAACACTGCGAAACATTATCCCTTCCTCGTATCTCTTATGTGCCAGGGAGTTAGAATATACTGTACTCCATCGATTGGCTAGTCCGTAATAGCCATGAAAAAACAGCTCATATCCGAGACCTGACCCAACTCACGATATCCCTTGAATTCATGGCACCCGGTTGCCGGGCCACCTCTTTGCCCCCTTTAAACAGAGCCAGGGTAGGCACGGACTGGATTGCAAACCGTGAAGCGATCGCCAGCTCTGCCGAAGTGTCTATTTTGGCAAGCCGTACGAGCGGATAAAGCTGCCGAGCAGCCTCTTCAAATTGCGGCGTCATCATCAGGCAGGGACCACAGGAGGGTGAATAGAAGTCCACAAGAACGGGAATGCCGGTCTTTGCAATGTGACGATCAAATGTGCTTCCCACCAACTCCAAGGGATGATTTTCAAAAACGGGACGCTGGCATTTACCACATGTGGCCTGTGCTTCCCGGCCCTGCTGAATTCTGTTTATGGCGCGACAGGCAGGACAGACAATGAGAGCAGTATCAACGGTCATGCATTTCCTCCGATCTTCGATTTCCCACTACAAAAGACCATATCCATCCATGATGCAAGGGAATTCACCAGACTGTCCGGCTACTGTAGCTGCGCAGATTCCTCAGCCTTGTCGAACAGATCGACGATCTTGGTGATGCCGACCATATCAAATACGGTTTTGAAGTTGTTCGACAACCCTGTCAGCCGGATATGCAGCCCTGCATTGCACTCATCCTGAAAAAGCGCTGTCAGGCCGGTGATACCGGCTCCATTGATGGATGCATTCTCATCAAAGTCGAGAATGATCGTTTCCTTGGACAACTCTTTTGCTGAAGCAAAGGCCTCCACAATATGCGGAATAGTGTTGCCGGTGACACTGCCACGAACGCTGACAATGGCACTGTCAGCCTGTTCCTGCACAGTTACCTGTCCTTCTTCATTCCTTGCGATGGCGAGTCGTTCCGCGGCTCTTGAAAGAGCCTGTTCGAGCGCCTCTCTTTGCAGGGGTTTGTTTATGAAATCCGTTGCATCGAGATTCAATGCCTGTATGGCCAAATCCATATCACCATGTCCAGTGATGACAATTACTTCGGCATGGGGATCTATCTTCTTGATTTCCTTGAGCGCTTCAATGCCGTCCATGATGGGCATCTTGATGTCGGTAAGCACCAGCCCAGGTCGCTCATTCCTGAAAATTTCCACTCCCTCTTGTCCGTTTTCAGCAGTGAGAATCTCGTACCCGTAGGCAGAGAGCATCAATGTGAACATCCTCAGTGTGGGTTGCTCATCGTCTATGACCAGTATTTTTTCTTTATCCGTCATGCTGCGGAACCTCCTTGCGTCCTCGCTGCCGGAAACTGCATACGAAACACCGTTCCCTTTCCCGTATCACTCTCAATGCGGATTTCTCCGCCGTAATCCCTGACGATGCCGTATGTGATGGCCAGCCCCAATCCCATTCCATGGCCAGCCTCTTTCGTTGTATAAAACGGCTCAAAAACCTTGTGCTGATCCTCTTGCGCAATGCCGGCCCCGGAGTCTTGCACTTCCATGTAGACTGATTCGTTTTCTGCGGCACTCCGTATGACAATTCGTCGGTCGCATACTGCATCATGCGGCGAGGAGCAATCATTTATGGCGTCCCTGGCATTGGTGACCAGATTGAAAATAACCTGTTGCAGTCTGTTGGAGTGTGCCAAAACAACGGGCAGATCCGGAGCCAGGTCCAACTCGAATCGAATGTTGTCCAACTCGAATTGCCGACGAATCATGGACAGCACTGCCCTGATCGGTTGATTCAAATCGACGCGCTCCTCGATAAGGTCGGATTTACGCCCGAAAGAACGGAGCGTATCGATGATTTCAGCAGCACGGTCCACTTGCTTCGATATGTCGGAAACCACCTGGCTGAAGTGTTCCTTGGGGACCTCAACCCCTTGTCCTTCCATCATCGAAAGGAACTCACTGCCCATTTTAATCGCATTGAGGGGCTGGTTGATCTCATGGGCAACACCCGCTGACATTTCACCAAGGGACTTCATTTTTCCGGCCTGAATCAACTGTGCGTCCTTTTCGATCATTTCCGTAATGTCGGTTACGGCAATGATGATCGCGTGGTGTCCACGATAGGAGATAGGACAGGCATGCATATTGACGAAGAAGGGTTCGCTTCCCTTCTTGTAATGCAGTTGTTTGGGAAAGTAGACGCACCCCCCACCACCTTCGACAAAGTAGGACAGGCATTTTTCGTTATGTTCCTGCCCCAATTGGACAAAGGGCATCCCTATCAATTCCTGCTTGTCGTACCCGTACAGCTCCACGGTTCTGGGGTTGGCGTCCCGTATCTCCCCATTTTCACAGTCCACGACAAAAATTGGGTCCGGCCCTGAATCGAAGAGCGAACGATACTTCTCCTCTGATTCGCGCAACCGGTGGCGGTACAGCTTGATGGACCAAACCATATTGCGGAAGGAGTCGCCCAACTGGACCACCTCGTCACCCCGGTGCTTCCGGTAGAAAGCACATCTCGCGCACTTGCGGTGCACTTCACCCGGCAGATTGATCTTTCGCGACTCATCAAAATGCCAGCAAGGAAGATCGGTATTGGTGAAGGCCGGACAATTGGCAGTGTCCCAGTCCTCATCGGGTCCGAGTTTGAGTGGGATATCAAAATTGCCTCGGCTGATTTCATCCGACAGCCGGGTCAAATCACTGATGGGCTTGGTGATATAACGAGTCAGCCAGGACGAGAAGAATATGGTGATCAGTACCACCAGCGAAATGAAGCCTAAAAAGGCGACACGCAGCTTGCCGACCAGAGAGTCGATGTGTTCCTTGCTCAACCCCACATGGACCGTTCCGATACGGTACAACCCTTCATTGATAGCCACGGCGATGTCGTACACCCGCTCTCCGTCGACCACCATAAGCTGGATGGAATCCTGCTCCCCGGAGGGGATGGTGTTGTTCAGCAGAACCTTGGGCAGCTTCCGGGTCATTGTATGCGCCAGTAGGCGGCCTTCGATGTCTTCGACGAAGATGTATGAGACCAGGTATCTGCGCTGGTGCAGATTGGCCTCATCAAAAATCAGGGTCAGCAGCTTGGGGATGTCGTTATCAAGGATGAAGGAGCCGCCGCGCTCGGCTACGGACTGGGCAATGGCTCGCCCTCGCAGCTCCAACTCCTGAGTCAGTGAACTGACCAGAATGTAACGAGAGATCAAAGCGACTGCCACACTGATAAAGAGAACCGCTGCAAGCATGGACACCAGCAGCTTCTCACGCAATCCCGCATGGGCGAAGCGATAGGCTATCTTCTCTTTGAAGGTCATGGTGCGACCTTCCTGTGCAGCGTATTCCAATCAGTAAATGGAACAAAATGGCGATCCATCAGCCGCGTAAAATACACTTGATCCAGCCCCTGCCTGTCCTTGGGACCATAGGTGATGGAGAGCCCGGGACCCATTTCGAAATTTCGTATGGACTCGATGGCGCGGATCAACCCCTCCCGGGTCAAATCCCTGCCGGCTTTATTCAGCCCTTCAACGAGGATACGCGCATTAAGAAATCCTTCGAGACCGACAAAACTGGGCGGTTCGCCAGGGAAATAGCGCTCCAACAGTTGAACATACTGGACTGCGGCATCGTCTTCGCTTCCCACACTCATGGGCGGCGGGACCACCTGAGACATGAGCACCGTCGGATTACCCTCCGGGATTCGACGAGCAAGCTCTTCCGCACCGACAAAGGATACGTTGTAAAAAACTGGGTTGAATCCATCGTCGAGCGCCAACTCGATGAAACGAGCACATGCGCCGTAGGTGCCCACCATAACCACTGCCTCAGCACCGGATTCGACGATTTTCTTCAATCCTTCCGTCACATCCTGCGTGCCGCGAATGTAGGAGCCACGGGCTACAGGCTCAAGTCCGTATTGCTTGAGGGCCAGTTCCGTCCCGATGAGACCATCGAAACCATATGCGTCGTATTGATAGAAGACGGCGATCTTACGAATGCCAAGATCATTGATCATGTGTTGCACGGCCGCTTTGGTTTCCTGGTAATAGGAAGCCCGGATATTCACCACATATCTGTTGAAGGGCTCGCGGAGAGCATTGGCACCCGTAAACATGCCGATGAGGGGTATTCTGGCCTCCTCGACCAGAGGCAGCACCTTGACCGTGGTGGGGGTCCCCACATAGCTGAACAGGGCGAGTACATCGCCACTGATGATAAATTCCTGGGTATTGGCTAGACAACGGGGTGGATCATACGAATCATCCACGGCCTTGATGCGCAATGTGCGCCCGTTTATCCCACCATTATCGTTGATGTATTTAACATATGCCCTGGCACCTTGCAGCGTCTGGGTGCCCAGGTATCCGGCATGCCCTGTCAGGGCCAGGGATGATCCGACAACAATTTCTGATTCGGTAACGCCGGGTATACCCTTGTTGGAATCATCTGAATTATCAACGCCTCCACACGCCCATGCAAGCTGGGTCAGGAGAAGAACAAGCATGGCTCGCGCGAACTGTCTCACAGGCGTACTCCATCATTTCCGGTGATTCTCCGCCTTGGCGGAGTCCAGTGTTTGTCGTACTTTCTGTAAAGGGAAAATACAAGAACAGACCATTTGCTCAAGGTTCCAACCCTTACCAAAGTCTGCGTCAAACCTCGGATGCGCCCAAAAGACGCATCAAGACTAGCCAAAACGGACGGTTACAGGTATGGAATATGGTAAATACCATGAATTTTATCCGGCTACCTTGCGGGATTTCACCAGGAGGACCTAACAATGCTGATTAAGAATTGGATGACAAAGGATGTTTTGACGCTCTCCCAGGACCGCTCCATGATGAAGGCTTCCAAGCTGATGAAGGACAAGGCTGTCAGTTGCATGCCCATCGTTGATGACGATGACAGACTTGTCGGCATCCTTTCGGACCGAGACATCAAGGACGCTTCCCCATCCAAGGCGACCACCCTGGACATGCACGAGCTGTACTACCTTCTCTCGGACATCAAGATCAAGGACATCATGACCAAGAAGGTCGTCACGATCCGCCCGGATGAAACCGTTGAAAAGGCCGCCGTTCTCATGCTGGAAGGGCATTTTGGCTCCCTGCCCGTCGTGGATGATGACCGTAAGGTCGTAGGCATCATCACCGACACTGACGTGTTCAAGGTATTGGTAGAGATATCCGGCATTTATGAAGGCGGTACCCAGGTATGCCTTCAGGTTTCCAATGAGCCGGGATCCCTCTCCCCTGTGCTTGACTACCTCAAGGACAACGGTGCCCGGATCATGTCCATCATGACCCGCAGCACCCCTGACACGGAGGACATGAAGGATGTATATATCCGCCTGCGTGACATGGAGAAGCCCGAGTTCAAGCGCCTCAAGGCTGGCTTCGAAGAACGGTTCCCGGTCCAGTTCTGGGCAGTCGACCCCGTCCATCGAGTCGTAACCTAACAAGTATTCAGGAGACCGCCTGCTGGTCTTCGCGCATTTTCGCACAACAGGAGGCAGACATGGGACGTGAAACCATCTTGTTCAAAAGCGAAGAAAAGAAAAGCGCCACCGAGGTGGCGCAGGCATTACGCCTTGTGGCCGACAAAATAGAAGAAGGCTCCATCACCCTGAGTCAGGGCGGCGAGTCGCTTGTGCTGCATCTACCCTCCACCATGAGTTTTGAGATCAAAGCCGAGGAAGAGGAAGGGCGCACCAAGACAAAGCGTTCTCTCGAATTCGAGCTGGAATGGACCCTTGGCGAAGAAGAGGAAAACGGCGGAGCAACTATCTCGTAACTATCATTACCGATAGCTTGCCGTTAGGCTTATTTCCATGTAATATAAGCTGATAAGACCGACAGTCTTTACCTTCATCTTCCTGATTGAGCCTCCGTTAGCGGAGGCTCTTTCCGTTGATCACCTGCGCCTGGGCCGCGATGTAATTTTGGACAACCTGCCATCGTGCTGATACTGTACGTGCGGTTCACAACAACACATTACCCTACACCCAATACATTTCATGAATATCGCATTTGTCAATTCCACCCGCAAATGGGGCGGGGTCAAAACCTGGAGCATCGACATGTCGGAAAGCCTGATCCGCTACGGACATCAGGCGTTCATTGTCGGCCGTCCCGGGGCATTCGTAGAAAAGGCCGCCAAACTCGGCATCCCGGCCCAGGCCCATGCTTTCGGTTTTGATTTCAATCCGCTCTCCATAGCCTACTTCCTGCGCTATCTATCGAAGAATCGGATTGATGTTCTGATCTGCAACATTTCCAAGGACCTGAGAACCGCAGGCGTTGCCGCCAAGATTCTTGGAATCCCTATCGTGCAACACCTTGGCGCGCCTCAAGATGTGACCAATCGCTTCAAAACCAGAATAACACAACGAATCACTGGCGCTCACCTTGTAACCTGTAGTGAGTACGTACGCCAAAGGCTATTAGACAACGTTCCGTTATACAAAGAGTATGACTTTAAAGCCATTTTCCCCGGAGCCAAGCCGAATCCGGTCCCGCCAAGCACGTGCCACAATCCGAGAACCATCATTGCCACCAGCCAGCTCAACCCGGACAAGGGACACGCCCACTTGCTGCAGGCAATGGCTTCACTCAAAAAGCGTGGCTATGACTTCCGCTGCATCATTGTCGGCACGGGCAAGATTGAAGCGCAACTCCAGCAAATGGGCAGAGATCTCGGCATTGACGACCTCATTGAATGGACAGGCTTTGTGACGGACGTTCAAGCCCAGTTGCTTCGAGCGGACATTTTCGTTCTTCCGACCTTTTGCGAACCCCTTGGTATCTCCCTGGAAGAAGCCATGGCCAACGGACTGGTTCCGATTGCCCGCAGGGCAGGCGGCCCAAGGGAAATCTGGCCACCAGACCTGGATCACTTGCTTATCCTCCCTCACAGCCACGAACAGGGTTTTGAAACTGCCTTGGCTACACTCCTCGACACCCCGGAGGATAAACTGATTGCCATGAAACAGTACGTACACACCCACGCCAGCCAAACGTTTTCGCTGGACATCCAGGCGGAAAAGCTCCTCAACTGGCTGAAACGATTCGTTTAATATGCCTTCGCTCCAAATGATCGGAATATTCCCTTAAGGGATTTCCGTGTTGTGCCGAAAAGACAGGAGAACACGCACAATCAATGAGGAGTCAGTATGGGGAGCGTTGTCGCAATGGATGCCTTTCGGCAGTCCATGTCAAACAAGAGCCACGGGCCCAAGAAGCCACCGAGACCTGAGATTTCGGGCGGTGAAATATGGGGGCGGGATTACAACAGTCTCGAAGCAGTGGTCTTCGGGTTGCTCAAGGTCCGCGCCATGATCGCTCACCATATGGGTAGTTTCGACCACGTATTCGACGCACTGTGCATGGATACACTGGAAGCTGCCTACGCCATTGAGGAGTATGGACCGGCACAACTCAAGCAGAAGATCAAGCCCCTCAAGGAATGGATTCTTGACGAAATGACCGAAGACAACAAGCGCGATCTTTCCTGGACTCTCGTGATATTGGACCTTATCGAGAAGTCTCCAAACAAGTAACTTATCGATAACCAATCACATCTTAAAATATTGGTTTAAATGTTAAATCAAATTTCCATCTCCTCTCGCACATCACTTTTCACTGCCGCTGGCATTGCTTGTTCCAACTCATTGCCTCTCCACACAGAGAGGCTTTTCTCCTTCCTCATCGACGCCAGTCTTCGGCCGTGATTCCGCCATGCATCGCCGTTTACCGAGAGGATACAACCCTTCCCCGAAATAACCACCACAGTTGCATTCATCTGTCGTAAAAAGGGACAATGGAAGCAACCGGTCCGGCTCGCAAGAAGCCACAAATACTCCTGTCAGCAGGCTGCCTGTTTCACCTGCCCCTGTCAGTCATTGCCCGTATCGGCCATGACGCAGGTTTTCATGGCATGGAGTTGATCATGAACTCCCCAAAGCTTGCGCCTGGACCAGAGCTTGAAGCGGTCAACGCCATCCTCCCCATACGAAGCCTGCACGCTCCCTTTCGCCGGTGGTCTGACTGGGGCGGGCATCTGCCCTCCTGGCGTGCAACCACTGCGCTGGCCAATTTCCTTCCCGATGCCGACCACATAACCATGCATCCTCCGGGCTCAAAGCTGGCGAATCTGGTCAAAAACCGGTGGTTTGAGAAGGCGTACGACCTTCCTCTGCTCCTTGATGCCAAGGGACGCATTCAGTTTTCACTGGAGAACATGCCCTGGGCTGAAGGATCACCCTTTTCGCAGGACCCGCTGGAAAAGCTCATGGCCCAATGCCGGGATAAAAACGTGGGGTTGACCTTTGACGTATGCCACATGGGAGTCTCCGGCCGGGATGTCATGGAGGCTATCCGCAAGGTGGATCTCGACCTGTTGTACAATGTGCACTATTCGGATGCTGTGGGGTACACCGAGCACCTTGCCCCGGGGAAGGGAGCACTCCCGCTAAAGTCCTTCCTCCAGCACCTTGGCAAGATCGGCTACTCCCGCTACCTTACACTGGAACTTGAGCCGTCAGCATTTCCGGATGACCTGGACGCCACGGTTGAAGTGCTCATCACTATGCGAGAGGAAATGGAACAACAACTCAACCGAACAGAATAGAATCAACATGACCCCAGCCGATTACCTCAAAGCCGTCAAAAACTCGGAGCAAACAGTAAACCCCGTGCTCAACCTCCTTGGTGCAACCGTGATCGAGACAAACCCAGGAATGGCAACGCTCAAACTAACGACCAGCCCAGCTTTTGCGCAGGGAGCAGGCGTGGTCTCCGGAGGCATTCTCGCCACCCTTCTGGATGAAACAATGGCGCACGCAGTGCTCGGATGTCTTTCTGCGGATTGCGCCACCGCCACGGTCAACATGAACGTCAGCTACCACCGACAGACCAGGGTCGGTGACGAACTCTTCTGTACAGCGCGAACCACGAAGCAGGGCCAGCGGGTCATTTTTGTCGAAGCCGAGATACAGGCTGACGAGAAGTCCATTGCCACAGCAACAGCTTCGTTCATTGTGACGCACTGTCCGAGTGAGGCATAGGCCATACCACACAAAACCCCTGACTCCGGTTCAGGAAGCCAGGGGTGAACTTACATGAAGAACGACCGCCCAGAATAGGGAACTCAATCTATTGTAATTTTTCCAATTCCTGTACGATCTTACCCAGGTCCGGTCGTAAATTGATGTCATGGACATCAATGTACCGCAGAATACCGCTCTTATCGATGATGAAGATGGCACGCTCCGCCATGCCGTCACTTCGAAGAACGCCATAACTTTCCGCGACCTGCCCATGCGGCCAGAAATCCGAAAGCACCGGGAATTTCAACGTATTCATAGCCTTGGACCACGTATACAACGTCGGGATGTTGTCAACGGTGATACCAACGAGCACTGCATCCAGTTCCTGGAACATTTCGCGTGCGATGTTGTAGCCGGGCCACTGGTCCGAACAGACCGGGGTCCATGCTGCTGGGACAAATGAAATCACGACATTTTTCCTGCCACGATAATCCGAAAGCCTGACGGTCTTTCCTGTTATGGATGGCAATGAAAAATCAGGAGCGACTTCTCCTGTCTTCACTTTTAACTGACTGTCTCGAGGTTTGAGTTTGCCAACAGGATAGGCAACAGGTTTCTCCTGCTCCTCATGCCCTGCGGCAGGACCAAACGAGATGAAAACAATCAATAATGCAAACAACAATCGCTTCATGACAATCACTTCCGTTATTTGACCACTTCCTTAATGGCCTTCAACAGTGCGTCCTTGGTTTCCGCTGCACCCACTTTCTTGAACAGCACTTCCATCGTATCCATCTTCACGATGTAAAATGTAGGAGTCGGCACTTCACCCAACGCCTTGTGCACGGTGTAATCCTCATCGTGGAACAAAGGGAACTGCACTTCGTACTTCTTCTGGTAAAACGCCGTTTCATAAGGCGTATTGCCAAGGGCGATGCCTATCATCTTGATTTTTTTAGACAGGCCTTCCTTCTCAAGTGCATCATAGAGGGCATTGAGGTGGGGTGCATCACGCTGACAAATCGGGCAATACATGCTGTAGCCTTCAACAAAGAGATACTCTGCCTGGATGTCTTTGGGCTGGATGGTGTCCGAAGTCACACCCAAGTAGGACTTTTGAGTTTCAGACAGCTTCCCCGCAAGTGTTGCTTGAGGGAAGATTTCACCGGCCATTGCAGTGCTTGTCAGCAGGCAGGTCAATATAAGAAATAAAAACAGACGTTTCATGGCATACTCCTTTACGAGCCACAGTATTGAGTAGCGGCTCTATCATAATGAGGAATACCACAACAGGCTGTCGCTAGCCAGTTGCTCCTCTAAAAAAAGGGCTGAAAGACCATCCCCATCAGACTCTTCAGTATGGGGAAAAAGACGGCACCCTACAACCACATGCATCATTACGATGCTTTCACACTTATTGTTACAACGTGGGTAAATACGTCATTTGACGCGTGTCACCGAAGCCCCGTGCACCTTATCCGGACGCAGTTCGAAAATCCGATCCGCAGCTTCGGCAAAGAGATCGAGGGGGTGGTGGCTGATGACTAGCAATTGCAACGACAGCTTGTTCGCTATCTCGTTGATCAACTGCATGAATTTGGGAATTAGCGCCGGTTTGAGCCAGCAATCCTGCTCATCAAGCACCAGAAATGGGCGATGTTGATGCTCGGGCAACTGGGACAAAGCAATGAGCCGAAGTCCGACAGAGAGGATATTACATACGGAACCACCCTGCCCCGTCATGATATCTTCGATCTCATCCTCATTGCCGCGGTTCTGAATCCTGAACTCGATCTGTAGCCGGTTGTTTTTGATCTCCCGCTCAGTGACGACCACGCGGTCCTGTCCAAGGATTTCTCGAATGGCATGGGTCAGATTCAACTCGACTTCATCCAGTATCTTCCCGAACAACGCCTTTGAGAGTTCTTCCAGGCGGTCACGCGCACTGGGGGCTAAAACAAGGAAATCCCTCGCCGAATCCAAGTGACCCCGGACACGCTCATGCTCATTGTGCAGCCCTTCTGCCAATGCGGACAACCGATCAAGGCGCCGTTCGACCGCCCGAAGATCTGGGAGAGTCGGGGATTCCACTACTGATCTCCATCCACACGGTTTTCAACCGCAGCCAGATCCGCCTGAATTTTCCGAACGTGCTGGGAATACTCGGCCACGACCTGCTCGTTTTCCTGACGCTTTTTCTGCAACAATGCCTGCAACTCCGCCGGATCACTGGTTCCGTACTCGGCCTGTGCCTGCTCTTTGAGAGCATCCAGTCGGCTGGAGAGGTCAGCGACCTGCTGCTCGGTCCGGACTTTCTGGTCGCGCAACTGTTCATATTGGTTTCGAAGATTGGCAAGCTCCTGTTCCAACTGCACATCCTGATTATTACCAAAACCATTCTGAGTATTATTCATTATCTATGACCTCCTCGTAGAGTTCCCATATAAGTGCACCTTCGCGAGTCTCGCGCTGCACATTGTCTACCAAAAACTGTTTCAGACCCATGCCTTCCTGGGTACGTTGCCAGGCCAACCGCTCAAGCCCTTTCACATAATCCGACTCACTGACACTGCTTTCTTCCTGCACCGGGAACGCCTGATCGGGAAACACCACATCAAACGGCTCATGAGGAATGACCCACTTTTCCAATTCTTCTGCCCCCGGGGTCCAAATAGCCGCTGCAGGCTTTCGCACCTTGGACAGTTCCGTGAATGTCAGACGGGTAATATTGCCCGGGTTGGCCCAAGTGGTCTGGCCCTTGCGTATGGTCGGCTGTGGCCGATGAATATGTCCGTTAACGAGCCAGTCGATACCGGGCAGCTCCTTGATGGAGTAGGCACGGTCGATAAATTCGGGGAAGCGGATATTGTGATGCGCCACCCAGATCACGGTATCCGGCGTATCTTCTTCCTGTTCATACGATTTGGGTAATGGTGTTCCATCCGGGCTGCCGCAGACGAGCGTTTGTGTATCCCCGGTATCCAGAACGAACTGGGGACCATATTCTTTCATCAACCGAACAACGCCAGCCGCCTCCAAAACAGCCAGACTGACATCACTGGTGAAACGGGACTGGTACTTGTCGTGGTTGCCCACCAGAATCCAGATGTTGTTTTTACCCGGATGCTCACCAAAAATGCGGATCAACTCCACAAGCATCTTGTTGGAGTTGTCTCTGGGCCAGTGAAAGACATCTCCAAGGAAAACCACAGGCATATCCAACGCATGGGCATGCTCAAGGCACGCCTCCAGCTTGCTCATGATCTGATCAAGATAACCATCGAGCCGCTGTCCCGGCGGAGTGTCTGCCAGATGGGGGTCGCCGATGAAAAACAACCCTTTACCTTTTACGATATCAACACCCATGACCACACCCCCGATCAAGGAAATCTCCGGCGTTCATGTCACCACCGCATGTGGGACACTGGCCTATGGCCTCAACCCGTTCCGTAATGGTGGACTGCAACGACTCCAACTGCTTCTCCAAGTCCTGCAACGCTGCATCATACTTGTTTTTGTTCACCGCCAGGGTCTGCATCTCAGCAAGTAGCACCTCCAATTCACGGGGCGGTTGAACGACCGGAGGCTGTAGCAGCGTATCCATGACTTGCATCCGCCGATCCCCTCTGTTCCATCTGGTTCGGGATGCGATCATGTCGTCTATGAGACTGGATAGATGACGCGTATCGTGAAGCGCGGGAGGAGCGGAAAGGCCTGATATCGTTGACGCCTGTTCTCCCATTCGTACCAGTTGTCGTTCTACTCCAAGGAGTTGCTCACAAAACGACGCAAGACGTTTGGTATCATGAATATCCGAAGGTTGAGCCAGACCCTGTAAAACCTGATTGGCTGATGCAGTTCGCCTGTGATCGTCTGTCACCTGCTTCAATTGTGCGAGGAGTACATGAAGGCTTTTCACATCCTGCAATTCAGGCGCTGACTGCACCGCATTTAGGACCTCGACCCGTTGAGACTGGACATCGAGAGTGCGACGAACCGCTTCCTGTTCATTAACCGTTCGCTCAAGCGTTGGGATTTGCTGCTGGAGAGTATGCAAGGCCGCCTCTGTTTCCCGCGCCTGCTCCACGGCCATGGAGATATCCGGTAACAATTCAAACGCATCCAAAGCCGTTTCCACTTCATGTAGCCGATTGGAATGATCCCGCTCTTCACGCTTGGCATCCTGCGTCCTGCGCTTCAAGAGATTTTGCATGGCTAACAGGTGCGCTGATTCAGTGGATGCCGCAAAAAAAGCGGCTGCGTCAGAACCGGGGCTATTGAGCAGAAAAACCGGATCACGCTGATTGCCCACATGGACATCAATGGGATCCTTGTTTCCTTCCAGTTCAACCAGATTCAGTCGCAGGGCAGCAAGCACGTCTTCGGGAGGTTTGCGGCCGAACTTCCAGTACTCCTGCGGCTCATCGGCTCCGGGTTGCCAAATTTCATATCCGGGTGAGCGTTTATTACGAATCCAGACAACGCGAACGCCATCATCCATCTCCAATGTCACACGCGCTTCTTTGGCTCCATGCCGAATGAAATGCTTTGGCACCGGATTGGTGGCTATACAGCGAAGGGCTTCCACAATGGCGGATTTGCCGGTGTTGTTTGGTCCGGTGAGGGCGTTGACCCCGGGACCAAGCTCCAGCTCGGTGTACTCGTGCGCCATGAAATCCTGCAGGATGATCTTCGTTATCATTGGATTACCGTTATAACATAACTATTTATAATACAGTCAAAATATATAATTATCGACCACTTTACGATTGTGGCGAGGCGTGGCCCACCCTTGCAGG
This sequence comes from Pseudodesulfovibrio profundus, assembly GCF_900217235.1. NCBI lineage: Bacteria > Pseudomonadati > Thermodesulfobacteriota > Desulfovibrionia > Desulfovibrionales > Desulfovibrionaceae > Pseudodesulfovibrio > Pseudodesulfovibrio profundus. The sequence goes on along the minus strand of NZ_LT907975.1, from coordinate 2,172,019 downwards.
GTCAACTGCATATCCATGCTCCTGCAGAATATCCAGGGCCGTCCCCACTCCGAACACCACGTACTGAATACATTTTCGGATCAACCGCTTTTCCCTGAATCGCTCCTGCCCTTCAGGCGACGAAAAATCACACCCTATCAACGCCTGGCAATTAAGCGACCCACAGCGTTTTTCAAAGCGTTCGACGAACTCCTGAACCAAAACATAGGCAGGCTCGTAGTCTTCGCCGGGAGCCGACCGCCCTGCATACAACCCAAGCCCCATGATGACACCGGAAACCACGCCGCATTGACCGCACGTACGCGATGCACCACTGCAAAAGCCTGTGGCCAGAGGAATGTAAGGTGTTGCATCAATATCACCAGCATCCGCAAGGAGCTTCAGAGAGGTCTCGGCACAATACAGCTGCCCGCCACCGAAAATTTCCGCCACACGGTCCGTCAGTGTCATTTTTTCTGTCTGTGTATTATCCATCACGCGTTACACCTCAAATATTCACAATAATTCAGTGCGTCCTCGGTAAAGCGAGTCTCTCCGCCCCTTCGCTCGTGTAATACCAATGGTGGCTCAACCCGAAGTCCGGGCGACCCTGCCTTAATCGCTTCCATCAGTACGATCTTGGGTGGCGCATCCAATCGACCATACACCAACCGCATCCGCTTGGGCTCCAACTTGTTGTCATGGAGCGTCGTCATGATCTCCGAAAGTCGTTCTGGCAGATGAACAAAGGCAAATTTGCCGCGGGTTTTGAGGGCCACTGCCGCACACCGGACAAACGATTGAAGGCTCCCACGGTGTTCGAATCGGGCAGTCTTTCGTCCCTCGCCACGGCTTGCCCTCCCCCGATCCAACTCACGATAGGGCGGGTTGGAAACCACGAAATCCACCACCGCATCAGGGCGCCAGGTTGCCACATCTCCCTGCTGAATCGTCAAGCTATCGGTAAGCATTAAGTGCTCGACATTGCTCTTTGCAGAATCACATGACGTGGTGTCGATTTCGACACCGGTGATCGTCAATCCCGGCTGACGAAGAAGCATCCCTATACCAACGACGCCACACCCGCACCCGAGATCAATCCCGACTTTTCTACGCCCAGGAGAGGCAAAGCAGGACAGAAGCAATGAATCGAGAGAAAAACGATATCCCCCCTCCGGCTGGTTCATGCCCCGTGGAAAATACTCTCGTCGAGCCAGCACGGTTTCAGCATCGACCATCTCCAATTATCCCTCGCTCCGCTTTCTGCGCATACGCGCCCGTATCAAATCAACAACCATGGTCGCTTCCGGCATCCGCAACTTATGCGCGGCGAGCAGATAAAACGCTACCCACGCCGGGATGCAGGCAACCCACCACGGATGCCACGCCACGGAATACCACGCTCCCACACCAACACATCCGCTGACCGCGACCACTTTGACCGCGCTGCCCAAAGCAATAAGCTGACTTTTTCGCCTGCGCATCAGCAAGACATAGAGCAGGAGCCAGTTGAGCATGGAAGAGAGACTGACCGCCAACGCCAAACCGACATGCCCGATCGATTGCATCAGGAGCGCACCGGCCCCCACATTGACCACCAGACAAACCACGGCAATACGAACCGGCGTCTTGGTGTCTTCCAGCGCATAGAACCCAGCCACCAAAGGACGGGAAAGCGCTATGAAGGGCAACCCGATGGAGTAGGCGACCAGCGCGCTCCCCGTTGCCACGACAGCCTCGGGCGAAAACGCTCCTCGCTCGAACAGCAGGGCGACAATAGGGTCGGCCAGCGCAATCAACCCGGCCGCAGACGGTACGGCAATGAACATGGTCAGTCCGAGGGTTGACCGAAGCGCTCCGTCAAACGCGCCCATTTCCCCTTTGGCCGCCAGCTTGGAAAGACTGGGCAAGGCCGCAGTGGAAACAGCAATGCCGAACACCCCAAGCGGGAATTGCATTAATCTGTCAGCGTAAAATAGATAGGAAACCGATCCGACCGGAAGGAATGAGGCAAGCAACGTACTCAGCAGGATGTTCACCTGATAGACGGCGGCCCCGAAAACCGTGGGCAGCATGAGCAACCCCATGCGAATGACACCCTTGTTCTTCCACGACCAGACACCGCGCCATGAGAACCCGGTAGCCTTGAGGAACGGCTGCTGCAACATCCACTGGCCAAGACCACCGATCAGCACACCGTAGGCCATGGAGTAGGCGACATTGTAGCCGAAGTAATAGCCGAACAGCGCAGCCCCAATCAGGGCGACGTTCAAAATGATAGGCGCCAGCGCTGGGGCAAGAAAATGATCTCGAGCATTGAGAATCCCCATGCACAAGGCAACACTGCAAATAAGGATGGCATACGGGAAGCAGATGCGTACGATCTCGACAGTGGCATCGAACAGCTCGGGATTGTCGATGAACCCGGGCGCGATGACCATGGTCAGCGGGCGAGCCAACCACATCACCAACAAGGTGATCCCCCCAAGGATGACACCAAGCCAGACCATGGCCGAACGGGCCATCTCCTGAGCGGCCTCATCCCCCTCTTCCTCGCGGATTCGGGAGAAGACCGGTATGAACGCCATGGTTAAAGAGCCTTCGCCAAATAGCCGACGCAGCAGGTTGGGGATACGGAAAGCCACGAAAAATGCATCGGCGAACAACCCGGCCCCGAGGGTGAAGGCAACGATAACATCCCGCACAAACCCAAGCAGCCGGGAAAGCAGCGTTGCTCCCGCAACCACGGCCGCCCTCTTTGCTATGATCTTTCCATGTTTGTTCAATGTTTGGTCTTTTTTATAAATATAAAGTTATCGAAAACCTATCGATTCTATCAACTCAAATGGTAGTCTAGATTTTATCTAGAGAAATACAACAGCTCATATAGGTTGGCATTTTGGGCAGAATGTCGAAGTTCGCCCAGCCACCTTGGCAACATTCAGGCACGAGTCGCACCGGCGGCACAACTCACCTTTTCTGCCATACACAAAAAAACTGTTTTGAAATGCACCGGCATCACCATCTGCGTTGACATAATTCCGTATGGAACTGCCGTTTTCTGCAATAGCCTGTTGAAGCACCTTCTGCAATTGGCTGAACAACTCCACCAGCAAGTCATAATCCACATCGCAGGCACGGGTGGCCGGATGAATACCAGCCCGGAAGAGTGACTCATCCGCGTAAATATTGCCCACACCGCTAACAATCTGCTGATCGAGCAGTAACGCCTTGATCCGCCCTTTACGGTCTGCGACTCGTTTCGCAAGGATCTCCGGGCTGGTCTCCAACGGTTCAGGTCCAGCCTTTTTCAGAAAATCCCATTCCTTCAGTTGGCCAGGCCCGAAAAGACGCACATAGCCAAATCGACGCATGTCGGAAAACGACAGGAGCGACCCGTCATCCAGCGACATCATCAACCGATCGTGCTTCTCTGGAGAACGCATGGCGCCATGCACCACCCGACCGGTCATTTTCAGATGGAAGGCCAATGTATGCCCATCAGCCATCTCCATAAGGAGTATCTTGGCACGTCGATACACACGCTGAATGGTTTTGCCTGGCAAGGCGGGAAGAAGGGTATCCGCTGGATCGCTCAGGCGGGTCAAATCAGCATGGACGATCATATCCACCATCCGACCGGACAGTGTAGAGTGCAGTCCACGGGCAATTACTTCGACTTCAGGCAATTCAGGCATGTCATGTGGTACCCGAAAAGGCGGGGTCTGAAAAGGATTCAGTAACAACCGGCAGACGGTTCCGCATAGCTGGCAGAGTCGAATTGAGATAAAGGATTTCGGGCTGTTTACATATTGTAATCATATCGTAAACAATCAAAAACAGTAACCTAAACGGACACCTAGGTTATCCATCCCTTCATTGGGATCAGCGATATACGCATTGGACATGTGTTCGTATTGAAGAGAAATATTCCAGTTTGATGTCAGGCGATACCCTACGGCACCCCCTACACGGAAGAGCAGTGAAGAGCCGAACGATTTCCGGTCATTGTCATCCGTATCCAGTTTCCCGTTATGAGCAGAACCACCGAGGTTCAAGTCCACGAAAAAGTCAGGGGTCATATCGTATTCCCAGGTTAGCCCAGCATACACATGTGAGGTGTCACCCGCGGTATTCAACGTCGCCCCTACGTGCGGGCGCGGAGCAAAAAGGACGGACAGGACCTCTGGCGAAACGAACAGAATCTCACCATTCACATCCACTCCCTGTTCCCTTTTGAAGCTCCAGAAATCGATATCATGAGAGTACACACCGCCCCGTACCTCGGATATGAACGCTGGCTCACCAGCACTGGCCGATGTCACGACTAAACAGAGCAGCAGGACAACCAACAATTGAGTACGCAACATATAACCCCTCCATGCTTGGATTTCCCCCTGCATGTACACTGTTTGCGGTTTAATGGCGAATACTCTGGTGGCAAATGGTCAACACAGCCGAAAAAGCCCCTGCCCTTCCGACAAACAACGGGAAGGACAGGGGAGTGATGAGTAACGATTTGAAAACAAGTCAAACAGCCGTAATTAATCGTTGTTTGACGCTTTCAGCCAGCAGCAGGTTATTTCTTGCAAAACGTATCCAGCATAAGCTGTTCGCCTTCCGGTGCAACACTGATCCAGTAGACCAGATCACCGCTGAACCAGATCAGATGCCCCTGACCCATGCCTTCAAAGCGATAGACGGCGGTAGTTCCATGGTCCATCCGGCTGGGATTCTTGAATGGGGAGCGCGGATTCTCGTACATCATATGCACCATCTGCCCGGTCTGTCGGCGTGCTTCCTTTTCGGATGAGACCCGGGAAACCCACACTTCGGCTGGCCGAATCTTCTCGCCCGGGACCGCATATCTTGCCACAACGCTTTCTTCGGCTGGCAGCGATTTACCGTGCAGCTTATCCACTTCCTCCTGGGCAGCATCACCTGTCACCAACTGAATGCGATGCATGTCGCCAACTCGCTCAGGCATGAGGTCGCCAAGAGAAGCGGCCAGAGCGCTTCCTGCCGAAAGCGCGATGAACAGAAGCAGCAACAAACATTTCTTCATCATTTTTTTCCTTATCGTAACTTGTTAAATGCCCACTAAAAAAGACAAAGCAGCTTACCGGACACTTTCCGACTCTGCCTTCCCCTTTTTGCCTAGCTTACCAACATTGACGGAGAAAACCGCTTCGCCGCGACGCACGACAAAGACCAGATCCTCATCCGCTTTATAAACTTTGGTTCCTGCCATATGCAGACTGAAAAGATAGTCGAGCGGGATATCGGCAGCTTCGAGCAGCACATCCCCGGGGCGCAATCCGGCCTCGTCTGCGCGGGAGCCTCGTTCAACCTGTTCGACCAGCAAGCCACCTTGCCCTGTAGCCACAAGGGTGGCCCCCATTTTGGAGCGGTACTTATCCGGACAGTAGAAAAACACATCGCCTGAATCCTTATCAAACGATCCACCACGCCACGGCATGACAATCAAAGTCTCGGCATCGGGATCAAACTTCTTCAACCGACGGGCTATCCCCCAGCCATTTTCCACATGGGCGCTCCCTGCTATGATCACTACCGGCCAGTCGTATCGCTTGCGTAGCGCAACAGCCTCTTCGGCCATCTTGGAATCCCAGATGGACTGGACAAGGAAAAACCGTTCACGCTGATCCGGGTCGTCTGTATCCCGCGTACTGTGCTGGGCAAAGACCTCGTCCAAGAACGCTTTTTGCTCCTTGGCAGGAGGCACAATTTCAGCAGGTAACAACGCACGCTCTTCGTCGGTCAACGATTCGAGGCCGTTTTCAGTTATCTTCTTGGTCACGGACCTTGGCGCATTCAGGCCGGATATGGGCAGACTGTGTTCACGGACAATCTCGAACAACCCTTCAAAAAGTGAATAGGGGTACCCCCACCGCTCACTCCATTCAAGCTCTTCCTCCAGATCAGCCACTTCGATCATACCCGCGGCAAAGTCATCCAGCACGGGCTGCTTATCCACGGCAACCATCTCCAGGCCCACAGCAGGTGGCGTGTCACTCTGGGACAACCGCGAAACAATCTGTTGCTGTATGGAGTGATCACAAATATTTTTATGACCTTCACCCAACAATATGTAATCCTTGCCTTTAGCCATATCCAAAACCGCATCCAGAGAAAGCCGTTCCCCTTCGGGGGAAATGAAATCACCACTGGACGGCACAAACGTCACATCCAATGGAGGATGCTCAACACGTTTCATACAGGCCCCCAAAGCAAAGGTCAGACACAACAGCAGGCATATGGCCGTTTTTTTTCTGCTCAGCACTCGCTTGTTCCAATTCATCACTACTCCGCTTCGTTCAGGAAAACTCGTGATACCAAATTGCCATTGGCACATTCCGGCTATCGTATTGCGGCGGTGAGGGGTAGGATCGCAGACTCCCCGCCGACGACCATGCCGTCACAGCCAGTATCATGGCATCAGGAATGTCATCCCGGGCCACGTCTTTTCGATAGTAACTGTTCAACGCCTTTTCATACAAGGTGTGCACATCGGGATGGCGGCTTCGGATAACGGCAAGCCGCTCCTCAATGCCCTCCGGCGACTTCTTACCATGTATCAATTCCCGTCCCGCCGCCAAGGAAAAGCACAATTCAGGATGACTTTCCCGCACGACTTCACGACACGACGGATTTGCTTGCACCACACAATCGACATCCTTAATCTTCGGCACAATATTCCAGAATTGCTTGCTTATCTTCTTTCCGGTAAGTTGCCGATTTACCTCGCATGCCAACGGGTAATCCAGGGCATCAAGCACCCCACGCACCCCTGGCGTGAAGATTGAAGCACCTCTCCCTCCAAGCCGTTTACGGGCCAATGAATCGGCATTGCGCAAATACGGAGCGCAGTCCGGCAGGCCGATGGGGATATCCACCATGATGCATGCTGCCGCGTCGTGTGCAGCCCACAGGGAAGAGAATTTCGCATACAGCGAGCATGACACGCTATTTTCTTCAATGATAACAGCAAACCAGCCAGCCCGACAGCCGTCAACTCCAACATATTTCATCGTCATTCCATACCTGTGGTCGTACGTCTGCGCAATAATCTTCGCTTTTTTGCACTTTTTCCATGAAACATCTCTTTAAAATGGCAATATCACGCTGTTTTCTGGACTTTCTTTATATTTTGAGGATACAGCTTTTCAAGGATCGCATGGATGCAAAGGCGATCATAGGAGAACTGATGAGCGATGCATCGTTTGAAAACATATGTATTTTTCATATTCTGGATGGCCTTCGAGATGGCTTGTCTCATTTTTCGCAGCCCTGCCGTGTCGCACTTATCTACTCTGAAGGCCCCACTTCTCCCCCTCGCATCTGCGACCCTCAAGGATTGCTTGAAGGACACGAGCCAAAGCTTCGTGATTACTACCTCTACAGCAACAAATGGCGTCAATATCCGACGCCGAGTCGCGCCGTGCATGTAATGGAAGACGAGGGCGATCGGCTCGGCATGTCCGGCATCATCACCCTGGCCGCCAAATCAAAGCACATGCACTATCAGGCATGGTTCACCGATGAGCACCCTGACATGTGTTCCACCGGCCCCACCAAGCGCTGGCTGGAATACGCGGCAGGACTCCTTTCCCAAAATTTCGCCACAAGGGATGTGCAAAACCTCGACACAGCAGGTTTTGTCCTCCAGCACTGCTCAACGCACGCCGTGCGCGACTACATCGTCGATGAACGCAGCAGGCAGGGCTGGCTTGATACCAATATCCGCATCTACCCCTTCCTCGATTCCATTCTCGGCGTATCCAGCACGCAGGAGGAAGGCGAATGGCCCCGTGGGCGCGTTGTAGTAGTCGAACCGAGCCAGATGGAGCGGGTTCGCTTTGTCTGTCGTTTCCCGGAAATGGAACAACCCCGCCTTGAGGACCACAAGCATGTTCGCAAGCTGTTACAGGCCGTCGAGGAATCAGGCCGCGTGCTGGTTTCAGACGGACAGCGCATACTGGGAGTCGCCATCGGCCCCATGCCGGGATCATACATGGCGGCACAGTTCAGCGGCAGACATGGTTTTCTGTGGCTCAAGAACTCACTGATCTGCAGCTTTTACGAGGGGAGATTCCACTCCTCCAACCTTCGGGCCAATCTGGTCCAACTGGAAGAGCAACTCCTTGAAACCGACATGTCCATGGAAGACCAGCACACCCTGCTCCAGATTGTTTCGCTCATGGTGAACAGGGTTCGTGACCGAAAGCACGGCTGCACCCTTGTCATCGATACGGCTGTCGAGCCAATGACCATGGCTGGCCAGCACTTTGTAAAGGAACTGGACCTTCAGGAATCCAGCCAGCTCAAGCTCGCCTGTTCCCTTGCCAAGCTGGACGGCGCACTTCATGTGGGCCGCGATCTCAAGCTGCACGGTTTTGCCTGTCTTATGGATGGCCGCAGCGTGCCTGGCGAAAACCGCGCTCGCGGCGCCCGCTTCAACTCCGCGCTTCGTTTCACGGCAGAACATGAGGATATCGTGGTTGTGGTTGTCTCGGCCGACCGACCGGTCTCCATCATCAAAAATGGTGTCGAGATGACAGCGCTTTGTCACTACCAGCAAATCAAAGGGCTTGGACGTCCGCCCATGCTGGCGGAATGGATCATGTCCTGACCACACCCGTGACAAACTGGATAGCCGACCCGATATTCTGGATCATTGCCCTTCCTGCACTGGCAGCATCCGGCATATTGATTCAGATGGCACTGAGCCTGTTTTCCTGTTGCGGCACATTCAAATTTCGCGGCAAACCAATTCACCTCAAGTGGTGGATGATACCCGACCATGGGCGCAACCACAGCAGGACTGTGGGCACTGGCCGCTCTCTATGTCCTGCTTTCGTGACCCCTATCCCTTCAAACCGTTGAGACCTGTTCATCTGATTGTCGTTTCAATGTAACAAAAAGAAACGCAGTCCTTCCCGCAATGCGCCATATTCCGCTTATCAACAACGTATTAACGCAATGCGGGGAAACCATGATCTGGCTCACACACAAACGGTACACGCACGATTATATTTCAGGGCAGTTGAACACCATATGTTCAAGGATGCGACGGGACACGCGACGCATGGTCATCATAGCCTCAGTCGCTGTCGTACTGATGGCAGTATTGCAGGTCACCTATCTTTGGGAGTTCCTGTACGCCTGATCGCAAGGAATACCATTAGAACCACTGCGAGCAAGCCACCCGAAAGCCAGCCTGTCATCGGCTCCAGATTTTCACCCGTCGCAGGCTGTGGAATGGGATTAACGATCTGTGCCTTATCGAGATAGAGGGCTGCTGGAATCGCAAATCGTGCCGCAACAGTCTGATCGACAACCGGAACCGGAGGGACAGCCTCCACCAGCATGGTGGTCGCGTCTTCTCCTTCCATGATCCGCTGCATAACGAGTCCGGCCTGCCGCCCCTGGTCCTCGGCCACAGGTACGACTCCACCCAGCGCACCCGAGCCTATTGCCTGTTGGCGAACGGCGAAAACCGGTGCATCGGAGCGATCGGCCAGCATCCGGGACACTCCACTCTGAAGAGGAGCAGAAGATGTCGCAACGGGATCATACTGTAACAACAAAATAGCGCCCGACATCGGAACGCTCGCCGCTACATCGCGAAGCGTATCCATATCCAGGCCATTGTCATCGCCCGGCTCATACCCGGGGAATATCAATGAAGCTCGGTCCATATATGGCGCTATGGCAGCCTCAGCCTGCCTGCGAAGCCGCTGCGATTCATCGGACCCATCAATGATTCCGACAACAATCGATGTCTCCGGCCGAAGAGCGAAGATAAAATCCACTGTTTCCGCTACACCCAGGTCCATGGGTACACCGCTGCACGATGCACACGACATGAGTCGCTGGGGGTCAGGGGCAGGCATTGAACAATAGACCACCGGAACCAGTGGAGCCAAATCCTCGCGATATTTGCGTAAAAAGGCGTATGCGACCGGTCCGTCGGCGATGAGGCCGTCGAGTGACTGATCTCCGTACTTGTCAGAAATGCTTTGAAAAACCGTTTCAAAGTGTTCGACACCATCCTGAGCATTACCCACGGGCAAAGCGTCGACATTCATGCTGGAGGGCAGTGTATCAACGAGCCCCTCAGTAACTCCTGCAATCCAATCTGAGCTGGTGTCTGTAGAGTGAAGCAGCAGAACGGCCCCTGCTGACGCACTGGTGCCACACAGCAGAAAACAACACACTGCAACAATGCAATACATATTGCGTGAGAATAAGAACATGAGCGTTTTTAACTAGGATTCTTCGGACTGACAAACCCTGTTTCTTCCACTGTTTTTCGCCATGTACAAGGCGCTGTCCGCAGCACTGATCAGTTGCCCGACATCCCAGCCTTCCCGCCACTGCGCCACTCCAATGGATACGGTAAACTTGATCTGCTCATCCAGCTGTCCGTCATGGCGATTGCGGAAGTCATAGGATTCGACGCTGGAACGAAGGGCTTCCGCCTTGATGTAGGCCGACTCCAGATTCAAATTCCTGGTGACGACCACGAGTTCCTCTCCACCGTAGCGAGCGGTAAACCCCTGGTATAAAATGGCATGCGTAGTGAGAATTCGCGCAAGAGCACGCAACACGTCATCCCCTGTCTGGTGTCCGTATGTATCGTTTACACGCTTGAAATGATCCACATCAATCATCATGAGACACAAGGGCGGAGAATCGCCCTTGAGACCGGACACAGCTTCACTGAGGTACGCGTCAAAAGCCCGCCTATTGTGCAACTCCGTCAGCATCGGATCAAAATTGGCCGTTCTCTCCAACATCTGAGCACGGGCATTCAGCGTTCGGGCTTCCTCCTTGAATTCGGCGATCAGTTCGGTGAACAATTCACGAACCTTACCAACAATGACCGACTTGGAATCACCGGAAGAGATCACACCGACCGTATGCTCCTTGAAGGCGGCCAGCTTACGTCGCTGCCGCTGGTTGGAGCCATGCATGGTATCGATGATTTCACCCATCTCATTAAGCAGTTGTGCTGCTGACCGTTTTTCTCTGGTCAGAGCCTCTTCAAGCTCAAGGGCGCCGATTGTCTGCATGATGTACATGTCGAGCATGGCGACCACTTCCTCGAAGTGCTCTGTAGAAAAGTCCTTCTTTGCCAGCTCCTTGAACAATTCACGCTGGATTTCCACCTTCTTGTCATCGGAATAGACAGACAACTTGGAAAGCAAATTCCGGACAAACAACACGACAGCCAGCCAGTCGGAATCATCCTTGACACCAGACGTCCTCATCAGGGTGGTGAAACCATCCATGCCAAAACCATTCCCGCCCATACAACCTCATTTCTCTCTGGTGTTTTACGATAAAAATTCCACTTACTATTCGACATATATGGCAGGAGGAAGGAGATGGTAAAGGTATTTTTTACTTAAGGGGCTGTACCAGATAACTAGCCCATATGTCTTCTAACCCACTGTTTCAGTTGTTTAAACTGGCTTCGCGGATTGCTGTTATTAAAACGCCACTCGCATTCCTTTAAAAACAGAGAAAAATGCTTGGTTGGAATGCCGTTGAATTTCCTCATATGGCGTTTGGCCTGGTTCCAAAAATTCTCGATTCCATTGATGTGGTTGTGGCTATCTGCAAACAGCTTCGAGTGGTTGATTCGGAAGTGTTTGAACGCTGACACATCAAGGACATTGTAGCCATACCAGCAGTCCGAGTAAACCACACTGTCTGGCTGGATTCTTTCCTGAATAATGGGAAGCAAGGTTTTACCTTTCGCATCAGGAATCACCTGTGTATAGACCTTCCCGCCCCTTTTAAGGATTCCAAAAACAGGAACCTTACCAGCCGCCCCACGTCCTCTTTTGCCCTTTCGCTTGCCACCGAAGTAGCTCTCATCGACCTCAAATTCGCCAAAATCCATCCCTTCACAGGACTCTTCTACCGCTATGATTTCCCGGAGCCGGTGAAAGTAATAGGCGGCTGTTTTGACGTTCACACCAACCAGATCGGCAGCGCAACGAGCTGTCGTGCCAGCCACAAAATGTTCGATTAAACGAAGCTGCTTGTCCTTGCTCAAACGACTTTTTCGCATTGCCATACCGATAACCCAAAGGAGTTATCTGGTACAGCCCCTTACTTAATAACAAGACTAATACGCCAAACCATGAAGGAGAGGCGAACACGGATTGTCCAGAGAAAGGGGGGAGGATGGATCGCTAAATCATGTCAGCGCCACTGAGCACTGCAACAAATCGTTTGAAGACATTCATGTCCAGGGCATCACGCATGCTGTTTCGCATGAGCGACAGGGCTGCATACGGGTCCATGGCCTCTGCATAAGGGCGTTCACTCGTCAGCGCGTCGTACACGTCGGCAAGAGAGATGATACGAACCGGCAGTGGAATATTCTCACTCTTGAGCCCAGCCGGATAGCCGGTACCATCCAGCTTTTCATGATGAAAGAGGATGCAGTTGATCGTGTTCTGGGTCATGGGCAGGTGCGAGCACATTGATACACCGTGTACGGGGTGTTCCTTGATTATTTCGCGCTCCGACTGCGTCAGGCTTCCCCGTTTGTTGAGAATACTCCGGGGTATCTTTGCCTTGCCGACATCATGAAGCAGCGCCCCCAGACCGCACTCGAACAGCTCGTTCTCACCCACCTCGTAGGTATGACACATGGCCACGGAGCATATGAAGACATGCATACAATGAGTATATGTCTTGTAATCGTGTGAGATAAAGGGAGCCACGGAAGACAACGAGTTGTCCGAAGCAAGGAACTTGATGGAATTCTTCACGATATCGGAAACGCGTGCGAAGTGACGCGCCCGAAGGGTGCTCGGCAGCTTGTTATCGAACACATCCTGCATGACCAGCGTGGATGCTTCGTAGAAAATTTTGGATCGCAGTTCGATGGGCAGGTTTTCATCCTGAAGGATCCGCCCGAGGTGCTTTTCAATGTACTGCTCGTACTGCACCTTTTCGGAGCTCTGGATATAGACTTCACCGATATCGTTTTTATGAAGAACGCGACAATGACTGGGGGTAAATTTCTGCCCGGAGCTTGTATAGAGAATGAAGTCCCCCCCGCGCCAGAGGTAGACTGAAAAATCCCCCAAAGCTTCCGGAAACAGCATGACCGGCGAAACGGGGAAGTAGGATACCGGCCGAGCGGCACTGATCTTTGTATCCATCCCTTTGCAATATAATATCTGAATCAGGATTGCTAGGGTGTGTCGACAATCACTTCAGCCACAGCCACATTGCTCCTACGTACACGAAAGCAAGATAGGACGTCGCCAGCTTGTCGTATCGTGTTGCAATCCTTCGAAACTGTTTTAAATTTCCAAACATACACTCTATAGCACTTCGCTCCTTATAGAGATGTTTGTCATATGTTCGCCTTGTCTTTCTGTGAGAGCGAGGAGGGACAACCGGATTGGCATTCATGGCTTCAATTGCCATTACAATTTCATCTGAATCATAGCCCTTATCAGCAAGGACATGCTCGGCAGCCTGTCCTTCAATAAGCGGAATCGCCATACTGCAATCCGCTGTATTTCCAGGTGTTAATATGAATTTAGTTGGACATCCGAGAGCATCTGTGGCAGCATGGACTTTCGTTGAAAACCCTCCTCTAGATTTCCCCACCGACTGCTGGAGGTGCCCCCTTTCCGCCAGCCGAATGCTGATGAGCTCGCACTATTGTGCTGTCAATCATGAGCCATTCAGTATCAGCGTCTACCGCAAGCGTGTTGAAGATCATTTGCCATACACCTTTCTTGGCCCAGCGGATAAATCTCTTATGGACCGAAGACCACTTGCCATAGCTTTCTGGCAAATCTCGCCAAGGCGCCCCTGTCTTGCCAATCCACATGACTGCATCAATGAATAGCCTGTTATCTTTTGCAGTTACACCGCAGTCACTTTGTTTTCCTGGAAGATATTCTTTGATTTTATCCCACTGATCGTCGCGTAGAGCGTGTCTTTTTTGCACTGCCAACCTCCTGCCAAGAAGTATAGCAAATCTCAGAATGATTGTCGACACGCCCTAGCAATAATCGCGAGATTTTCTAGATTTTCGGGGTTTCGTACAATAGTGCCTGTGGAAATCTCTGTAAAACTTGGGAATAAATGATACAAGTTTAAACGGAAATCGGCCTCAAAATACCCCCAAAAGGGAAATTTTGCCCCTGAAAATCAGATAAAACGACGTCAGAAGGTCGGGAATTCTAATGCACGGGAGGAGTATCCAATCGGGCCAGCACAGCCGTCATGTCGTCCATCTCCACAGGCTTGGCGATGTAGTCGCTCATTCCGCTGGAAAGGAACAAATCACGATCTCCGGCCATGGCGTGAGCAGTCATGGCAATGATGGGGATTGTCGGGTCGATGAAAGAATCGGGCTTGGCTTCACGGATCCTTCTCGTGGTCTCAATCCCGTCCATCCCGGACATCTGAATATCCATGAAAACAGCATCATACCGAGTTGATTCAAGCTTCTCCAGCGCCTCCAGACCATCCTCGGCCACATCCACTTCATGACCAAGCTTGTTCAACATCCGTGCAGCCATCAGTCGATTGACCCGATTATCTTCTACCACCAGTAGTTTCAAGCCCTTAGGCACTGTGAGTGCATCTTCGGCAAGCACATTTTCCGCATGCAGAGCCGGATCGTATTCAAAGGACAGGGTTATGTAGATACTGGTCCCCTCACCTTCGATGGTATCCACTTCCAGCGAACCGTTCATCAACGACACCAATCGTTTGACAATCCCCAGTCCGAGACCTGTTCCCTGGTGTTGTCGAACATACGATCCATCAACCTGAGTAAATGGCTCAAAAATAAGATTTATTTTATCCTGTGGAATACCAATTCCAGTATCTTCAACAATCAACAACAACCGGACCTTCTTCTTCTCTGGATCAATTTGAAGTGGGGATAGAGAAACCCTGACGCTTCCTGATTCCGTAAACTTGACGCTGTTACCCACCAAGTTGAACAGAATCTGCCGAAGCCGTCCTTTTCCGCCAACGACAATTTCGGGAGTATCCGAATCCACCTCGCCGGAGAGACTGACATGCTTACCTTTGGCATCGCCACGAAACGTGGCAAGCACCCCGTTGACAAGCTGTCTGGGCGAAAACGGTTCCACAGCCACTTCCAGCTTGCCAGCCTCGATCTTGGAGAAGTCCAGAATGTCATTAATGATCGAGAGCAGGCTGCGACCCGACATGAGAGCCGTATCCACATAGTCACGCTGTTCTTCGGTCAGGTCTGTTGTCTGTGCCAATTGCAACATGCCAAGCACACCATTGAGGGGCGTGCGCACCTCATGGCTCATGTTCGCAAGAAATTCATTTTTGGAATGGTTGGCGGCCTCTGCCTGCTCCTTGGCTTTCAGCAGGTTCTGATCGGCTTGTTTGCGACCAATGGCGAGCGCAATCTGCTCCGATACCGATACCAGGAGGTCCACGTCGCGCATGGAGTACTGCTCCGGGTTGGTGTACGACTGCACCGCCATGACGCCCATGACGGAACCGCCGACCTTGAGCGGCACACCCAGCCAGACTTTTGACTGGGAACCGGCCATAACCGACTCAGTCAGCCCATGAAGGCGCATGAAGTCTTCGCGCAACATGAATGTCGCGTCTGCCAGATGCTCATTGTTTTTCCCTGAGACCTGTTCGGCACGAATCATCAGGGGTTTGCCCGATCGGATAACCTCCACGGAAAGGCTGGCGACATTCGGATCCTTGGTGTCGAAGGTCACGCCCTTGTTATTATCTTTTTCATCCTCGAAATACGTGAACGTCATGTAACGGCGGGTTTCATCCAGCAAGCCAACAAAGAAATTGGTGGCATTCATGTTCTCACCAAGGACGGCATGAATGCGCTGATACAGTTCATCCAAATCCGAAGTAACACTGACTGCCGTTGAGATCTGATACAACATAGTGGCAACAGTTTCATTGTACTTACGGTCGGTTATGTCAGACAGGGTCCAGATGACCTCACTGAAAGGCAATGCCCTGTTCATTGTCTTTGCAAACAGGCTCACCCAGATCAGTGAACCATCAACACGTTGCAATTGCCACTCCCCTTCATACCCTCCACGTTGTCGCAAATCGCGCTCACACTCCTTGCGGAGTTTCAGGTATTCCTTCTGAGAGCGGAAAAGGGAAGACGGTTTGATGCCCGACATGGCTTCAGAAGTATAGCCGAGCATTTCCGCACCCCGCTTGTTGACACGCGAGATTACTTCTTTCTGCGTCAGCCCGATCCCGAAAATCGTGTTTTCCTGTAGCGCATTGACTTCATTCAGGGTTTTCCGAAGCCGATGTTCCACGCGCTTCTGTTTGGTAATATCCACAAGCGAGACAATGGCCTGATCCGTACCGGGAAGGCGGGTGACCTGAACATAAACATGGCGAATCTTGCCGCCTCCGGTCACAAGGACGAACTCATATGAAACAACGACACCCGGCCGCGCTTCCAGACAAGATTCAAATTTTAGACGGGCATATTCCTGATCCTTTTTCGATACGAAGCTCAACCAGTGCGCCGCTCCTTCGACCTCTTCCCGCTTGGCCTCGACCAAATCCAGGAACCGCTGGTTCGCCTTGGAGATCGTGCCATTTCCGTACACCAGAAGGCTGGCAGCACCTGAAGCCTCGAAAAGAATCCTGTAGCGCCGTTCTGAATCAAGGCGCTCTGCTTCCGCCTTGAGGCGTGGCCCGATATCGCGAACCATGGCCACATACCCGCCCGAATCACCCTCTGCCGTATCTGGCATGGTGGATATGGACATGTCCGTGATTATCCGTTTGCCCATGTAATCCACGAAACGCCACTCTCCAACCCATGCTCCGGCTCCCTGAAGCGTTGGAAGAACCACATCCTTGAACCGCTCGTAAAACACATCCGACTCATGGAATGCACGGAGTTCCTTTCCAACTATCGCCCCTTTGCTGAACCCGAACTTGGCAATGGCAGCCGTGTTCATGTCTGTGAGTCGGAGTTGACTGTCCAAGAGCAGAATCGGATCGATGGAACTTTCAAAAATAGCCCGAAAATGTTCACGACTTTCCAGCAACCTGGCATGGGCCATGGTCTGATCGGTTATGTCGCGCGTGATGGTTGCAACATGAGTAACCCGTCCATCCTTGTTCATATACGGGTACATGGAAACATCGTAGTGTCTCTCTTCCTTGCCGGTAAATGCAAACCAGGACTTGTAGTTGACGGATTCTCCTTTGAAACACCGTTGCACACGCTTGTGTATTTCCCTTTCAAATATCTTTTTGCCCCAGATTTCGGCCATGCTTCGGCCCAGGATATGTTCCTTGCTCACGGCGTGATGTTCCAGATACGCCGTGTTCACCGCTTCATACACACAGTCCCTGTTACACAGACTCATTATCTCGTGTGATGCGTTGGCAATGAATTCGAATTTTCTGAGCGCCTCTAGCAACTGCTTGTTCTCGTCGATATCAGTGACGGTCAGCAGGCAGACCTCCCTGCCATCCCACTCAAAGAGCACCGCCGAAACCTGTGCCCAGAAACTGGTTCCGTCCAGACGCAGCAACTCGACCTCAAGTTTGGAAAGAAACCCTTTCTCCTTGATTCTGTGGGGAATATTTCGATGAACAGCCTGTTCCGTATGAAAATTGGAAACAGACATCCCGATCATATTTTCGCTATCGACACCAAACTGCTCGCCACTGCTTTTGTTCGCATACACACAAAGGCCGTCATCCATGCGAACTATAAGGATAGGCAAAGGGGAAAAATCCAGCAGAGAGCGAAATCGGGCCTCGCTTGCTCGTAATTCCTTTTCCAAACGGCTGGAATCACTGATATCCGTAACAACGCCTACCAGTCCTCGTTTCCCGTTGGGATGATGGTACTGTGCCTTTCGCACGCGTATGGTGCGTTCCCTGTTGTTGAAGTGGGTTGTCCGCTCGTATTCCTGCACGCCTCCCTCGTCCATGAGGGTTGCATCCTTATCTTCGTAATATTCCTGTTCCTCGGACGAAACCAGACTATCAACCCGCTTGTTGATGATCTGCTCCTTTGGGATACCGATGTATTCCTCGAACGCCTTGTTGCATCCCAGGTACACACCGTTTTCGTCCTTGTAGAATATACTGTCGGGGACGGCATCGATAATGGTCTGTAAAAAAAGAACTTGTGTTTGCAGTTCGGATTCGGTTTCCTGGCGTTCACGGATTTCCTTTTCAAGAAAACACCGATGCTCTTTCTGCCCATCATACCGCTTGAGGCATCGCTCAATAGCCTGTCCGACCTCGGACACCACATCACTTCCTTTGACGACATAATCCCAGGCGCCGGAACGCATGGAACGAACCACGTCATCAACATCCCCTTTGCCGGATAAAACAATGACGGGGATTTCGCATGACAATTCACTCAAAGCAGCAATAACGGAATGCCCATCCATTTCCGGCATCCATAAGTCGACCAGGACGACATCCGGCTTTTCAGTCCAGAAAACGGCAACCCCTGCAGAGCCGTTCGCCGCCTGTAAAACCTCGTACCCCTTTTTTACCAACCCGGTGGCTACCAAAGAGCGAAAGTCTTTGTTGTCATCTATAATCAATACGCGCCGCAATGACCGAACCTCTTTTCCCGCTATTACAATTCAGTTCATTTACGCATATATCAAAAAACACGTTAGTAATATTATATCATTACAATACGCTAATACGGGTCTTTGCTTGTTTCCCAAGCAATAACAATATATAATCCGTTGATTACATTCCATTTAAGGAGAATCTCATGCGAATCGTATTTATCCTGACACTTCTCACAGCCATTCTTTGCACCTCCCCGGCCCTGGCTAGGAATGTGCTCATCGTGGCCAATAGCGACTTTGCCCCCTATTCAATGGAACAAAACGGAATTCCTGCAGGAATAGATGTGGATGTGATAAAAAAAGCCGCAGCGCATTCAGGTATAAACATCGACGTGATTTTTCGCCCCTGGGATGAAATGGAAGCCATGGTTGTGAACGGTGAGTGCGATGGCGCCATCTCTTTCTTTCAGACACCGGCTCGGGAGAAGAAGTTCACCTTCATGAAAAAGGCCCCCATCCACTTCAGCGACTATGTCCTTTTCACCAAAGTCGGCGACAAGTTTTCATTCCGCTCCTATGACGACCTGGCCGACCGTATCATCGGCAGGGTGAAGCAGACCGATCTCGGCACTGAATTCAAGTCAGCAATGGAATCCGGGGTTGTCCAGGTGAAGGAATACCCGGATCAGGCAGCAGCCATTAAAGGCCTTGTTCTGGGCGAGATTGATGCCTTTGCAGGCAACATCGATGTGACATATTACCGCCTCAAGGACATGGGTATGACCAGTTCCATCGTGTATCTTCCCAAGAAGATCATCGCCAAGAAGCCCGCCTACCTGGTCATGTCCCGTTCCTCGGCCCTTGAGAACAAAGAGCAGATCTTCCGTCAGTTGGAGACTTCCATCAGCCGCATGTGGAAAGACGGGTCGTACAACACCATTGCAAGAAAGTACCTGCTTCGCTTCTAGCGCTGGTCAGGACACCATACATCTTATTCGCAAAAAAAGCGGGCCGTCATGTGACGGCCCGCTTTTTTCATTCATGCTCAGGCATCCGGCAAATCAAGGATGAACACTGTTCCTCGCGGATCATTGGCCTCGACCCTGACCTGCCCCCGGTGGTCGGATACAATGGATCGGACAATGGTCAATCCCAATCCGGTACCCCCCTTCTTTTCGGTGTAGTAGGGTTCGAAAAGTCGTGATGAATCCTTGGGGAGCCCTGCACCGTTATCAGCCACGGCAATGGTCACCGTGCCAGCCCCCGTGTCATGAACGGCTGTGATATCGACCTGAGCATCATAGACACCCTTGAGTGCCTCTGCCGCGTTGGTCAGCAGGTTAATAAGCACCTTGCGGATGGCTTCCCTGTCAAAGGGAAATGTCTCGATGGTTGAATGAAAAACAAGTCGCCAGTTGATATCGCGATACGTATTCTCAAACATGCCGACGACCTCTTCCAGCACCGGAGCCAGAAGATCGGGCCGGGGCTGCACCTCGGGCAGCTTGGCGTAGGCAGAAAACTCCGTAACCATATTCTGCAACCGCTCGACCTGCTTGACGATGAGTTCGGTACAATCATCAAAAACCGGCTCACCTACCTGCTCGCCATATTTGCGCTGCAGACGTTGGGCCGACAACTTGATGGGGGTCAACGGGTTCTTGATCTCATGGGCGATGCGTCGAGCGACCTCCCGCCACGCAGCCAGTCGCTGGATTTTCTCCAGCTCGGTAATATCCTCGAACACAGCCACATGCCCGGCCTGACGCCCTCCCACGGTCCGGAGCGACACGACGTTGATCAGCACCTTGATGATCTTGTTTCGTACGGGAAGATCCAGTTGTCGCTGCCACAAGGTACCGGGATTGGCCGAAACCTGCGCCAATGCGTCTTCCATCATGACGGAAAACTCACCGGAAAGCAGCTCAAAGGGCTTCTTGCCTATGATCATTGCCCCCGGCACGCCAAGGATATCTTCGGCGGCCGTATTGACCGTACCTATTCGACCCTCACCATCCATGGAGATGACGCCGGAAGTAATATTGTTGAGCACGGCCTCAATGTACTGACCGCGACGCTCCAGCTCCTGATTCTGCTGGGCAAGGCGCTCATTGGCCTGCTGAACGGATTCCTGCGACTGCTCAAGGTCCTCGGCCATGCGGTTGAAGGACTGCACCAGAAAACCGAGCTCATCGTCGGACCGATCCTCCAGTCGAACGGAAAGATCACCCCGACCGATGCGTTCCGTACCCATGGCAAGGGCCTGTACCGGCGCAGAAAGTTCCTTGGCGAGTCGGAAGCCGAACCAGATGGCCCCGAGGATGATCAGCAGAGCCATCACTCCGAGGGTCAGATAAAGGTTCATCTTCCAGGGATATTTGCGATCTTTGAGCTTCTTGTACTCATCCAGCCCGCGAACGATCTGATCCAGACGATGGAGCAGCCCCTGCCCCACGGTCTCCCCCAGTACGAGATACCCGGTTTTCCCCTCGTCAACAGGGGTTACGCCGAGCACCAGATCACTTCCGGGCTTGGGAATGATCGTTGTCCACGGACGGGGGTCCGCCTTGAGCGACTGCCAGTCGATTTTGTCCTTGATCTCGGGCCACGCCTTGCTCCACTGGGGGGAGGCGTGGGTGTTCTGTTCCTTGCCTTCGGTGTTGATGACACCGACGAGACTGAGATCATATTCTCCGAATTTCTTGTTCAGATAATTGTCCATCCCCTTGCCGCCCCAGGCGTATTCGGACTTGACGATCTCATTGAGCATGACCGTTCCACGCCGCTCCAGACGATCCTGTGCCGAACCGTAAAAGGCCCGTCCCAGCTCCAGCGCCTGCTCCATGGATTCCTCAACCTGTCCTTTGAACCAGTAGTCCACCGAGGTCTGCACGAATTTCACGGAAACAAGATAAATGAGGACTGTGGGGATAAGAGAAAGGGAAATAAAGGCGAGGACCAGTCGAGTACGCAGCTTTGATCCGAGCACGCGACGGCGACGCTCAAGCACGAGGCGAACGGCGTTACGAGCCACATAAAAGAGCATGCCCAGCAACAGCACGACATTGAGAATCAGCAGGTTCAAAATGAGATAGTAGTCGCCGCTGAGATACTTGAGCTCAGCCCAGGTCAGTCCGCCAAGCAGCAGGAACATGACAAAGGCCAGGATATATTCCCATTTCCTTCTGCGCTTTTCCCCGTGGGTGGAGGAAGAAATTCGGATGGGATCAGGCGCCATGGGAGCCTCTAGAAAGTGAAGTTGAGATGAAAGGTGTTGTCCGAACCGGCATCCCACGACCAGAAGTAGACGAATCGGTAGAAGCCGTCAGGGGCGTCCGCCTCGTTCATTGTGGTGATAAGACGCAGACTGTACTCCGTTCCCCTTTCCAGGGATTCCCAAGCACCCAGACGGGCCTGAATACGTCCCCACCCTTCTTCAAGCAATGCTTTAAGATCAGCGTTGTGTATGGGCTGTGACCGTCCCGGAACCACCATCAGAAATTCCTTGGTCAATGGATCGTATTTGATGGAAGACTCGAAATTGTCGGAGCCGATATTGGAATCGAGCCAGTAGTGACGGACCTTGACCAGCTCAACGGAACACTTGAGGACCAGCTCGACGCCGTCCTCCAGTTCCCCTTTAAGAATGGGAAGCTCCATGACTTTCACGCCGAACTGGGCCACGATATTGCCATTGCTGTTGGAGATAGCCGGCGCTTTCAGGCTCAGGGTGCGTGCATGCGCGCCGCCTGCCAATAGCAGGACAGCGATCATGGCGCCCAGCACCAGACGCAGGAAGTGGCTTTTTCGCTCGTTATCAGTCATATACAAAGATTATGTATCAGCAGCGGTTCCAAAGAACAAGCAGTGCCGCACAGTTGTCATCAGACCACGATTTGGCGTACCATTCGCCTATTCCAAGGAGTATCCATGCAGAAAGAACTATTGCTTGCCATCAGTGATGACCGCGCCGCCTCATACAACTTGCGCTTCCTCAAGGAAGTGTTCAATGATTTCTGTGATCTCAAATTGACCCTTTTTTATGTGACCCCCAAAAAGGCCAGCTGGGATATCGACAAAGATCAGTTTGTCCCGCGTGGACAGGGTTTTGATGAATTCCAAAAGCATCGCAACACTCAGGGCAAACGCGCGCTCGACGATGCAGCCAAGTGGATCAAGGACGTCATGGGATGCTCCGGCGACAATGTTCGCATCAAGGCCGTCCAGTCCCAACGCGGCACCGTACTCGAGATGGTGAACGAGGCACACAAGGGAATGTACGACGCCCTGCTGCTCGGCAGAAAAGGCTTTTCATGGTTTGAGCACTTCTTCGAAAACTCCGTCAGCCATGAACTGCTCTGGAGTGATATTAATTTTCCGGTATGGATCTGCAAGCGGCCCCCGGAAAACCCACGCCAGGACGTTCTGCTCTGCATGGACGGTTCCAAGGCATCACTGCGGATGATCGACCATGCCGCCTACATGCTTGCCAACGAACCAAGCCATACATTCACCCTCTTTCACGTGGCGCAGAAGGGGTATTCTTCCGGCAGGTCCGGACGCATATTCGATGAAGGACTGGCCATCCTCGATGAGCACAATGTGGACGAGGAGCGCATTGAGTTGAAGATGGCGACCTCCAGGAATGTGGTCAAAACCATCATCAAGGAAGCGCTAGAAGGAAACTACTGTGCGGTGGGTGTCGGTAAGCACGGCGAGAACGAAGGGAGCAACATGCGTGGTCTCTTCCCCAGTTCCGTCGCAATAAACCTCATGCGCCAACTGGAGCACACCGCACTGTGGGTCAGTCGTTAATGCCACGCAAAACAGAATGAACGTTACGTCAACCACGTAACAGCATAGCATACCAGAACAAAAAAACCGCATTTCCGCGGTTTTTTTGTGCCCAATTCAACATTTATTCCTCAAAAACATCCTTTTTTACACAAAAGTTCTGCCAAAATACGCCTGGGTCGACAATTTGTGGGATATTGATTATCCCTTTGCACCTGTCTGGCCGTCGGTCATGCGGCGATCAGACTATCCCCCGCTTGGTTGGAGCTATCTTTATTATCTTTTACAAGGATTTATCATGAAAAAGCATATTGTATTCACTTTAACCTGCCTCATGGCCCTGGCCTTCACGGTCGCACCGGCGCTGGCAGCGGACTCGTCCAAGGGAGCTGGCAACGCTGAAATATTCGGCCTCCTGACCCTGATTCCGCCGCTACTTGCCATCATCCTCGCTTTTATCAGCAAAAACGTTGTTCTCTCACTATTCGCCGGTGTTTTCTCCGGCTGCTTCATGTTGGACCTGAAAGGATTCGACGTTTACTCTGCCGTTATCGACGGCTTTCTGCGCCTTTCCAGCGAAATCCTCTACTCCCTGGCCGATACATGGAACGCCGGTATCGTGCTGCAGGTTCTCGCCATCGGTGGCCTGATCGCCCTTGTCTCCAAAATGGGTGGAGCGCAAGCCATTGCTGAAGCACTGTCAAAATGGGCCAGAACCCCGCGTTCTTCACAGTTTGCCACCTGGGTCATGGGCCTGTTCATCTTCTTCGACGACTATGCCAACTCCCTGACAGTTGGCCCCATCATGCGCCCTGTCACCGACAAAATGCGCATCTCCCGTGAGAAACTCGCATTCATCATTGATGCAACGGCAGCTCCCATCGCCGGTATCGCGCTCATCTCCACATGGGTAGCGTACGAGGTCGGTCTCATCCGCGACGGGTATCAGGCCATCGGCGTGGAAGCCAACGCATACGGCATTTTCGTCGAGACCATCCCCTACCGCTTCTACAATATCTTCATTCTCGCTTTCATCATCTTCACCATCTGGATGATGCGCGAGTTCGGTCCCATGCGCAAAGCCGAACTGCGTGCCCGCAGGGAAGGCAAAGTCCTGGCCGACAACGCAACCCCCATGGCAGCAGAGGAAAGCTCTTCACTCAAGCCCGCGGATCACGTTGTACCCTCTGTCTGGTCGGCCATTCTGCCCATCGGCACGCTCATCGTGACCGCATTTCTCGGCTTCTACTTCAACGGTTACAATGCCATCGACGATCCGGCACTGCTGGCAACCATTGATGCCTCCCCATTGAGCTTCACTGCCATGCGTGAATGCTTCGGTGCGTCGGATGCATCCGTGGTCCTGTTCCAGGCAGCACTCATCGCGGCCCTTGTCGCCATCATCATGGCCGTGGTCAAAAAGGTGATGCCCGTCAAGGACGCCATCGAAACCTTTGTCACCGGCGTCAAATCCATGAACATCACCGCAGTCATCCTGCTGTTGGCATGGTCCCTGTCCGGTGTCATGAAAGAACTCGGCACAGCAATCTATCTGGTCAGCGTGCTCTCTGATGCACTGCCGCCGTTCCTGCTGCCCACGATCATCTTCATACTCGGTTCCATCATCTCCTTTGCGACGGGTACGTCCTACGGCACCATGGGTATCCTGATGCCGCTGGCTATCCCGCTCTCCTTCGCCCTCAACCCGGACCCCAACTTCGTGGTCCTCAACGTGGGCTCCGTCCTGACCGGCGCCATCTTCGGTGATCACTGCTCGCCCATCTCGGATACGACCATCCTGTCGTCCATGGGGTCGGCCTGTGACCACATCGATCACGTTCGGACGCAGCTGTTCTATGCCGTCACCGTGGCACTGGTTGCCATTTTCGCCGGATACATCCCGGCCGGACTCGGCATGCCCATCTACTTGACGCTGCCCGCAGGGTTCATCATCACGGCACTGATCGTCCGCTTCGTCGGCCAGCCTGTTGACGCCTAGACTCAGCACAAACAGAAACATCAGCCCCGGTCAGGTTACCCCTGACCGGGGCTTTTTTATTATCGATCACTAATAGGTAGCTGACCACGGTTACGCGGGGTTACTTGCCGTCCCCCCTACGACAAACGACTTCTCCACGCCGCTACCAAACCCCACAAAAAAACGCCTCCGATCGAAACCGGAGGCGTTGCTTTTCCATAAGTAGAATGAATTAATCATCCGCAGGGCGAACCTTGGCCTGCCCCTTGGAGTAGGTCAATCGATACGGCTCCTCTCGGATAACCGTTTCCAACAAACGATTCATGTGCGTGTAGCTGGTGATGGCGCCACCGTTTGAGGTGATGGTCACAAAGACCTTATGACCGCGTTTGGGTTTGAAATAGACCATGTCCTCGGACCGGGTCTGCCAGCGCTGCTCATACACGGTGCAGCCGCCAACGAATTGTTTCGGCGTGTAGGGTGTGATGGAGTAGATTTTCTTGAATGTCACATGCATGAACGACCCGTTTTTACCGCCGCTCATCCGCCGCACATTCGTCACCTCGGCAATCGCCTTGATCTCCGACTCTTCAGCCATCATTGACAGATAGTCCTGCTCTTGTGCGATCGCCGTTGTCGGCGCATACACAGCCGAAAGCACAAGCAGACAAGTCACATATAGTATTATTCGTAATTTCATATGGTTATATATCCCTAACGGGCTGTTATTCATGAAGCGAAAGCACAGTATACCACCCTCAACCGTTTCGCAACTGACACACTACTCTTGTGCGAAACCGTCCTCAAATATCATCCACTTGCCATGATCGGGAAAAATCCTTACTAGTTTAGTCAGATTTAACAAATCAAGCTCCGTGGAGTTTGGAGGTACCAATGGGAACCGTACAAGCAGTCAATATAAGCGACAAAAAAGGCGAGAAGAAACACGAAGTGGAAGAAATTCTTCTTGTTGAAGATTTTGGTGTGCAGGACGATGCCCATGGCGGCAGTGAACGTCAGGTCAGCCTGCTTGCCTTCGAGCGTATCGAGGACATGAAAAAAGACCTTGCAACGCTCAAGGTGGGCGATTTTGCCGAGAACATCACCACCACCGGCATAGCCGCATCCCAGCTCAAGCCCGGAATGCGAGTGGCCATTGGCAACTCCCTGCTGGAAATCACGCAGATCGGCAAGACCTGCCATCACGGCTGCTCCATCCGCAAGGAAGTCGGGTACTGCATCATGCCCAAGGAAGGCGTCTTCGGAAAAGTCCTGCAGGGCGGCAAAGTCCGCAAGGGCGACCGAATCGCCGTGCTCAATTCGTAGCTCAGGCATCGCTTTTCATACTCAGATTGATACGCCCTCGCTGTAGGTCGAGACCGATAACCGACACTTCGACTTCTCGTCCGGCAGCCACGACTTCAGCGGGGTCGCGTATGTATCTGTCCGCCAACTGGCTGATGTGGACCAAGCCGTCCCGATGAACGCCTATATCAACGAATGCGCCAAATTTGGTGACATTGGTGACAATGCCGGGGAGTCGCATCCCTTCGCGCAGGTCCTTGATATCGTTGATACCCTCGGCAAATGAGAACGGTGAAAATTCCTCACGCGGATCACGCCCGGGCTTTGCCAGTTCAGCCATGATGTCACGCAGGGTCGGCAATCCGACCTCCTCGGTGACATACTCCTCAATGCGAATTCGATCACGGGCCTCGGCGCTATTGACCAGATCGGCCACGGAACAACCGGCGTCCTTGGCCATTTGCCGGACCAGCCCATACCGCTCCGGGTGGACGGCACTGGCGTCCAGCACTTCCTTACCCTGTACGCGCAAGAATCCGGCTGCCTGCTCATACGCTTTGGGACCGAGCCGCTTCACCTTGAGCAGCTCCCGTCTGGAGCCGAATGGACCATTGGCATCCCGGTGCGCGACAATATTTTCTGCCAGCACAGGACCAAGGCCCGATACATGGGAGAGCAGTTCGGAGCTGGCCGTATTCAGATCAACACCAACGCCGTTGACGCAGCTTTCGACCACATCATCCAGGCTCTTCTTGAGTGCGGCCTGATCCACGTCATGCTGATACTGCCCCACGCCAATGGACTTGGGGTCAATCTTGACCAGTTCTGCCAGCGGGTCCATCAAACGACGCCCGATGGAGACTGAGCCGCGCACGGTCAGATCGTGATCGGGAAATTCCTTGCGAGCCACTTCCGAGGCCGAGTAGATGGACGCCCCGGACTCGTTGACGAGCACGGCAGGAATACCGAGTTGCAGCGACCCGACAAACGCTTCGGTCTCGCGCCCAGCAGTACCATTGCCGATGGCTATGGCCTCGATGTCGTAACGCTCGCAAAGGGAGCGAAGCTTCAAGGCCGCCTCAGCCTGCTGTTTATCCGATCCCACCGGAAAGATGGTCGTGTATTCCTTCAGCGCCCCTTGTGCGTCGAGCACTGTCAGTTTGGCGCCAGTCCGAAATCCCGGGTCCAGAGCAAGGACCCGCTTCTGACCAAGCGGTGCGGCAAGCAGCAGTTCACGGAGGTTGGCAGCAAAAACCTTGATAGCCTCGTCATCGGCCCGCTTTTTCACTTCCGCCCGAACTTCGTTTTCCAGCGAAGGCCCCAGCAACCGCTTGTAGCAGTCCTCAAGGGCAATTGAGACCTGCTGCCCATCCTTCTTGTTGTTTCGGACAACAGAACGTGTGAGCAGACCAACAGCCTCGGATTCCGGCGGCCGAAGGGAAAGTTTGAGCACCTTCTCCTTTTCTCCACGGAACATGGCAAGGGCGCGGTGACTGGGGATACGGACCAACGGCTCATCCCACTCGAACCAGTCCCGATAGGTACTCCCTTCCTCTTCCTTGCCTTTGGCTACTTTCGAGGTGAAACGGCCCCGCTTGACGAATAAAGCGCGCATGGCGGAACGAGCCTTGGGATTCTCGCTGATCCTCTCGGCGATGATATCCCGTGCTCCGGCAAGGGCGGCAGCCACATCCGGCACTTCTTTGTCAGGAGCGACAAAAGCTTTGGCTTCAGCTTTCGGATCAACGCCTTTCTGGGCCATCAAAATATTGGCAAGAGGCTCCAGCCCCCGCTCCCGGGCCATGGTGCCGCGTGTCCGACGTTTGGGACGATGTGGCAGATAGATATCTTCCAGTCGGGCCTTGTCCCCGGCCGCTTCCAGCGCCTTCTTCAATTCCGGGGTCAGCAGATCGCGTTCCTGCAGGGAGCCGAGAATGGCCTCGCGGCGCTTGTCCAGCTCGCTCAACTCGGTCAACCGGTCGCGAATGGCGGCAACAGCGACCTCATCCAGTGAGCCAGTCGCCTCTTTGCGGTAGCGGGAAATGAATGGAACCGTGGCACCATCATCAAGCAGTGCGGCAACCGCATCCACCTGACGGGGCTTTACGTTCAGCTCGGACGATATGGTCTGAATATGGAGTGTGTTCGACGTCATTACGGTGTTGTATCCCTCTCCCGAATCCAGTCAAGATGAAGTAACATTTTGCACTCTTCCCATAATGCCAAGCGCCTGCCCCGTGCATTGGCAACACGAAGCAGGCGCAGCAGATATCGAGTGAGTTTATGTATCAGGGATTGGGGTCGGTTTCTTCGGAAGGTTCAAGACGGATCAGCTTGCCATCGGATTCGTCGGTCAGCAGGTAGATGAATCCATCCGGTCCCTGCTGGACGTCGCGAACACGCTGGCCCACCCGGATTATTTCCTCGCCCAGCACACGCCCGGACTGATCCAGAACAACCCGGCGAATACTCTGGTCCTTGAGACCACCGGCAAAGAGATCACCACGCCACTTCGGGAACTTGTCCCCAGTATAGAGCAGCAATCCTGACGGCGCGATGCCAGATAACCACACCAGTTCAGGATCGGTCATTCCCGGCAGGGTCGTATGCTCGGAGATGTCTCGCGCCCCGAGGTATTCCTTGCTGAATGTCGCCTTGGGCCAGCCGTAGTTATTACCGCCCGTGATACGGTTCAATTCATCACCACCCAATGCGCCATGCTCGGAAGCCCACACCGTATTGCGGATCGGGTCCACGGCAAGGCCCTGAATGTTGCGATGGCCCATGGAATAAATCTCGGGAAGGATATCCGATTGTCCACCAAATGAACCGCCAGCCACTGGCATTCCAGCGTCGGTGAGTCGAAGAATCTTGCCGAGGTGACTTTGCCCGTCCTGCGCCAGAGTTCGGCTCAGCACATCGCCTATACGAACCGGCGGATTACCGCCGTCGCCCACCGACATGAGCAGTGTTCTGTCCTCAAGCCAGATCATGCGCGATCCGAAGTGCTGCCCCCCTGACTTTGCCTGAGACACACGAAACAGCTCCTCAAGCTTGGAGAACTTCTTACCATCGAAATACGCTCTCGCCAGGGTGGTACGGTTCGAGTGGCGCGTGCCGGTGGCAAGGGTGAAATAGACCAGTCCGTTCTCGGCAAAATTCGGATGCAGGGATATATCCAACAACCCACCCTGCCCTACTACGACCACTGCAGGGCCGCCCGGGACCTTGTAGGTACGCGTCGTGCCATCCTCATTGAGATGGCGTACCCGACCCGGCCGCTCGGTGACCAGCATGGAGCCGTCAGGCAACCACGCCACCCCCCAGGGATGGGACAACCCATCAGCAATCACCTTCTTGTGAAATCCCCTGGCGGACGGGACTGACTCCGGCGACATGAACGGCTCAGCCCACGCGACCTGACTCAGCAACAAGCAAAGAAACACAGTGGCAACATATCGCATATCAACTCCTTTAGAGCATGGATTATTACCTATAAGGTATGGCTGAAAGAAGTGCGTGTGGCAAGTATTGGTGAAGGTAAAGACAAGGAGGAATGTTGCCCCTCAAAACAAAAAGCCCTATATCATGGTACATTAACCACAACACAAGGCTTATCTGGTTTGGAAATGGTTCTGCTAGTAAGACAACACGAGAGTATCGGCAGTGGTCGCAGCTTCAAGCCCCATTCCTGGCGATGCTGAAACACCTGCCAGAAGATCACCATTGGACATGCCGCCGACATTCTTCATACACATCGGACACCCAATGACCACCCCGCCATCATCCATAAACGCCTGCAGCATTTCAGCGATGGATTGGCCAGTCGGATAGATTGGTGAAGGCTTTGTCTTGTCTATCAGCGCCACACCATACACATTGAAAAACAAGGTGGCCTCAACCCCCTTCTTTTTCATTATGCTATGGGTAAAATTAATAGCCATGGCAGCCTTGTTCACATCAGCGGTCGTCACGTTAGTAAATACCTTGGAATATCCGGCAGGCCCGGCATTCGCCGTAGCAACACCTAAAACAAAAACAAGAAGGGCAAAGCACAACAGTCTTTTCATAATTCCTCCAGTTTTTAGATATTAGGTTTTTGTATGCATGAAAGTATGATCAAAGACAAGCAGGATGGTAGTTCTTATAACTCAGCTCACCGAGGAAGACTCAGAGCCAGCCGACAAGAAGTGAGAAAGGCATTAGCCGATGGCAGACAACTTGAATTTACATTGCTTTTATGGTTTGTACGAAAGTCTGGTCATTTAGTATGAAACCACAAGCCAACCATTCATTGAACCCTTTGCAAGCATGACCAACTACTTGCAAAGGCCAGGGTATCCGAGAGGGCAAACAATGAACAACGAACAAATTGCCGACTACATCGCCAAGGGGATGCAGAGAAATGATGTATTTTCTTTGATTCCTGAACGAGCAAATCGAATTCTCGACATCGGCTATGGTGACGGCACATTGCTCCTTCGTTTAAAGCACCAAAAAAACTGTTCAGAACTCTATGGCATAGAGACAAATCCTGGCTATTTCAAACGCATGGAAGGACTCTTTGACGGCAATTGGAACATGCATTTGGGCGAAGGCGACAACCATCTTCCAGACGAATTTCACAACTACTTCAATCACATAATAATGCACGACGTCCTGGAGCATATATATGATCCATGGATGTTTCTGTCATATATTCGCCGCTATTTGTCAGACGCAGGCCGCCTCGTGCTGGTTTGTCCCAATGCGCAATACTGGCAGACAATATTCTCCCTGCTGCACGGCGACTTCCCCTACGGACTGGATGGGCATTACAATGAAGATCACATTCGGTGGTTCACCCCCAAATCAATGATCGAAATGGCGATGCTGGCAGGGCTGAACGTAAAAGAGTGCCACCTGCTACTGACATCGAAGATCAACCAACAACTGGCCGATTTCATCAACAATAACCATAAAGGGAAAGTACTTCCCATGCCGCCGGAAGGAATAGATCACCATCAATACATCAACTATTTCCCACCATTGGTTGATGACCTGTCCCAAAACGCAAAGGTGGACGTTCTCTTTGGCAACGGCGGCACCAATATGAATTTATCATTCTATGCAGTGAAAATACTATTGGTCTGCTCCGTCGCACACATGGAAGAAGAGCTTACAGAACTGACAGTAGGGGGAATGAAGAAAAGAAGAGCCCTCTTTATGGAAAAACATAAAGACACCTATCAACGACTCCTGCCGGATGAATGGAAATCCTACATCTGGCACCCAGGCTAAGCCCGTCGGCCTGTTACGGGTGATAATGTATGCAGCAAGCACATCTCTTCATTCATCAATGAGCTCGCTGCATCCCACTTTTGTTTTCAATGTCTCGACAAAACCGCTAATCCACTCAAGTAATGTACAGAAGTGGCCTCGGAAAACTGGACCACTCGATAAGGTGGACATAAACTGCCCGAAGGAGGCAATTCATGTCCAAGACGAGAAAACGTTTCAGCGCGGAATTCAAAGCCCGAGTCGCCCTGGATGCCCTGTCCGGGGAACACACCCTGTCGGAACTCGCCAGCAAGTACGGCGTACACCCCAATCAGGTTTCCCAGTGGAAGAAGCAGGCCAAGGAAGGGATCGTGGCGTCCTTTTCAGGCAAGGCCGTCGGCCGTCAGGATAACGGGGCCCAGATCAAGGAGCTTCACGCCAAGATTGGCCAGCTCACGGTGGAGAAGGATTTTTTGCAACAAGCCTTCGCCAAAATTTGAGCTGTGAGCGAAGGCGAGAGGTGGTCGACAAGACTCACCCCGAGCTCAGTATCCGGCGGCAATGCCGAATTCTCAAGCTGTACCGATCGACGTACTACTACGAACCGATCGGCGAATCTCCGGCCAACCTGGCCCTTATGCGCCGAATCGATGAGTTGTTTATGGAGCTGCCGTTTTTCGGTTCCAGACAGATGCGTAATACCCTACGAGACGAAGGGCAAAGGGTCGGTCGTGAACGGGTACGACGTCTGATGCGTAAAATGGGCCTGATGGCGATTTACCAAAAGCCAAAGACAAGCCATCCGCATCCGCAACATAAGACGTATCCGTATTTGCTGCGGCACAAGGCGATTACGAAGCCCAATCAGGTTTGGTGTGCCGACATCACGTATATCCCCATGACACGCGGCTTCTTATACCTTGTGGCGGTCATGGACTGGCACAGTCGGGCCGTCCTGTCGTGGAGGCTCTCAAACACGATGGATGCTGATTTCTGCGTGTCTGCCTTGGAAGAAGCCCTGAATCGTTATGGGGTGCCGGAAATCTTCAACACCGACCAGGGATCACAGTTCACCAGCTACGAGTTCACACGGACGCTCAGAGAGGCTGGAATTCGTATCTCCATGGACGGTCGAGGCCGATGGATGGATAATGTGATGATCGAGCGTCTGTGGCGTTCGTTGAAATATGAATGTGCTTACCTGCGTGAGATGGGAACCGGAAGCGAACTGCGGCAAGCCTTGGCTTGGTGGTTCGATTTCTACAACAATCGACGTCCGCATTTTGCTTTTGACGGCAAGAAGCCGATGGAGATATATCAGAACCGTTCCAGGCCAGAGGGGGTACCCCCTCTGGCCTGGAACGAAAGAGCGGCGTAGCTCGTAAACGTGTCCACCTTAAAATCGTCGCTCAGTGGTCCGAAGAACCGAGGCCACTTCTGTACAGAGTGAGGATAAAAAGCCACAAAAGAAAAAGCTCTTGCGTCGCGATTGACGTAAGGGCTTGATCTTCAATGGAGCAATCGATTTTAGAACGTATCGAAGTCCGACATTTAGCGAATTTTTATTAGCGACTTATGAGTCTTTGGTGTGAAGACGTTCGACATGGGATACGCAAATAACGGTACATTTTTGAGATGCGACAAGTAGTTTATAAAGTTATGCAGAGAATTTAACGAGGCGAAGGACGAACAAAGAAGAATTACTGTCTCAAACCGTGATTCCTTGAACGAGTCTTTCCAAGAATAATCAGCACTTGGTTGAAACCACCCATCAAAGTAGTACACAGTACGGAAAGCCTCGTCCTTCAAGGGAGGAGAATCCGATGTCATTATGCTCATGTTGGCAGGAGAGATATCTATAGCCTCAATAAGGTCTTCCAGTATGAGCATTGGGCCGGATCGAATGACAAGCGTATTTTCGTCTGCCAGCTCTCTTAAGAGCACTCTTTCGGAATAGGGAAACAGCTCTTGAAGAAATCGAACACCGTTATGGTGTGGCTCCAGAATACTCTTTTTTAGTCCCCTCACCTCTTGTAACGGTTTTTCCAAACCAAAAGAATATGTAGCAATGTATTCATTGGCCATAGCTACACTTTTTGTTTTACTTATGATGTCTTCAACCACATCAAGGCACTTCTTACTTTCACCACTTTTCCTGTAGACCAAAGAAAGCAGAGATGTAGACAAGGGTGTGTCAGGGAAAAGGTCATGGTGTTTTTCCGCAAGCTCAATGGCTATTCCCTTTTGCTGCGCATAAGGCGAATTGATCAGGATTGCAGCCAACGTCGTTGCTTCGTATGCAACAAATGAATCTGCCCGACATGAAGGGTAAGAGCACCAGTCCATATAGATACCGTAAACTGCATCAAATCGATATTTACTGTCTAGCGTATTGGGATTCAACCTTACCTGCTCACCAGCCACATAGCACTGGATAGACTCATCAAATATCGCATCACTTATGTTGATGTTCAATTTGGATACAAAGGATATGAGTCTGCTTTTTTCTTTCAAATCCGGCACACTTTTTATGGCAGAGTCAAAATCATAATTTGATAAATCTTTTGGTGTCCCTTGAGTAATAGATTCAAACCAGCCTGCTACCACTTCATTTTGCTTATCCATGATTTTAGCCGACCTTTTTGCAGTCGGTAGGGAAGGCTTTATTTCAACAAAGCGGTTTTTGTAATGATTGAAAAGCTCATAATCACATGACTTTTGGGAAAAGTAAGACTTCAAAGGATCCATGCTCTTACACTTTTCCTTGTGATCCGTTTTGTTGTTATGGGGGATGTCTCGAAACTCTTTCCCTAGAAACAGACCCAATTGGTAAACCGACGAACTCATGGACTCTGTAAAACCTATGAATCCATATCCATCCAGGCGGACCATGGCTAAATCAAGAGTTCCACCGAGGTGATTAGTAAAGTTAGCCAATTGGTTATCGTACAAATAATCAATAAATGAACCACCCAGAACGCTCTTGAGATTCTTATTGTAGGAAAAGAAGGAATAGGCGACCTGGAGAGGGTCTCTTAAGAATGTAAAATACTGACTTTCATACTTAGATCCGACCACTTCGTGTATTCCATATACATGGTGACCTCCACAAATGTGTATATCACCTTCGGCCGATTCCAATTCAATTGCGTAGTTTCTGGTTTCTGTAGCGCTGTTTAGATGTCTGTATTGTGGGAAATGCTCCTTCAGTAAAGCATGCAACGACATCCCGGCACATTTTGGAATATGATCAAAAATGAACAGCTGTTTTGGCTTTGCACTGACACCGTCCATATCTTTCGCTTTCAATTTTGACATAAATACCTTTTTATTCTTGGCACATTGGTAGGCGTTAGGGTTCTATATTAGAGGCAAATTATCTATGCTACTTCAACGTTGATGTTCGTATTTAGACGAGTTTGGCGCCCGGATTGCCTTTATTGAGTCTGTGAAAGGAGAAAGCAATGAAACGATATGATGTTGTTATTTATGGAGCTACTGCGGGAGGTGTCATTGCAAGCATCGCAGCAGCCCGTCATTCCTTACGAGTCTTGTTGATTAGCAATAACAATCACTTGGGGGGCATGACAACATCGGGACTTTCTGCCTCGGACTTAAATTTACCAAATTCTATCGGGGGCATAGCAAGGGAATTTTATCATAACATCTTCATGTACTACAAATCAAAAAAGGCATGGAGAAACGAATCTCGGCAAGATTTTTTTGAACGCCTGGGGAACCGTGCATATGGAGGCAAAGACGACCAGCGGAAAATGCAATGGGTTTTTGAACCGCATGTTGCCTGCAAAGTCTTTTTGGAAATGCTTGAAGCAGAACGCGTCGACGTCGCATTTAATGCCCCAATAACTTCATACACTCAAGTTGAAGTGAAAGAAGGCAAAATCAATGCATTGTCGTTCCCTGATGGTCGGAGGTTCGAAGCTGATGTTTTCATTGATACCGACTACGATGGCGATTTGTCTTTTTATTCAGGGATAGAAAGCGTCGGTGGAAGGGAGGCATCCAAGGAGTATGACGAACTGCTTGCAGGTGTTTTTTATTCCGCCATTTATGGTTCGGGTAAGACGTCAATTTCGCCCTATATAAATACACAGCCCTGCCCTGGCCTAAGCACCCATTGCCCCCCGCCGGGAACAGCCAGCCCGAAGATTCAGGCTTATGGGTTCAGGCTGACTCTCTCCAAAGAAAAGGGGGAGAAAGTACCCTTCACTAAACCAGAAGACTATGAACCCAAGCTATACGAACACCTGTTACGAAAGATTCAAGCTTGTTCACATCATGCTATTGATGATGTTTTGTGCTTCAACTCTTTACCCAACAAAAAAGTCGACTTGAATGGTCTCGACTTTGTCGGAGGCAACCATCTTTGGGTGCATCAGTCCTTTTACGAAAGAGAGGTCTCCAAGGCAGAGCATGAAAGTTACACGAAAGGCCTGTTGTACTTTCTGTCGGAGGACGAAAGACTTCCACTATCCATGCGAAATGGTATGAAGCAATGGGGGTACGCAAAAGACGAGTTCATTGACAACGACAACTTCCCTCCTTGCTTGTACATTCGGGCATCACGAAGGATGTTAGGTGACTATATTCTGACGGAGAAAAATATATTTGGATTAAATAAAGTCAATGACCCTGTAGCCGTCGGGTCATACTCAATTGACTCTCATGTGGTAGATCGCGTCATCAGCAGCCGGGGGGAGGTCATTGATGAGGGAGCAATATACATTAAGGTACCGCCATACGACATATCATACAGGTCAATGTTGCCCCCAGTCGATTCCGTGAGCAACCTTATTGTCGCAGTCGCACTCTCCGCATCATATATCGCTTATTCTTCTCTACGAATGGAGCCAACATTCATGACTATCGGGCATGCAGCAGGTACAGCAGCAGCCCTTTGTGTATCATGTAACAAAAACACTCATGAACTAGACTACACAACATTAAAAAACACCCTTCTGAAGGAAGGACAGGTTATTTCCATTGATGGTATGTCATAGTATGCTTGACTGATTTTGATATATCAAAAATACACTCAGAACATTTTTAGATTAATGCTTTAAGGTAAATGTATGATTTCTACTTTTTTTCTTTCTATCCACGAATTACCCAAAAATGAAAGAATCCTTATCTATGGAGCTAGCGAATCTGGACTATCCGCATTAAATACAATCAAAAGAGAAAGAAAAGATATTGATGTGCTCTTCTTTTTAGACACATACAAAGAAGGTACTTTCTCAGGGCTTGCTGTGCATAAGCCCAATCACATATTCACACATGATATTCACTATGATCGTATCCTTGTTGCGTCTGTCTACTGGTATGAAATAGTCCATGGACTAAAAAAGAACGTGCCCATGAGCATGATTTCGGTGTTGCCATAGAAAGGTTCGGGGAAAACCGGAGTCTGTTTTCAGTAGGAGACAATGTGGGGACAAAACACCACAAAAGAAAAAGCCCTTGCGTCGCGATTGACGTAAGGGCTTGATCTTCAATGGTGCTCAGGGACGGAATTGAACCGCCGACACGGGGATTTTCAGTCGATTATTAATGATTTCCCGATTTATCCCAAGTTGTCCCGAATCGCATTATTTGCTCTTATCCACTTGACTAAAAACAATTTTTTGCTAGTTTTCATTTCACAGGGCGACACGAGTCATCCCGTCCTGCCTTGGCCTATTCTAGTACTAGGCTAGTACAACCTTGGAGGTCGTGTTGATGAGCATGAAATGGAAACCACTCAAAAATGCCGATGGAAAAGGTGGCGTCAGATACCGGGAGCACTCCACGCGCAGGCATGGAGCCGTACCGGACAAATATTACTCGCTGCAATACTGGTGGCAGGGCAAGACCATCAACGAAGGTCTTGGCTGGGCTTCGGATGGCTGGACTCCTGGTAAGTGCTTCGACGAGCTCAAAAGGCTCAAGAAGAACCAAAGTCAAGGTCTTGGACCATGTACAATGAACGAAGTCCGAGAGCTGCACCTGCATGAGAAGGAACAACAACGCATCGCTTTGGAGGCTGAAAACGCCCGTCGGATTTCCATGCCTCAATTCTTTGAAGACTACTTTCTTCCTGAAGCCACTGTTCGCTGGAAATCCACCACCACGGACAAAGCAGTCAGCCACATGAAGTGTTGGATCAAACCCGTGGTTGGAGACACTCCTATTTGCGACCTTGAATTGGCACATGTGCAGCGCATCAAGATGAATATGCTCAACGCCAAGCGCGCTCCTCGCACCGTCCAATATGCCATGCGCAATTTCACCATGATCTGGAACGCGGCCAAGGACCACGGCCTCACGGACAAGGAGTGTCCAACCAAGGCCAGCTCGTTCCGGCTTCCAAAGGTGGACAACGAACGCATGCGCACTCTGACACTAGATGAGGAGAAGGATTTACTGGATGCAGTCCAGAAACGGAGTGAACAGGCGTACCACATGACCCTCGTGGCAATTGATACGGGTATGCGGTTTGGCGAAATAGCGTCTCTCAGGTGGGGAAACGTTGACCTGGCAGGTGGCATCATTCTGGTGGTGAACACCAAGACAGGAAGAGACCGCTCTGTCCCAATGACGCAACGGCTGAAGAGCCTTTTTTTTACCTTTGATGCTGGCAAGCCCAACAAACTCGTCTTCCCAAACGTCAAAGGTGAACGTCATCTACAAATACCGAGCTTATTCAAGCGGGCTGTAGTTGATGCCAAGCTCAATGAGGACGTGGACGATCCCAAGATGAAGTTCAGCTTTCACAGCCTGAGGCATACCGCAGGAACTCGCTACTATCGCGCCAACAAGGATCTGTATTTAACCCAGCGATTCCTAGGCCACTCCACTCCGGTCATGACGACCCGGTACGCCAAGGTTGCCGATGAAGATCTGCGCAGAGGTATTGAGGCCATGGAGTCGGCTCACCAGAGGAAGGAACACGACGAGGCCTATGCTCCAGAAAGCCCGGACAACTCGTCGATTTGTTATCAATAGATTTGCTTGGTAGTAAGCGTTGACAATATACCAACCAATGGTACAAGGTGAAGACATGGACTGGACGGTAAAGTTCACCGGCAAAGCGAAAAAGCAAAAAGAAAAGCTACCGGAACGGTTCCAGGACGCGCTTGATTTTTTGGTCGCTGACATTGAACAAAGCGGCCCTGTTGTCCCGACCTGGCCCAACTATGGAAAACTGAAAGGAAAACCTGACTACTACCACTGTCACCTTAACAAGGGAAAGCCTCGATATGTGGCGGTGTGGAAGTTGACGGACAAATCCATACAACTGGTGGAGATTCGATATGTTGGAACTCACGAAAAAGCAGACTACGGGAAGATACGCTGAGATATGCATCCGCGTCCCGATCAAGCAGGCTGGCAAGATCGCAGAAGCCACCAAGAGCTTCCTGCGCCTCGCTGGACATGAGGTACGCGAGATCAACGACGAAGGTGAAGAGCTCTTTTCAGTAGAAGAAGTGTTTCCTAACAGGCATCCAGGAAAGCTGTTGCGAGGAGCTCGCGTGCGAGAAAATCTGACGCAAGCACAGCTTGCAGACAAAACAGGGCTCAAGCCACACCACATCTCTGAGATGGAAAATCGCAAACGACCAATAGGCAAGGACGTCGCCAAACGGCTAGCGGAAGCCTTAAATATGGACTATCGAATCCTGCTGTAACCATTCAAAAAAGAGCCGCTAACATGTGCCAGCGGCTCTCCTTTTTTATGTCCCTCGGACGATCAACCTCCCATCATTATCGGTATCCTCTTCGGTCTCTTCCTCCATTCCGTCCACCTCGCCCTCATCATATTCAATGGGGATCGTTTTCCCATCCTTTTCCAGCGCGTAAACACCAGTAGCAGCCAGGATACCAACGGCCACACCGCTGATAAATGCCCAAAAATCTCGCATAGGTTTCTCCTTAGGTTATGCTTCAAATACGTAGCCGCACCGATTGCAGCGGTATTCACAGATGATATGCCGATCAACGTGCTCGCCGACCTGGTTGCCAACAGCAGCTCCAGTGAAAAAACCAGTAATGGCACCAAGCACTCCACCACCGATGGCTCCAACAGCTGTGCCGACAATTGGAATGACAGAGCCGATGGCAGCGCCAGCAGCAGCTCCAGAAGATGCTCCAGCGTAGCCAGCAGCTGCACCTACGGTTCCACCGACAGCGGTTCCGACTTTCTTACCAGTATTCGACAACACGACATGAACCGAACTTTCACAGTTCGGACAAATTGGGACCTCTATATCCATGTTTTCCTCGTGATTATGGTTGGTTATTTGATCAACGCACTACGAAGCATTCCAAACATGGCGGGAGCCAATTCGGATAACTCGTTGATAGTACGACTATGATTAGGAAGGATTTTTGTGATGGCTTCAGACATGATGCCCAGGCCGTAGATCTCGACGCCAAAGCGCCTACCTTCCTCAATGGCATCAAGTGCCACTTTCAAGGAATCGGGATCTCCATCCGTTAGGATAAGGACAACCTTTCTGGATTCGGAGAGCGGCACTACCTGCTGTAAAGTCCACCAAAGAGCCTCGCCAAGCGGGGTGCAGCCGGTGGCACTTACGGCGAAGTTGGTGTGTATCCGTTCTCCATGACCCATGACGGGACAAACCGTAGGACAATAATCATTCCGATTGCCTCCGTCTGTTGGTGTACCAGCGGGGAATGCCGTCACTCCCACGTTGATTCCGTCGATAGCATCCAAAGCAGCAGCTACAGCATAGCAGACCTGCGTCGTCAGCTTTATTCGCCGTCGCATGGAGCCAGAGCAATCCAGCAAGATGTGCACGGCGGTATTGATCCCGACACGTTGACCATCCCGTTTGAAGACTCGAGCATCTGCCACCGATAATCGATGCAATTGCCGTGCATCCAATCGGCCATGACGACCAACCTTGCTTCGTGTAAACACCGACGACTGAAGCAGCCCTTGAAGCTGCGTTCGCAAGGCATTTGATGCTCTTTTTATAGCAGCAACATCTTCAGCATCGATAGGTTTCGTCGCCTTCATGCCGACTCGTGCCACCCGCAACGACTCATTCAAATCAGGCGGCGTTTCCCTATTTAAGCTGTCGGCCAATCTGTCGCCAAGATCGAACGGCAGTTCATTTCCATCGACATTCAGCAGGTTTTCCAGCATCCGCCTTGAGACCTCTGAAGGGAATCCATCAGGCTTACCGTTTTTCGTCGATCTTTCTGTCTTCGAGTCCCCATTTTGCGGGGGTTTTGGAGCCGCTTTGTCCTTAAGGATGGAAACGACCTCTCTTGCGTACAAAATGCAATCCTGGGTTGAATCGCAGTACATACGGACCTTTTTCAGAACATGGTTCAATCGTGCGACCAAACCGGGATAATGGGCTTCGACGAATGCGCCTACCTGGTCACGCTGGTCATTCAATGCAGGTACATCCCAAGCACGGACTGACAACAGCAGCCAATTGAGGACGGCCATTGCCGGATCAGTTCTCTGCTCGCTGTCATTGCCGAACAGATGTTGAATAAGCCAGTTGAAGTTCTGCCTACATCCAGGGAACAGCCGAGCTAACCGATGCTCAACGCGCCAATCTTCAAAGGTGTTCCAGACGTGCATCTCCAGCGGAGTCAGATTCGCCAGACGCAACCAATCGAACCGAGTTTCGCGTATATGCGCGGCTTATATGGATAGGTAATCCTTTGAAGTTATCTCCAGATTTTCCCCCCATTCACACCGTGCATGCGGCTTTCACCGCACACGGCGTTCCATCGATTCATGTTTTCTGTGTCACACATGACATGTAATACAAAGATAGTGTTTAGAGGATTTGCGAGAGATTTAGCTTCTCCCGCAATCTGTTCACTTTCGCAATCATAGGCTTTTCCAATGCCAACAAACGAAGGTAATCAGCAAGAGTCTCCGCTGCCGAGGCGTGAATCAGTCTATGCACATCATCGCTTACGATAACGAGATTTGCGTAGTCATCACTCCCGCCAAGACTCAACTCCTGAGAGACAGCCTGTTTTTGCGAATCGAGAGACTGAGAAAGGCGATTTCTGAGAAGTCCATACTGCACATGGTCGCGCAGCTGTAATAGCTATGCACTCCAATGACATAGGAATTGTAATCGTGAACGAAAACAGGCCCGTCATCTTCTTGCGAGTGCTGTAGCCCCTTCACATATTGACGCACTCTGTCGACAATTCGTTGCTTGGCCTTGTCGGCTAATCGCGATTTGGCGACATAACGCGTTTTTTTAACGCCTTTTACGCTCCTACTTCCTTTGGGTCTGACTTTGAACTTGATACCAAGAAAATCAGAATAACTTTTTCTGAGATTCGTTATCCTTGATTTTGCAGGGCTTATCTCTAAACCCAGCCGCTCAGAAAGCCACAACTGCACTGCTGAAAACACCCTGCGGGCGTGGTTATGGTTACGGCAGAAGAGCTTAAAGTCGTCAGCATAGCGAACTATGTTAACCTCTTTTAACTCAGTCTTTTTCAAGGCTTCGTACATATGCCCCATACTTCCGTCCCGCTTATCAGGCTGGTACGGATATCGGGTTTTGTGCCTTTCCCATTGGCTGGCAATCCACCAGTCCAATTCATTCAAGACCACATTGGCAAGGAGGGGAGACAATATCCCGCCCTGCGGTGTTCCCTTGTGAGGAATGCCAATGCCTTCTATTTCTGCCTTGAGCATTTTCGATATCACCTTCAAGAGGGATTTATCTCTGATGCCCAACGTCCATAACTGTTTCAGCAATTTTCCGTGATCGATATTGTCAAAGAATCCCTTGATATCAATGTCGACTACGTAATGCAGGTGAGCTACCTGTGTGAGGAAGTGCGCTCTGGCAACGGCATGGTGTGCCGATCGTAATGGCCGGAATCCATAGCTGTGCTTAAAGAACTTCGCTTCACATATCGGTTCCAGAATTTGTAGAATGCATTGCTGCACCATCCTGTCTCCAATAGTCGGAATACCCAAGGGACGCTTTCGTCCATCAGGCTTTGGTATCTCTACTCGTCTTATACTTTGGGGAAAGTAGTTGCTCAGTTTCTTACGAATACAATGCACGAGTTCCTTGGGGTGCATCGAAGCCAACGATTGAATCGTGCGCCCGTCTGTGCCCTTGGTATGACTCCCCTTGTTGCTCTTGATGTTGCGGTATGCGAGCAGGATGTTTTCTTCTTGCTGAATTGAATCCATCAAGTGACGAAAACACCTGCCGTTACAGCTTTCCGCGTACAAATCATCAAGAGTTCTCTGGAAGTCATAATACTCATGATTCCGCAACCTTTGCCTCTTTAACACTTCTTTCCTTTACTCAGAGTCGGCTTCCTCCTGTGTGGATTTCGCCTCTTTTAGTCATACTCGAACCTCTGAACTGTCATGAGTTTTACATACTTACATTAACCGACTAGAGGCTATTGCTCCTCTGCCATTACAGCAGAATCAACGCTTGTGCCTCCACTCTCACCCGGATAAAATGCCCTTAATACCGAAGTTTTATACGGCATACCGCTTCGCAGTGTGTT
Organism: Pseudodesulfovibrio profundus; assembly: GCF_900217235.1. Classification (NCBI taxonomy): domain Bacteria; kingdom Pseudomonadati; phylum Thermodesulfobacteriota; class Desulfovibrionia; order Desulfovibrionales; family Desulfovibrionaceae; genus Pseudodesulfovibrio; species Pseudodesulfovibrio profundus. The sequence continues at coordinate 2,128,540 of NZ_LT907975.1, read as the reverse complement.
ATCACTCCACGCCCCGAGCTTTCCTTGTTCCAATAACCTTATCTGTGCATGAGACCTTAGGCGCTTCCTATAAGCCTGTGAGTTGGATGCTGCCTGTAACAGCATATGGATTTTCGTAACCACGATTTCTACTCATCCACGCTCACTCCTCAAATTGAGGCATAGGCATTTCTGCCTATTCCGTCGTATAGACCCGTACATTCGGAAGTTCGTCAGTCTCCATTGAGACATTCTCGCCATAGCCTTTTATAGCCCCCCGGCCTATCAGATACTCGACCACCTCTGGTTCGCAATTCCTCGCCACAACGCGCTAGGGTATCCTCTCAGCCGACTTCACCGGGCTTCACACCGCTGGCATATAACACTGCCAACCGCATGCCGGAGTATCAGGGACGACATTTCAGGGCGTTACTCCTTCATTCTATCGTTTCAGGTTATTAGTTCGTAGCCGTATACAGCTACGGCTGACCTTTTCAGTCAGCAACAAGTCACACCATGATCCAGGAAACCTCTGGCCATGCCGATGAGTGTCTTACTGCATTCCAAAGGAAGTGCAGGTAGATGAATGGTGTTGCCATCAGTATATGCTCCTTTTCCACCTATTATAACCTTCACACCGTACTTGCGGCCCAGGACTGAGGCTACCATCGGGAGCGACTTCATAATGTGTTTATCATTCATAGCGATCACCAGAGCCCATGGCTGTCGATCTGATGCTGATGAATCGGCTCAGGAACGAAGTCAGTTTTTGGTGTAGACTCAGTCTCCGGTAATGCAGGAATCGTATCCGCAACCAAACCCGCTAAGATATCGTTGGCCTCATTGCCATCGAGAATCTTCTGCCCATGAGCTACCAAGGTTGCCGGATCTCGAAGCAACGACACAACTCCCTGAAGCATGACCAATGCGCTGCCATGGATGTATCCACGAGTAGGCACACGGGTGAATGCCGTATCTAACAAATCTACAACCGGCACGACTCGTGGCTCTACGAAGCTCAGGCCTGCCAGCTTGGTGTGGATGGAGCGTAAGGGAGATAAGGCTTTGTGTGTCACCTTGTCTTTTCCTTCAAAGCATCTCTTCCATGTATCCGTAGCGGCTTTAGCCACCTCATTGAAGAGAGTCCCACCAAGGTCTTTGACTTCATCCTGCAACCCCTGGTGTACGGCATCATCCGTTGGAGGTAACAGCTTGAACAACTGCCACTTGAAGCCGATACGACTGCGCACGTAATCCGCACTGACCGTGGAGCTGCCAATCAAACTCTCCCAACCAGGATGTTGCGAGATCCAGTCTCGTACAGCTTCATCATACCGGTAGAGGAACTGCTCTTTTGCAGCCAGGAAGTCGTCACGGATCGCGGTCAATTCCGACACAATGTCATCGGCTTTGTCCTCAGGAATAGCCCATCCACCGAGAAAGCGAATACCTATTCTATCCAGCAAATTCACAGCACGGGCTTTCAGCGTCCCGAAGATACGCAGTTCCTGAGGGTTACATATTTTCTTACTGCCAAGCGAAGCAAGCTCTTCAGGAGGCAGGCTTGCACCACCAAAATCTGCCGGTGTCAGCTTTTTGCGAGCTGTCCAGATGTTTACGTCCAGGTTCAGGGCCATCAAATTGTCGAGCGCAGTAATATCTGTATGGGTATCCATAATTACTCCTTGTTTTCTTGTGGAAAGAAGCGTTGAGCCAGTTCATGCAGCACTGTCCGTGTCTCAGGTGTGGCTCGGTAGCCAAGAGCACGATCAAGCGCGTAGGTCACAGGCTGGATGCCTTGCCTTGCAAGAGGTTGGAAACGGACAGTGAGATCTGCCCAGCGAATGAGGGTACGGGTCGAGAAGGTCACTTCGATAGTGTCGCGGTAATTCCCGTCAGCTTCACCCATGAAAAGCTTGCGAACCTCATTGGCGTATTCCACCATTTTGGTCCGCACTTCCTTCGGCAGTCTAGAAGCCTTTCGATGCAGCAGTTCTCTTTCATCCTTGGGCTTTGGATAGCCAATTTCACAGAGCCAAAAGCGGTCCATGAAAGCCAGGTTTTGCCGAAGTGTCCCTTGATAGAGACCGGTCTCATCACTAGTGCCATTCGTGTTGGCTGTTGCAGCAAACCTAAACAGCGGATGTGGCTTGATTACTTCCCCACCGTTCTCGGGAATACACAACGGATCGCCGTCCAGAATGCCATTCAAACCGGCTGCGGTCGCTGGGTCGAGCAGGTCGATTTCGTTCAGCAGAAAGAGCCCTCCGAACTTCATCGCAAGTGCCAATGGCCCGTACTGGAAGGACATATTCGAGTCTTCAACTGTAAGGTGACCAACCATATCTGGAAACTCCAAACGTCCGTGTCCGGTAATGTCGAATACGGGATAATTGAGCTTCGCCGCGAGCTGTTTGATCAGGCTGGTTTTGCCACTCCCTGCGGGACCGAAGACATAGAGCGGATCAGATGAGTCCATGAACCAGACCACAGCATCACGACTGGAGTCGTGGAACAAGTACTCTGGACTTGGCTCCGGGGTGAACGAAGAAGCGGATGCAAATCCCCGCACTGTGCGCTTGGACTTTTTGCCGCTGAAGACTTCACCGGCATCGTGGTCTGCGGGTTGCAGAGCTTGTAGTTCTTTCAGAATTTCACTCATGTGTTTCTCCTTTGGAAACGAAAAACCCCGGTCCTGCTTTCGCAGAACCGGGGTTTGGTCTTAGTGTTTTTCTTTATAGTTATCGTGATTCTTTCGAGTGCCAGAATCGCAGGATATACACTACCTCTTCTTTCACGTGGTAGCGCACAATATATCGCCCAAAGACGAACTCTCGGACACCTTCAATCTCTTCAAGCGGATGCCCTATGTGGGGCATCTCAGCAAAACGATTAATCGCGGCCTTCAGGTTGAGAACAGTGGTACGGGCGACTTCTGGATCATGTTGAGCCAGAAAATCGTGAAGACGCTTCAAGTCTTGAACAGACTCAGGGGAAAACCTTATTTGCATTCAGGAACGTCCATTTCCGTTTCAGTCCCCCAGCTATCCATCCAGGCAAAGACCTCGTCGCCTTCGACGAACCGGCCAGCCTCTATACTTTCGATCGCCAGCAGTGTTTCGTCATGTCGTTTGACCTGTTCTTCATGCCTGGCGACAAAGTCAGCCATAAACTCCCGCAGGAGATGGCTGGAATTTTTCCCTTCACGCTTGGCTATTGCCTCGAACTTGTTCTTAAGGGCGGTATCAACACGCGCCCGTATGATTTCCTGCATGGGACCTCCATTTACTGTAGCTACAGTATGCCACACACTGTGAAATGTAAACCGTTTTCACTCAAGCCGCTGATTTCAGCATTTTGTTGATCTTGCTGACATAGAGGCGTTCAAACGGTTTCCCGGATTTTTCACACTGTTCCAAAGCCGTTTGGGCCTTGAGTTCATCACCGATCAGCGAGGTCAGCTTGTCCAACATCTGGGAGCGGTCAAGCGTCTTTCTACCCGCTATAGTTGTAACACGGAAACGATGGTCCTTCGTCGAGATCCAATCCTTCGCACCTATCAAACTGTATGTTTGCCGGATGCGTTCTTCGGACTCGGCGATACGTTTCTCTAGGGTCGCCTTTCGTTCCTTAAGCATGGCGAGTTCTTCCAGTTCCAGTCCGCAAGCGGAATCTGAGGGGATGTTCACGGCCTGAAACTTTGGGCAGTCTGCGTTGACATCGCACCAATCGCACAGGGGATGAAAGCCTCGGCAATAGTCAAGGTCGTTCAAATCCAGGCTTCCAGAACGAACATCTTCCGTAGTCCGCCAGATACCCACCGCCGCTTGCAGACAGGCTTCCAGCATACCCATATCCGCCAAGTACGGCCCGAATGATTTCACCTCTGATCTGGAGATGGAAAGCACCCAGCTCTCAATATCCACGCCATCTGGCAACTTGGGCAAAGCCACGTTGAAAATGGACTGTATTGCCTGAGGAAACGTGACCGATTGCACTTCAGTTTGTGGAACTGAAAAGCACGGCTGTGCCCAGCAGGACTTAAGCAGTCCAACCTGGCCATAGAGCTGCGCTTCGTACGACGCATAAAGCGACGCCGGGATACGCTCATTGCTTTTAAGTTCCAGAATTCTCACTGCTGGTCGTTTCCCGCCCCAAACCAGGGTGAAGTCCAGATGTGCTTTGATGGGTACCCCATTGTGCTCAATGGAGATCTCAAGCTGCGGAACCAGCTTCACGCCGGTAGCTGTGAGAGCCTTCTCAATGCCATACTCCTGCCAGTGACCGCGTTGCAGGATGATCTGTCGCCCAAGAACACGGCCCAGCTCCTCATGGGCAAACTCACCCACGGCGGTTGCGGCGGGAATGGCGGACAAACCCAGTTTGCTCGCTACGGCTGCCCTCATACATTCCATGCCTTTGCCGATGTCCGACATGCCGATGTACTGGCTCCGATCCCCAAGCTCATTGGCAGTCTTCTGCTCGCCATGAGCCAGGAGGCCTTGAGTCAGAAGACGAAGCAGCCCTTGTGCTTTGATTGTATCAGGCTGCATCTGCATACCTCCACCAGACCTTGCGCGTGCCATCCCAGCGGAATCCAGCCTTACGCAGGAATTCTTTCTTGGAATGAGTATCTCCGGTTGCGAGTACACATTGCTTGCCGTCATTGGCTGTACCATTTCGATACTGGACGCCATCAAGCCGGGGCAGACTGGCCATGCCAGTACCACTACCCTTGGGAGCCGCTTTTGGCTGTGACGCGGTAAAATTCATCCCGTTATTCCGGGGTGAAAAACCAGAGTTGTGCGGTTCTCTCTGATGCGAGGCCAATTCTCCGTCATCGTCTTTTTCAGTCACGATCCCTATCAAAGCAGACAATCCGTATCGACGTGCATAGGTCATGGCAGAACCATATCCTTGGGGGTCATTCTTCGGCAGCGACATAGTTAAAAGCGACGCCTGCCATTGGCCTGTTTCAGCGTGGACGATCTTGGTTACAAGACCGAGTTGATTAGCCTCGACCGATACCGGATACTGTGTGAGCCAAATACCGTGCTCAATCAACGCATCTCGGCACGCATTCATGACCGAATGAAGTGTTGCGTACCGACTGTTGGTAAAAGTGTTCTCTGCATCCTTCAGTGCTGGTGAAAGAGTCTGCTGCACCTGGATCATGGCCTCTGCCAATTCCGTGATTTCCGGGGAATTCAATTGTGGTTCCATCATTACCTCCTTAGAAAAGAGAAAACCCCAGTGCTGCACGATGCCGCACTGGATTAGTTGGGCAATCCGAAGCTAAAAAGATCTAGCTCTCACAAAGGTAATATATATCTGAATATTACTGAAAAGCGGAACGCTCCTCGATGTAGCGATTTGTCATCGTCTCAAACTGTGATTGATTAGATTAAAGAGGAGAAGTAAAATGAGAAAACTTCAGCTTCAACTGTTCACGACCTCAATCTTCCTTCCTCTGTATGAGCTGAAGTTGCCATGCTCTATTGGGGGATACGCACCTCTCTAGGACCTAAAACATCTTTATCCCAAAATGTTTACTACTATTCTGTTTTTTGAAATGAATCGGAGCTAAACACATTTGCTGCGAATAAGCTCATCGCTTAGCCATATAAGAATACTAGGAGATATGATTATGGATTTCCTAAACATGGGGTTATCTGATATCAAGATTTGTAACTAAAGGCGGTGTCGCTTTTGACTACTCAATCTCACCAGCGGGAGCCCTACGTGCCGTCCAAAAAAAACCAACATGCGAAACCAACTCAGAAGGCTGTGACGCTCTTCTGTCAACTCATGTATACTGGCAAGCGTCACTACCTGATCGATCTTGCCAGAGAACTGGATTGCTCGAAACAGACCATCATTCGGATGATGGAAGACATTGACCGCAGTTATTCGGTAAGGGTGAAGAAGGGCAAAGACGGTAAGCGGTCATGGTATCAAATACAGACTCCCAAAAGTCGACCGAAAGTCGCTTTGTCGGAAGAAGAGATCAACCATCTACTGCTTTGTAAAGAAATGGTGCGCCACCTGCTACCTAAAGAGCTTTCCAAAGAAGTTGATGAGACAATCCACAAGACTGCGGCCATGCTGCCGGATTTAGATAAAAGGGCTGGGGCCTTTGAATCGTTGGCTAGAAGTGGGTTCAGGAAACTGGACCACGAGCTAAGGTGGACGTAAGAAGCCCAAAGGAGGCTTTTGATGTCCAGGAAAAGAAGGAACTTTACCGCCGAATTCAAGACCCGTGTCGCGTTGGATGCCTTGTCCGGCGAACACACCCTGTCCGAGCTCGCCAGCAGGTACGGCGTGCATCCCAACCAGGTTTCCCAGTGGAAGAAGCAGGCCAAGGAGCAGATCGTAGCTGGCTTTGCGGGCAAGGCCCAAAAGACCCAACAAAGCGATGAGGCCCGGATAAAAGAGCTTCACGCCAAGATCGGCCAGCTCACGGTGGAGAAGGATTTTTTGCAACAAGCCTTCGCAAAGATATGAGCTGCGAGCGAAGGCGAGACATCGTCGACAAGGGGCATCCGATGCTCAGTGTTCGACGGCAGTGCGAAATCCTCAAGCTGCACCGCTCAACGTACTATTACCAGCCGATCGGCGAGTCCGCGTCCAACTTGGCGCTCATGAAGCGCATCGACGAGTTGTTCCTGGAGTTGCCGTTCTTCGGCTCCCGGCAGATGCGCAACATCCTGCGCGATGAGGGCCATCAACTCGGGCGCAATCGCGTCCGGCGGCTCATGCGCAAGATGGGGTTGATGGCGGTCTATCAGAAGCCGCGAACCAGCCAGCCTCATCCGCAGCACAAGACGTATCCGTATCTGCTGCGCGGCAAGGCGATCACGAGGCCGAACCAGGTGTGGTGCGCCGACATCACGTACATCCCGATGAAGCGGGGCTTCCTGTACCTCGTGGCGATCATGGACTGGCACAGCCGCGCGGTGCTCTCCTGGCGGCTGTCGAACACCATGGAAGCGGACTTCTGCGTGTCCGCCCTGGAGGAGGCCCTGAACCGCTACGGCGTGCCCGAAATCTTCAACACGGACCAAGGCTCGCAGTTTACGAGCTACGAGTTCACACGGACGCTCCGGGAAGCCGGAGCCCGCATCTCCATGGACGGCCGCGGCCGCTGGATGGACAACGTCATGATCGAACGCCTGTGGCGATCACTGAAATACGAATGCGTGTATCTGCGGGAATTGGAAACGGGAAGCGAGTTGCGGCAGGCCCTGGCCTGGTGGATCGATTTCTACAACAACCGCCGCCCACACAAGGCGTTTGACGGCAGAAAGCCGATGGAGATATATCAGGAAGGCCCCAAGCCAGAGGGGGTACCCCCTCTGGCTTGGCCCCACAAGGCGGCGTAGCCTATGAAACTGTCCACCTTAAATTCGCCGCTGACTGGTCCAAGGAAGTGAACCCACTTCTGCTGACGTCATTCTAAAAGGCAGCATCGACTACACGCCACAGGAGCAAATCCTCACCACTCTGCTTAATGCTATCGCAGCCAAAGACGTGTGCGAGATCAAATACAAGAGGCTGGGGCGAAAAGAAGAAAAGCTCCATTATTTCGCTCCTCTTAAAATCAAATCATACCGTGAAGCATTGTATGCTACTGGCTGGAAAGTGGATATCCGCTCGAAAGAAGCAGAGCCAATTCACGAAATGCATCTCCCCATTCATCGCTTCACTGCCGCTGAGCCAATTAGGAAAAAGCATTCAATCATTGATGATGAGAAGCCACACTACTTCGGCTTCCCGGAATGCGAACCGTTCCGAGTAAAAGTACGTTTTTCCCCTGAAGCCGGAACGTATATCAAGGAGCGGCAGTGGAGTTCAGATCAGGCGATAACAGATTTGGCCGATGGCCAATGTGAGCTTGAAGTTACGGCGCAGAGTGAGACTGAGGTGCTGTCTTGGGTACTGGGATTTGGTGCGAATGCCGAAGTTGTTGAACCGGCTTCGCTTCGGCAGGCTGTGGAGGCCGAATTAATCTCGATGACAAAGACATATAACAGCTAGCTCAGAGAGCATGAGGTTCTCCTGATCGAAGGCAACACAATAGGTTAGTCTACCAACTTACATTTAAGATACCGGCTGTCGCTATAAAGGGAGTCTGTACATTTATCCAACCAAGTAATATCGGCCTCTGAAAGCTCGCCGACTGGGATATCCGACTTAACATAGGACCAACTATCATCCCAGGGGCTTACTCTAATTAGGCTTACAGTTGAATGTCCTGAATCGATAAGTTTTTTCTTTAGATCCTCTAAATCCTCCGCAGTAGTAGAGGAGTACACCTTAAACCCGCTTGACCATGCCATTGAAACACTAATCATTATACAATTTCCCTGTTTATGGTAAATATTTCAAAAAATGTGTCTTGAACAATACTCTTTAGGAACATGATTATTCAATTGGTAGCTTCCACAGCGGGGACTTTTCGGGCCCTGCCATCCTGTAAAGTGCTCTTATAAGTTTCTGGCTCCTCGAACGAGTAAGCTTGTAGTGCAAGCATTTCGTGACCTGAATTGGCACTCTCAATATCATTTCCCGAAAGAATTGCAGGGCTCCTTGCCTTTGTTATTTGCATAGGAACTGGTCAACTAAATTAGTTAATTCAATACTCTTAGTAATTGATTCATTTATTTTTTTGAAATGAATGATGTCATCAAAAGAAAGTGACATCCCTTTTCTTGATTTCAGCCATTTTTGTACAGGGTGATAGCCGCCTAGGCGATATTCCCATACCTGCAAGGGTATACCATCGAAGTATTGATCCTCGTTAATCCACACACGCCCAAGTAAATCGTCCCGGCTAGTAATTTCAAAATCCTTGGCACAAATTTTAGTTCTTATAGTGTTGTCCCCACTAACAGGAAAACCGCATAAAGAGGAATTGTTGTTGGTTTCAAAGTTCAACAAATGCACCTCTCTAAGCATTTTGCCGATGCTTTGTAATTCAGAAAATGCAGTAATAGAACTTGGATATGGCACCCTAGGATAGCCTGACTTGAGGAACTCGTTAAACCTTTTTCTATACGCTGAAGAGTGTAGGTATGCATATACATAATCAAACACATCCGATGGGCCAAATGAATTAACCAAATCCCCACCTTCTTCATCGAACGTCATTTTAACTTTACTTGAAAAAATATCTAAAATATCTAAATTCAGATTTGAAACACGACAGTTCTCGCCATTGGAATTTTTCTTATATATATACAATGGTAAATTCATTGCATTTGATCCTGTTGTGCTCGACAGAAAGATAGCTTCAGAAACACTATCTGTAACAAAAACATGGTTAAATTGAGCGTCTTTGGTTGACTTACTAACAAGTAGGCCTATGTTTTTTTTGTCTATGTAATTAGACATTATCTCATACACGGGCCACCCAACAAACCCACGAGCTCTTCCTGTGTAATAAATATAACGGGAGTCATAAGGTCTATAATTGATTCTCCTAACATTTTTTTTGTTACACCCACTATCCATAATGTCTTTACGAGCCCAATCATACTTCCAATCGCGGACATCTTTTGGAAGACCATATTTAAGATAAAAACCATCCTTATCCATGTTGCAGATATCATATGCAGCATCATAAGCCTTTGATTCTGTGAATTGAACACATAGCTTATCGCGTTTGGTGATGATTCCATTCCCATTAACATGGAACAAATCTGCAACAGAAAAACCTTTGTCATACTTTTTCTTTAGTTCATAATCACGAGGCACAAAATAATATTCTGGCCCAACATTTTTAATTGAAGAGAAAGAGATGTCCTTCAATGAATTTTTCCATAAAAAATCATACTTCTTCTTCCTATCTCCATACACGTCAACATGGTGCACTTGCGCCAGTGTATTTGCTTTTTTGCTCTTCGATCGAACAAAAATATTAATTGAAACACCTTGCTTAATGTCAAAAATATTTTTATCGGGAGATCCATCTGGAGCTTTTTCTTTTTTATTAGAGTTCCCGTGTAAATCAATAATATATATCTTCTCAAAAGATTTGAGTAAACTCCATCGCATACCTCGAAATGTTGGGTTGTCTAAAAAACCGTGAGGATTAATAAATGCAAGAATCCCTTCTCCATTTTTTTGCACAAGGCTTTGACTATAGCGTATGAATTTGACGTGATCATCGTTTATCCATTTAGAATTTTTCTCTTTTAGACGAGACCGGCTCCCTGGTTCTTTTTTATAGTCAAGCATTAACCTCTCGATCCACTCATAGTTGCTACCTTTATTTTCGCTCTCTCCTTTATAGGGTGGATTACCCAAAATGCACATAACAGGGCAGTCCCGCTTAATTCCATCAGCCTCTTGCGACTCATGACTAAGCCATCCAGCAAGAGCAAGTAGTGACCCCGCATATGGTTGATACTCTTCAAGGGTATTCGTCAGGTATACCTTGAATCTTTGTTCATTGATTGGCTTGTAGCCCGTTTCTCGTAACAATAAGTCAAGTTTCAAATGCGCCATTGCATATGAAGCCATCAAAATTTCAAAACCATTGACCCTAGGTATCAAATCCTGTTCAACATACTGACTCCAAGCCCCTTTCATATTTACAAATTGATTGTCAAATATATGCTTTACGACCTGGGCAAGAAAAGTACCAGTTCCAGCTGCGGGATCGAGCACTTGAACTTTGTGAACTTCTTTAGTGACATATTTTTTTTGTCTATTGTCTTTCACCTTTATTTCAGTTTTAGCTGTGTCAGATATCCCACCCTTTAATCCAAAATCTGACTTGAGGATGTCATCGGTAGCTCTTACAATAAAATCCACAACAGCTTCTGGTGTATACCAAACCCCTCTGGCTTTTCTCAAATTTGGACTATATTCAGATAGAAACGTTTCGTAAAAATGAATAATGGGATCTTTTCTATTTCTCTTAGTGCCAAACTTTTTCAAAAGAGCGTCTATATCTGTAGCTCGAAAAACATCTGCAAGGTTATCTAAAGGGCGTTCAATACGACTATCGATGTCGTATGTGGCTATATATTGGAAAAGTTTTCTCAAAAACGGGTTGGTTTTGGGTATTAGATCCGCTGCTTCAAATCGGCTAAAATCATCTAGTGTTTTGTCATTTAACCGTGCTGCAAAAAGGCCGTAAGCCAAAGTTTGAGCATAAATATCGGCAAACTCTTTAGGAGTGAGGCTGTGCAGAAGAACCTCTTTGAATGCAGCATATTGTTGCTTCAGCTCAGTATTATCTTGGCTTTCGTCATCAGACGACAAAGCATTGTCTAAAATATGTTCAAAAAGTCTTGCTTTCCCCGCCATGAGTTTAGCAAGTGTCTTTGGAGAACTAATCGTCTGTCCAACAAATGCACTAAAATCTCGTATTAAAGATTTGAATTCTTCAAAATTATCTTTTTTAGGGACAATCCGGCCTTCGACAATATGGGCGATTTCTATTTCGGACGTTAAGAATCCTTGTCTATAAAACTGAAAGGTAATGTAGTCAGTGATTATTAAATTATCGAGAGCCTTTTTATATCTATCAAACTGCTCTTTATATTGGTTTGAATTTAAATTTTTACCAATGTCTTTAGCTTCAATGTACCCAACAGGGGTTTTATTTTTAATTAAAACATAGTCTGGATTGCCACAATCCGTTACATTTGCAGGCTCATTGATAACTGTAACATCAGCAAGATTTGCGATTAATTTTTCTAAATCGGACCTATAAGCATGCTCTCTAGAAATTCCAGAGTTGTATTTTTTACTTAGTCCCTCAATGTATTCAGAAATCATATTTCCATATCCTTCTTAGAGATGGGATAAACTTGTCCCCCCTAAACATAACTCTTTACATAAATGCTACAGCAAGTTTCGCAATTGTTAAAATAGAATAATCTTTTATGTGCCATTCACGCTTTCTGCGCCTCCCCCCATCCTTTGGACCACTGATCGGTCTTTTTAAGGTGGAGCCCGGCGTCCGAGTTTGTGCCTCCGAGGAGGCGGGTCGCCATAGCCGTTGTGGAGCGTAGCCCGTCCCCGTAGGGGCGGCCCGAAGGGCCGAGGGCGGAGCGGAGCAACGGCTACGAGCCAAGTCAATGAACATTCAAGTTGCCCCTGTATACGTCAGCGGGAGTTCTTTTGTCCAACGACGAATGACCGCGCTCCTCGTTGTAGTACCGAAAATAGCGCGTAAGCCCATGGTATAGCTCGATCCCATCACAGTACGCCCTGGGGTAAATATCCTCATATTTCACCGTCCACCACAGCCGCTCAATGAAGACGTTGTCGATTGCGCGACCTTTGCCGTCCATGCTGATTGCAATTCCCTTGCTCTGCAGAACTCCGGTAAATTCACGACTCGTGAACTGCGCTCCCTGGTCCGTGTTGAACACCTCCGGCGTAGAGATGCGCAAAGCCTTGTTGAGCGCATCCACGCAGAAAGAACTATCCATCGAGTTCGATAGCTCCCAAGCCAGCACGAAGCGGCTCCACCAGTCTATCACTGCCACCAGGTACAGAAAGCCGCGCTGCATGGGGATGTAGGTGATATCAGCGCTCCAGACTTGATTTTTTCGTTCAATGGCAACTCCTTTCAGCAGATAAGGAAACACGGGATGCTCCGGGTTGGGGACACTCGTATGCGGCCCTGGAGTAATGGCCTGCAAGCCCATCATCTGCATCAGTCGCTCAACCCGCTTGTGGTTGACCTGATGCCCTTGTGTCCTCAGCCAATCTGTCATGCGCGGCGAGCCGTAATCAGGCTGACGCAGGTACTGCTCGTCGATCAGACGCATCAGGGCCAAATTTTCATCGGATTCGGCTACAGGCTTGTAGTAAAATCCCGAACGGGAAATGCCTGCCAACTTGCATTGCCGCCGGATGGAATACTCCCGATCTGGTTTGATCCACTGGCGGCGCACCTCAAGCGGCAGGCTTACAACTTTTTTTCAAGCCACTTGATGTCCATCTTGAGCCGACCGATCTCCTCAAATAACGGTGCGGTTATCTCCTCCTGGCTTTTGGCTTTCTTGCCACTGGAAAAGATGTCATCGACATTCTCAAGGAGCTGCCGCTTCCACGTGGAAATCTGATTGGGGTGCACTTTGTACTCCGCAGCCAGTTGCGCAAGCGTCTTCACGCCACGAATCGCCTCAAGTGCGACCTTGGCCTTAAACTTGTCCGAATGTTTCCGTCTTTTGCTGCTCTTTGTCATGCGTCCTTCCTTATCGGTTTAAGGACGCTGACTCCACCTTAACCGGTGGTCCGAATTTCGGGGGAAAGCGCATTCCTACGCGTTAAGATCTGCTCCAGCCAAAAAACTAAATGGAATCGTTTATCTTTAGGGTAATTCAAATTCAATTTATTTTCACCATCAATCCAGCCAACGCAAAATGCAGCCACATTCCCTGGTTTGATTTTCTAGTAGCCGTTTCAAGAGCCTCGCAATAGGTAGCCAGCTGCCCAGCATAGCCCATTGCTTTTTTCTCCAACTGAGCTTTGTCACCCAAGGATGTCTTGTGATCGATAATAACATCACCATCCGGCTGTCGTGAAAGCATGTCTATCCAACCACTTCCTTTTTGGAGCCCTCGCTTGAGATGAATCGGCCACTCCGTGAGGATTTCGCTAGAGCCTGTCGGGTCAATTGTCTTCGTGATGAAGGCTTGCAAGCGATGATGAATTTCAAACAGCATGTCTGCATTCAGGTCTTTAAGGCCCAGGCTACTGACAATCCTTTCTCCTCTTGCTTTGAGAACAGCATCATCTTGATCCGGCGTTGCCACAGCTAGGAAAGCATGAACGGCATCACCCTGAGCTACGCGAGAGTCCGTTGTCTTGGTAAGCAAAGGCGATCCAAGTTCAAAGAACTCAACGGATACCTTTTCTTCATCTATTGTATCGCTACTTGGTACGAATCGTGCCAAAGGATGATGTGTTGTTTTATCGGGAAGCACTGGGGCATAGCTTTGAGTGATTGCCGCTTGTTCCCCTTCCTCGGTTGGTGTGAGGCACACGGTTTCGATAGGAAAGGATTGCTTGCCCACTTCTATCTGACTCACTCCGGGTATCTCAGGCAAAGACATGATTTGGTTGCCGCCCGCATTTTCATAACCATCCAGCCAAGCTGTTGGTGAGCCTTTGCCTTCCTCTCGGGCTGCAAGAATCATGTAGTCTCTGGCTCGTGTCATGCCGACGTAGAGCAGACGCAACCGCTCCCGCCGCTCCTGTTCAAATGCTTCCTTGGCGATATCGCTTTCATCAACTGCATCAGAGAAGTCCGCTATCTTTTTCTGTGCACCAAAAGGCCAGGGCCAGTAACGGAGCCATCGTCCAGCCAATGGATTGTCGAGGTCAAATTGGGCATCAGAGGACTGAATACTCAAACCAAACGGATTCTTACGCCCCTTGGAATCAAGCCTGGTCAAGATGACAACAGGCCATTCAAGCCCTTTGGACTTGTGATAGGTCAAAACCTGCACTGCATCGTCACCAACACCAACAGCCTGGTCGTCTGACTCATTTTTCTCCAATTGGTGGAAGTGGTGAACAAGCCCGGCAGGTGTACAAGCGCATCGACGAGACTTACAGGTCGACTCATATGCCAAAGCGTGACCACGCAGAGCGTCCAGATTTGCCAGCCTGAGAGCCGGATTATCCCAGCCTAATGCCATACGGTTTGCTTCAGAAAGATCAATAGCCAAGTCCAACACCTCAGATGGTGTCAGCGAAGCGAGTTCCTGTCGCGCATCATCCAGCCGAGCGAACATGGGATGCAAATCCTTGACGGCTCCCATTCCTTTTCCCAAAGCAACTGTGAACCAATCCTCCAATCCGAAGATTTTGGCCAACTCAGCCACGGCTAAAGTATCTTCAGCACTAAGAAGGCAACGATAGGCAGCCATGACAAGAACGACCTCAGGGCGTAGCATAAGTCCGATTCGTGGAATGGCCGAACGGATACCATGCTCTTCCAGTACAGAAGCAACATCACGACAATCCGCATTGGTCATGCAGAGGACCGCGATATCACCAGCCTTAAGTGTGCGCTCTTTCCGTGTGATTTTATCGAGAACCACATACTCGGACGCGTTGTCGAGCAAGGATTGAATACCACCGACAAGACAGAGTGTGTCGTTGGTTTTGTTTTTCGACTCAAATCGCCAGCATTTCAGATGCGGATGCTTCGGCTTGGTCGCCGTAACTTTGGAGGTCAAGCGCACCCTCTTTTCTGGAAGCCCGAACTGTCCAAAAGCAGCCGCGAAATATTCACTGGCAAAATCAACCAGAGCAGGCTGTGAACGCCAACTGTTTGGAAGAGTCTCCGGTTCGCCCAAAGCTTCGATGACAGCATCCATCAGAGCCGGGTCCGACCCTCGGAATCCATAAATTGACTGTTTCTGGTCGCCAACCCAAATCGATTGTTTCACGAGCTTGGATAACTTGAGAAACAACGCCAACTGGATAGGGCTGGTATCCTGAAACTCATCGACCATCACCATGTCCAACCGTTCCTGCAATTGGCTGGCTACGGCTTTGTCTTCGACCATTTGCAGGGCCAAAGCTTCCTGGTCGGTGAAGTCAATAAGTCCCAAAACTCGTTTGTATTGTTGATACAGACCTGCCGCTTCGGAGGCACAATCGAAAAGCAATGTGATGAATTGGCGAACTTCCTTATGGAACCGAGGGTGCGCTAAGAATTGGCCTGCCAATTCGTGGAGCGTTTCTACTTCATGCGCACTCTTTTTTGTCGGAGAAATTTTGGAGAGCTTAGACCATGTGGACCAATGAGGCACGCCACCACGATACAATGTACGTCGAATAGCTTGAAGTTCTTTTTTTGCCTTCAGAGTACCTTTGGTCGTATCTCCGTCTGCCGGAAGAGCAGCAATGGCTCGCTCCAATTCCCGCACAATTTCGGAATCAAGCTTTTCGCCTTCGGCTTCAGGAATTGGCTCAGGTAGTAACTTCTGGAGTGATTCCCAGGAACATCTGCCACTTTCCAACATCATTTTACGATCAATGGCATTCGACCTAGCCTTGTCGATAATGTCTTTGACGATGTCTTCCCAGCCTTCAATTTCCAACGAACGGACAAGCGGAACGATCCTTTTAGCTCGCAAACCAATTATTTGGGAGACAGCAACGCGAAAAACGGCTCCATCCTCCCCATCAGGAAGTACCTCGACTGTCGGGGATTGCCCGACTTCAAATGCATAATCTTTGAGCAATGCACCGCAGACAGAGTTGACAGTGCCAATGTAGCCACCAAATACACGCTGGGCTTCTTCCGTCCGATTCAATTCAAAAAGCTTTGAGCGAAAACGGCTGCCGATTTCTTGAGCGGCCTTCTTGGTAAAAGTCGTAGCGACAACACCCTCAGGGCGGACGCCCTTATCAATGTTGTTCACAAATAGTTCTGTCAGAGAATACGTCTTACCGGAACCGGCACTTGCGCTTATCAATTTGATGTTTTTACTCATAGCCCACTCCGCATACCATTGCGTAATCACAGAAGAAGCAGCCTGTGCCGAAATCGAATTCCTTTTCCTCATCATCGCTGGACGCAATGGCCTCCACGTCTCCCGCCATCAGTCGGTCGATGATAGCGTCATACCGCTCACGCACCATTTCCCATGTGGCTTTCAAGTCAGAATCAACAACGTCTTCTGGGGGCAACCATGGAGCCTGTGAAGATATCAGTTCAGTCTGGGCGAGCATGTAGTATGCTCCAAAGGCTGGGAGATCGTCCTTGTCGAGCATCCAGCAATAGGCCGCGAGTTGCAGAGCTATTCCCTTTTCAAGCTCTTCACGGCGATATTTGCTTTTGTTCGTCCACTTCATATCCCACACAACTGGATTGCCCTTGTCGTCTTCGAGACTGATATCGACAAAACCGCGATATGTCTGACCACCTGCGTCAGTCCGTTCAACTTCCTTTTCGCTTTCAACTACTGACAACCCTGCGCCTTCTATACGTTCGAACAAATCGGACACGGCCCGACGGAGTCTAGATCTTAAAAACTCCCGCTCAGTTTCCATACCGGGTAGCAGATACGTTGCGGCCATTTCCTTCAGACGGGAGTCGAATAGGGTTGTGGCTCTAGATACGGCTTCGTCGGGTTTCCAGTTGTGAGACTCGTTGATCAAATCCTCGACTATGGAGTGACAGAATGAACCGACAAGCTGACTTCCTTCGGAAAGCGTAGGGCTACCGGTAGCGTAGATCTTAAGCACGTGGCTTAACACCCAGGCCAACGGACATTTGATGAGTTTCGACATGCCGGACGGAGATTCTTTTTCTCGTCGTTCAATGACACCTTTAGGGGCCTGCCACGTGTCCTGAAATGCCAGAGCTGCATTTTCTGGCACGACCTCAAGCGGTATATCCATGTCCATCAGATTACTTTCACCGCGACGCAATTGTGATGCTGAAACCGTTATAGCAGGGATATCTGTCTCCTCAGAGAGCCCCATTGCGGCAACAATATTTTCCCAGAATGGATGCGGTGCCAAAGGCTCGCCGCCGTCCTGTTCAGGCATGACAAGAATCAGCTTCTTGGTGGCATTACATGCTGTTTGTTGCCAGCCAGAAAGCTCCAAATCTCGTTGCAAGTCGATATCCTCAATTTGAACGTCGGCACGCTTCAAGGCTTCCGCTTCGGCATTTGTCCAAGGCGACCGACCTAAGGGTAATCCCGCCATAATGAAATTCCACCAAACAACTGTATCAACATTACCGCCGAGTTGTCCGGGGTGGAACAGGACCGTCCAAGGCGCAGCTTCGGCTCTATCGGCGATTGAAGCTCCACCGCCTATAACGGAATCAAGCATTCGATCCAGCTGAGGCTTGGGAATAGCATGTCGACCAGTTTCACTTACGGCTTCAGCAAGCTCCTGTGCCATGCCAGACACGGCACTCATCAGCTTTCCTTCATGAGCCAAGGTCCCTTTGGCGGCCCAGTCACTCAGGCGCAAACATATGTCGCGCACGATTTCAGCACCCAACCCAGTCTGGGGAGGGACTCGCTTCACTTCAGTCCAGAACCGCAAATCATCCAAAAGCTCGTCGCTATTCTCCTGCTTTCGCGCCCATCCCTCGCTCTTAGAAATGGCCTTGAGCCACTCTTTTCCACCCAAGCCTGGCGACTTCTCAAGGGCACGCACAAGACGGCTCGCCATAACAGGGTGGAGGGGGCATATTGGAGCAGTCAAAAATTCCAAATAACGCTGAGGATCAAATGGTGCCCAATGAATGCCCAATCCAAGTGGAAGCAACTGCAACGCTGCTCGCCATTGGGATCGACTTCCTCCACCTGGGCGGGGTAAACCGTATCGCCGCATGGAAGCATCTAAAATTTCGGTTTCAGATTCTGCAATTATGGCTACTGAATCTTCATGACACTCTTGAACGGCAAGCCATGCTCCCAAAGCATCTGCCGCTTCCATAGCCGTAGAAGCAGTCAAACAAGTCAGTGAGCCGTCTGGTTGGAAACGATTGTCGCATCCTTTCTGAGCAAAAAGAGACTCGTGTAGCAGGTCGAGGTTCGTAGAATTACTAGTGGAGAAGGCTGGCTGGCTCACACTGATACTGACACCTACCGACTCCAGCGAGGCAAAAAGTTTACGCCAACAGGACGGCCATTTCTCCTGTTCATGCATATGCAGAGAAATTTCTGAAATTCCTGAGATGCTGAATTGAGTAATGGAGTCAAGAATATCCTCAATTCGCTCTGCAAGCCCCGGCAACATGTCTGCCTTCGATTCAAGCATGGCCATATCTGTCAAACGTGCCGAGGCCCCAAGGTCGCTTCCGTCCCACCCTGACAAACGAAGTTGATCTCGTAATGCAAGGAGGCTTCTTGCCGATGACCAACCGTCAGCCTCAAAGGATTCTTTGTAGAAGGGAGCACCTGCCCTACAAAGGGCATCCATTGCCGCAAGATAGCGGGCAATACGAACAGGTTGTCCGCTGTGATTTCCAACTAAACCCAATCGAGTTTCAAGGATGCTGACAAGGCCAAGCGGGCCTGTTATTTTTACGCCTTCCGCTGCTTCTACAGCTCTCAATTCGTCGGGAAAGCTTCCGCCATCAAAATGATATCCAACTTGTATTTTCATTAAGCATGTTTTCCTTTCGCGTTCTGCAATCTTTCAGGCTAGATAAGCGCATTGTTATTCCAGAATGCGGAACAACAGTCACGATATCTTCTTGCCATTGACGTAGTTGATAAACAAAAGGACCGGTACATAACCCTTGTACTGACTGGCATCCATTCCACCACGAAGTTCATCGCAGGATTGCCAGAGGGACGAATAGAGTTCGGATTTCTTGAGAGTCATAAAGTAACAACTTCCTGATTTGTTATCGCAATTTATATCTACCAAGACAGCATAATTGCTGCATGGTTTATGACGCTAAACAGCACGCGAGATCATGCACCTGAAAGTGAGAAATTTCAAAGTGTTTATTGAGGAGTGAGTAAAGGTGTATTGAAGAAGACATCTTTCTGACTTTCCATATTTCTGCCGCCAAACTGTCCACCCGGCCTAAACCACCACTGTACCTACAACCGAGATTTTGAACGTTCACTTATACGTTGAGTTTTCTCCTTAATTTTAAATGCTTATTCTAAATACCCTGAGGTTTAATCTAGGTTATTACAGTTTCTTCCGTGTTTATTACCGGTTTTATTCTGCCTAAAACTCCGTCAGAAAATCATAAAGGCGAGAAGTAGTAATTACCTCTCGCCCTGGTTTGAATATTCTCAACAAATGCAGCCTACGCGACGACATCTCGAAAAGGTGCAGTCTCATAGTACGGAGTTTTTCTAAATAGAACAGGAGTGCCATCAGTCAAAACTAAACCAACATCGTCAGGAAGTTGGCACAGCCCTTCTGGTGAAAGCACATCACGCATCCCTTGATACGGCGCGTCAGCATTCCAAGTATTCGTGCTACCAAGCTTTCCATTTCCCGTAGACAACCCACTCAATTCCTCAAATTGCCTAAGTTTACCAAGCTTCTCAGAAAAGTACTGAGCTGTCTCATTATCCATTACTTTCAGCAAAAGGAGAGTGCCACTGTTGCCAATGAAATTCTGCCAATCTTGCGGATAGTCACGCTTAAGCTGCCCAAGAGTTTGGAAGAATGTCCAAATCCTAAGTCCATAGCTTCGCATCACTCCTACGGCTTGCGAAAGCATAGGTAGCGTTCCTATGGTTCCGGCTTCGTCTATATACAGGTCCGTTGATGTGTTCTTTACCCCGCCAGCCCGTGAAAATTCAGCGATTACCTGCGAAATCAACAGACGCTGGAAGCGATTATGAGATTCTAATTTTTCAGGTGGCAAAGTAATAAACACCGCCAGTTTTGCGTGTGGATTGAGTAACTCCTCAAACCTAAAAGTTCCATAAGACAGGGTCTTGCGGATAGGGTCACTATCCATGAATTGCAACTGGGTAAGAAGAGTTGAAAGGATGCTTTGAGCCTCTCGGTTTTCAGGATTGTACTCCGCATACCGACCAAGCTTTCGCCATGCCAACGACTCAGTATCGCCTATGCTCAATAGTCCCTTTGCAATTTTAGAGACAACACTAATCCCACCTTGGAGAATATCATGGGCTCGGGCGAGGCTACTCACTTCATTCTTGTTCTCAACCACATAGGCTATTACTCCAGCCAACAGATTCCGAGCTGCATTTACCCAATGAGGCTCACCACTGACCGGAGGGACTAGCAAAGCATCTACAATTTGATTAACCTTATCTGCGAACTCTGGGTCACTAGGAATGAGTAACACAATAGGGTCATAGGTAGCGGAAGGAAAACCTCCAACTTGGTACGGGTCAAAAATCACAATTTCAAATCCGCAGCTACGCAGATATGGGCCTACGACTTTTGCAATTTCTCCTTTAGGATCAACAGCAACAAAAGACCCCTGTTTCCATAAAATGTTGGGGATGATGCCCGCTGTTGTTTTATGCGAACCGGTACTGCCAATGACGACAGGATGAGCATTGTTTTCCGCAATCATATGGAGCGAAGGCAACCTGTAATCAGGCAGACTCGCACCGATGAAGATATGACTTCCATTGTTGTCTTGCTCATCGAATGCTGCAAAATCAGTATCTGCGAGTTGACGATCAAGATCATATTTGTTCATTTCATAATAATTCATGGAGTTACCTCCAGTTTATTAATTATCTGCTACGTTCACTAAAAACCCTGCCGCCAGCATTAACTGTTGTTCGCGCTGAAGCTTTTTCAAGCGTGGAGGCAATGTCTATGGCATCAAGATGCCATTCTTTCGTTTTTTTAGGGGTGTACTGTGGCCCTTTATATTTGCTTGCTTCCTTATCAATTCCTCGTTTTTTATAACTTTTCATTTTCACACGAGCCTCAAAGCCTTTTTCTACGAGATAACCATTGGCGACAGCTTCCCAGTTTTCTCGCCATTGTGGAACTAACCTGTTCCAAGCTCTGACTTTCTTGCCAAAGCCATCCGGTTGAATTTCTCGCATGGTCAGCAAAATATGAGCATGAATATTTCTCTGGTCTCCTTTGTCAGTTGGTTTATGTATTACAAGATTTGCGACCATGCCTTGGTCAACAAAAGCGGTCTGAACAAATGCCGTTGCCAATTCTATATTTTGACGACCACTCAGTTCATGAGGAAGGCCAATGGTGACCTCCCGCATGTACTGCGCGTCTTTACGCGTTTCTCCTCCTTCAATGTATGAGAAAAATTCTTCGTAATTGTTGGATAACTCAAGAAGCCACCCAGGGGCCTCTTCAGGTGCAAGCATTACCGAATGAAGAAGCTCCCCTTTGCTCTTGTGGTAATGCTTGCTGCCAGTGTTAAGACTACGAAGATTTGCTCTATTGTTGTATGCTCCCTTAGCAACGATACTTTGGCCGTTGCTTTTTTTGATAACCTTTACACCGAAGTGCGTTAATTCCTTCTTTGCAGACATGAACCAACGCCCCCTTATAGTTCTGCATCCAGGTCGGTGAGTTGGATGGTGTCTTTGTCAAAAAGAAGCTCATATTCTTCTGCCTTAGGTCTACCCCCTTTTTTACTAATGTCTGGCGTGGTTGGCAGCTCTTTCAAAAGACCTTTGCGAACCAACTGTTCAAGAAAATATTTTATTTCCTGAGCCTTCATTTTGTTTTTCAAGGCTCGTGTTAGATCACTCCTACAAAACTCCGCACCATCAAGTTCAATGATTGCACTAAGGACAATTTTCACGTCAGCAGTTAACCCTTTCACTCTCTGCAAAACTTGCATTTGAGGTAAGAGTCCATCACACTCCTTGCCAGCATCAAGACACCAAGCATCTGTTATAGTTGGCAATTTAACAACACCCAGCTTCAACCTCTTATTCTTGCGAATTTTCCAGTCGTCTATTGCCGGTGTTATTTCACCTCCTTGGTTACATTCCGGCACATAGCTATCCGAGCTTGGGCTGTAGTGCATGGCTACAGCCTGCTGACTATCAACAACTTCTACAACCCGATTATTGACTTCTTTCTCCTCCTGATAGCTGCGAGCTAAAGGCCTAGGTGTAAAGTCCCCTTTCATAGGGCCAGTTAACGGTAGAGACTCCCGGCAGTTTTCGGGGGGTTGCCCAGAGGGTAGGGGGTACCCCCTGCCCTTTGGGCAGCAAAATTTATCGGCGACATATTCCCCAGGGATTCATGAGGACGTTCCTCGTTGTACTCACGGATAAAGTCCTCCGTAATGGCCCGAACTTCGCTCAGGCTGTTGAACACGTACAAATCAAGCACTTCTTCTCTGTAGGTTCGGTTGAACCGCTCGATGTATGAGTTCTGGGTGGGTTTGCCAGGCTGAATGAACTCCAGATTCACGCCATGCGATTCGGCCCAGGCCGCCATGACAGTCCCCGAGAACTCTGGACCATTGTCCATTCGCAACCTCTCGGGATAGCCGCCACGCTCTTCGGCTACCCGATCCAGCACCCTTACCACTCGTCCTGCTGGCATATTGGTATCGATCTCCACGGCCAAGGCCTCACGGTTGTAATCATCTACAGCGTTGAAAGTCCTGAAGACGCGACCGCTGTAAAGCGTGTCCCGCATGAAATCTATCGACCAGCAATAGTTTGGCGCAAGCGGTTGGGCCACTGCCGTCCGAGAGGCTTGCGGAAGCCGCTTCTTGGCCTTGCGCTTCAGGTTCATTTTCAAGAGGCAGTAAACCCTCCAGACCTTCTTGTGGTTCCAGGGCTTGTCCTGCTGTCGAAGGACGTTGAAAAGCTTACTGAAGCCCCATGTAGGCTTTTTCTCGGCCAGTTCAGTCAAGGCTGCGATGACATCGCTGTCGTCCCGCGGATGCGGCTTGTAGGCGTAGTAGCTCCTACTGATGCCCATGGCCGCGCATGCCTTGCGCAAGCTCAACTCAAACGCGTTGACCATGTGCATGACAAATTCCTTGCGTTGAACTGGCCTCAGAGTTTTTTTTCGATCACATCCTTGAGCGCCATGTTTTCCAGGCTGAGGTCGGCGAACATCTGCTTGAGCTTACGGTTCTCCGTTTCGAGATCCTTCATCCGTTGGATATCGGATGCCTCCATGCCGCCATACTTTGACTTCCACTTGTAGTACGTGGCGCTGCTCACGCCGTGCTCGCGGCAGACATCGACGACAGTTCGTCCGCCTTCCACTGCCTTCAGGATCTTGACGATCTGGTACTCGCTGAACTTCGATTTACGCATGCAAAACTCCTGTCCCATTTTGGGCCAGAAGTCTCTACTTGGCAATGGACCTACTTTACGGGGACTTTACATAGGGACAATAAACCCTACTACTTCCTTCACATGCTGTGTTCCGGGAGCAGCTTGTTCGGCTGCTTCCCATAGATCCCTAGACATCTCCTCTACCTCAGTGGCAGGCGAGTAGTAACTTTATAGACCACGATAGGCTCAACCGTAACTTCAATTGCCTCGACCAGCTCCCCTGCATTGCTGGGTGCTGTTGCCAATTGCTCAGCCACATTTTCTGCAATGGACTGAGCTAGATCCACGACATCGGGCTGCTTGATGTTGCTTTCCTCAATGTCATTGTCTTCAACAGTAATAATTTCTGGTTCCTTTACTTTACTCATCGAATTTACTCCTTTTGCTATCTCCAAACGAGGTGTAGCGAATTACAACTACTTATAACGACTAGGATGATGAATCTAATTCCGACATCTTGACTTGAGCCACTTCATGAATGGCCGCTTTTGATAGACTGCTTTACCTCCGATGATCCGTTTGCCGTTGTTGCAATTGGGATCTGCCGACTCGACATTTGCCAACGTTTTCGGGGACCAGAGTCCCGGCACAAGCTCACAAAAAAACTGCCTGGTAAAATACTCTGGAAGTCTTCCTTCAAGAGTCTCAAAAAATGTGTCGTCCATATTGGACCTCCTTTCTTTTGACTCATTATTTTTCAGAGAGTCTCAAAAGCGTCAGGGGGAGTTCGGCTTGTGCACGAACTCCCCCTGAAATGGAATATAAATATATTTTCGACTATTTTGCGTTTTCTACTTCACCACTGGAAATACAGCGTGTAGCCCACTTGTAATAGCCTTCAAGGACATCTAGTGACGGGCCGTCCTCAATAATGCCCGATCGATTCTTATATCTTTCTGGGAATTGGGACTGACAGTCATAAGCGGTATCTTCAAGAGTCCCTCCGGTTTTCCTTTTGTTATCCCACATCCAAAGTCCTAAAAAGCGACCGAGTAATCCCTTAAGATCAACCTTTGGCTCTTCTGCTCTCTTCTGAAGCCATTGAAAACACTTCTTCTCAAACGATGTATGGGAAATGTTTGTCCCTTCTTGGTGTTCATATTGAAAGCCAGCAATTTGCACCAACAACTGCTCGGCAAATCTTTCAGCGTCAAAATTATCAGCGCATGGCTGGACTGTGATAGTTAGACCATTTGTATCCTTTTCTATTTGAAAGGGATCTTCTTCCTGTTTAGGGAAAAGAAGGTAGCATTTGGGATAAGTTGCAAGAAGATGAGTTACCCCATCAACATCATCGTCTAGCCAATCCAAGTCTTCCTCACTAAATTCTATCTGAAATGACTCCGGTTCTTTGCGAAACTTCAGATAATTCTTGAGTGCTTCAATGTAACCATCCATAGGCTCTTCTCTAGTAAGGGCAATCGCGTCATAGAAATAATCGCAAGAGAAAGAGTGGATGCCCTCTATTTGCGCCTTAAATTCATTCGAGAAGATTAATTTGCAAATCTTGGCTCTATAGGCTGTATAATCGACATTGTAATCATACATCGCAAGAAACGACTTTTCGCCTTCCCAGCCATAATGAGAAATCTCAACTATGAGTTCCTCAAAAATTTCACGATCAATCTTCACAGCATCTTCTAAAGCACTGATAGCTTCCTTGACTTTGGCAAAGCGTTGAGGTTCATCTTGCTTTGCCTTTCTTTGAAGATAACAGTTATGTACGAAGTACTTCGATTGAATGTCATCGAATATATATTCTGTCTTCATAGGCTGTTTCTTTGCAGTCATCCTAACGGACCTCGATAATTTGATAAAGCGGTTATATCTGAAGGGATCAAGAGGACTTCAAGCATTCAGTTGATCCGGAGACTGTCTTCTTCAAAACTAGTACTATCCTAGTACAAAACGCCAAAAAAGAAAAAGCCCTTTCGTCGCGATTGACGTAAGGGCTTGATCTTCAATGGTGCTCAGGGACGGAATTGAACCGCCGACACGGGGATTTTCAGTCCCCTGCTCTACCGACTGAGCTACCTGAGCGCCGGTGAGGAGTTGTGTTTAGCGAAACCCCGTGGGCTTTGCAAGTGTTTTTTATTATTAATTGCGTTTTTTATTCTTCTTCCTTCTCTGGAGCACCCATTTCGAGGATTCGGGCGGCGTATCCTGTGCGCAGTGCTTCAAGGTATTCCGTATCGATTGGGCCCTTCCATGTGGTGATTTCCGTGAATCGTTTCGGAATCTTCACTGCACGGGGATCGTAGCCCATGCCGATACGCAATCGCCAGCGCAGTCGTTGCACACGATCACCGATTTCGGCCATTTTGCCATTGAGTCCGCCGTAACCGACGGCATCCATGGCCTCGGCCAGTAATTCATCCTTGTAGACGCCACGGGAGAAGAGACAGCCGACCATGCAGTTGAGCACGATTCGTTCACGGGCATCATCCACAAGGAAGTCTAATGCCCTCTTCACATCCTTGTCTTCATGCTTCTGGTCGTAGGCGTAGCCGCCGGAATCCAGATGCGAATGACGGAACCCGAGTCCTTCGGATACGAAGAAGACCTCGCCAGTGGCATATCCGGCCATTTCCTGACCAAGGACACAGGCAAAGTCCTCACCGCCGAACTCGGCAGCGCATTTCAAGGCGCCCTGAGCCAACAGGCGGTAGAATTCATTGGTGGGCCTACCGATCATCTCCACGGCCTGCATGTAGGTTTCTGCATCGCCCCACTGCAGTTTAACCTTGGTCTGCTCTTCGGAGATCACGCCCTTTTCCAGCGCCTCCGTAGCCCAAGCCAAGGCAACACCCGTGGACATGCAGTCCAGCCCTTCCTTCTCGATCACGTCGAGGATGCGCAACACTTCGCTCGCCTCGGTGACCTCCAGCATTCCGCCGCAGGAGAAGATAGGCTCGTAGTCATAGCCCACCTGTCGATACAGATACTGATTATTGGCCTGGAACTGCTCACGCACGAAGCCGACATGAATACATCCTACCGGGCAACCCGCACAGGCGGCATTGCGAAGCAGCGTATCGTCGGCAAAGGTTTCACCGGATATCTTGTCCGCTTCGGGGCTGGATGTCTGCTGGAGGTTCTTCCAGGGCAGACTCTTCAGGCCATTGAGTGGCTTGATATTCACGGCTGTTCCGAGACCATGGTATTTGGCCATCATCTCGGTGGTGGTCAGTTGCTTGAATATATGCTTGTAGAGCTTGGGGTATTCCTTGTTGTCCGGCAGATCAAATCCACGGTCACCAAGAATGCAGATGGCCTTGAGGTTCTTGTCTCCCATGACACCACCGCCGCCCATCCGACCGAAATGGCGGAAGGTATCAACGTTAATGCAGGCGTAAGCGGATCGATTTTCACCGGCAGGCCCGATACGCAGGATAGAACGACGACCAGACCCCGGAAAGACCTTGCGCAGCACGCGACCGGTCTGCAGAGCGTCAAAACCACGCATGTATTCCACATCGCGGGTCTCGACACGGCGCGAACCGACACACAGCGCAGTGAGTCGCTTGGCCTTGCCGATGATGACCAGAGCATCGAGATCGGCAAAGCGGAGGGACAACGCGGACTTACCACCTGCGTAGCTCTCCGAATATTCATTATGGTACGGCGAACGGAACGCGCAGCACGTTTTGGACATCAGCGGATAATAGCCGGTGAGCGGCCCGATGGCGAAAATCAGGGGCTGCTCGGGATCATCCCAATCCTTGTCCATATGGCCGAACTCCTGAAAGAGCCTGGCAGCAAGGCCGGTACCGCCCAAAAACTCGCTTCGTCCGTCCCGCTCAACGATATTTGTCTTGCCCGTGGTCAGATTGACCACCATGACGCGGAAGAAATCTCTAATCATCGCGTTCCTCCTCGTCGGTTGCGGTTTTCGGAAGATCAACCATCTCCAGGCAATCGTGCGGGCAGAACTCCACGCAGCGACCACAGTGAATGCAGATGTACGGATTCACGAGATGATCCAGGAAGATCGCATCCACCGGACACGCCGTGGCACATTCACCACAGCGAATGCACAGCTTCTTTTTCTGTATGATGCCGCCGTCGCGGCGCTGGGAAAGGGCTCCGGTCGGGCAGGCCTTGGCGCATGGGGCCGGACTGCACGCCAGGCACAACCGCGCCTCAAAGCCGGTGGACAGACCTCCGGCCGAAGAAATACGTATCCCTGCCTTATTCCAGGACAACACTTTGTGTACCTGTCTTGAACAGGCCAGTGAGCACGAATGGCAGCCAATGCAGCGCTCCATCCGAGCCGCTCTCAGAGCTTTCATAAATACCTCCGGCAATGGAAAAACAGTGACAACTGCTTCCCCAGGCCTTTTTCCCTTTGCTCCCATCCCCTGAATAAAACAGGTGAGCGAGGCCAAAGCCTCACTCTAGAGATGAAAACAGGAGGGTTCTGGTTTTCGATTACGGTACGCGCTCCAGTATGTCATGTTTGAGCGACCACATTATATGATTTTTAGCTGTGGTCGCATCAACTTCGGGCGCTATGGCGATAAGTTTGCGTATCAGGGAATCGCTGTCAACGGATTTACGAGCCAGAAAAACCAATTTCTTGGCAAGTTCCGGGTCAATGGTCAGCGTCATTCCTGAATACAGGGTCGGATAATCCTGTCCCCTGTAAAAGGCTTCACCGGTTCTTCCGGCCTTCAGACGCATGGCCGGGTCCAGTTGTTTCGTTGTGTAATGACCGAACAGATCGGCGTAGGGCATCGTTTGCGGATGGGCAACATCACGCAACGCATCCCGGTCAACCGGACGTGCGCACAAATCATCCCACAGTTCGTGATACTGCCTGATGACTTCCTGCCATGAATAGTGCTCCACCACCCGCTTTCTGGCGGCTTCACCCATAGCGCGACGCTCATCCGGCGAAGCAATCAGGCGATAAAGCGCCTGGGCAAGGGCCGGTATCTCCACGGCTGTGCGCTGGGCAAGCAGCAGGTGGTACTGGTTGCCATAAGTCAAGGGTGCCAGAATATCGGCATCACTGGTGTCGTCCGGGCCGATGGTCGGCACCAGCAGGCCGGTTTCGCCATGGCGGATGATGTCGCGGTATCCATCATACTCAGAAACCACGGACGGCAATCCGAACGCTCCGGCTTCGGCCACGGTAATGCCGAAGGTCTCCTGCGGGTTGTCCGCAATGGAAATGAAAATGTCAGACGATTGATAGAGCCGACGCTTTTCCGCTTCGGTCGGGCGCAGCGAAACAGAAAGCGGAATCCCCACATTCTTCACGTAGTCCTTGAGGGTCGGCAGGAAATCGTCATTGTCATCGGCCCAACCCGCCAGCACGAGTTCAATGCTCTTTGGGTCAAGCCCTTCCGAAACCAATCGATGCAGAGCGCGGACCAGCGGCAACAGGTCCATCTTTGAATGATGGGATATGCGACCGAAAACCAGCAGACGAACCGGCCCATCGTCAGATCGTTGCCCTTGGGGGTGCAGGTCCGCCACATCAACGCCCAACGGAATGAGCGGCAATTGCGGAGCCGATGCTACGGCCTCCTGCATATCGTAGGAAGAACGCAGCCAGCCGAAAAAGTGTTCCACGGCCTGACGCCCCGGTGCAGAGGTGCAGACAATGGCATCCCGCTCGGTTGTCCCAGCCCACAGGTGTCGGAGAAACGGACCGCAGAACTCGGCATAACTCAAGGAATGAATGGTGCCGGTGATCGGGAATATCGTCCGGCTGTAGCGGTTACGGAGTCGAGCCAGATGCGGCTGGGTCGTGATGCAGTCCGACAGGTGAAAACAGTGGTAACCGGTCTGCGCGACCTGAACAGGAAGCTCCCTTCGATCAAAGGTGCGCAATCGCCCACTGTCCAGAAGGTCGGGCGCAATCTTGGCGATATGCCCCCGCAACGAGTCAGCCACGCCCTGATCGCCGAGGAAAAAGTGGTACTCATCAAATCGGTCTTCTGCCAGCAGCGCACGCAAAAAACCGATATTTGCCACCTTTCGACCAAGAACCGGCCCCGGCTCATAGAAAGGATCAAGTGTTCCCCATATTCGCTTTGATTCCGACATATGGGGATGAAAACCGTATCCAGCCAATTTGTCAAAGGGTTTGACGGATATATGGCGGCACTTTTTTCCTGCATGCGGACAATGCTCCTATACACAGTGTAAATAATAATCCTTGCTGAACAGCGACTTAAGAAAAATAAAAACAAATATTGGACCTTGATTATACCATCCTGCCCCATTTGGCCCCCATTTTGCTCAGTAC
Organism: Pseudodesulfovibrio profundus; assembly: GCF_900217235.1. Classification (NCBI taxonomy): domain Bacteria; kingdom Pseudomonadati; phylum Thermodesulfobacteriota; class Desulfovibrionia; order Desulfovibrionales; family Desulfovibrionaceae; genus Pseudodesulfovibrio; species Pseudodesulfovibrio profundus. The sequence continues at coordinate 2,098,552 of NZ_LT907975.1, read as the reverse complement.
CCTGTGCAGACGCAGGGAAGCGTCAGTATTTTGACTTTATTGCAGGAGCAATGAATATGCGAAAGAAAACCATACAACGGGGCAAGCGGCCCGAACTCATGTGGGGCCTCGGCTTGAACGAACAACTCAAGCGGCAGGTTGAAATGGGTGTCGGCCCCGGTTTTTACGTCCGAAATTTTCCCCTGGGATCACTTCCGTGGTCCAGGGACATGAGCGGCAGGGAAAAGCCTTCCGCCGCCTGGATTCCCTGGTCCGTATGGTCCGATATGCCGGAGAGCAGAAAAGAGGAATATCGCAGCCAGGAATCCACCCAGCGCATCCTCATCCAAGATAAGGATGACGAGCAGATCGAAATGGATCAGGTACTGTCCGAAGGTTTTCTGACAGTAGTCCGAACTCCCCTGACCCGCCCCAAGGTGCAGGATGCCGTCTTCCGGGCCAAGGAAGTCACATCCATGTACTCGGACATCTACCGGATGACGGAAGAGATCATGCTGGAGAGGGAACTGCTCTCCCGCAAGACCGATCAGCTCATGTTCCTGAACAAGATTCTCGCATCTGCAACCGAGAGCCTCGACCCGGCGTCCATCCTGCTGAACGCCAAGGAAACATTGAGCCTCGTCGTACCCATCAAGATGATTCACGCGGCATTCTGGACGCAACAGCCGGAATCCGAAGTGACTGATGTCGAGATTTTCCTCAATGGAACCATGCCGCCGGAAACCGAATCCCGGTGGGTGGAAGAGATCATGGCTGCTGCCAACAACATGGGCAGCGGCTCGGTCAACGGTTTCCAGATCATCCACGCTGAATCCGCCCGCAGGCAGGAATTTTCACTGACGCCCGACGACGGTCGCCTTGCCATCATGCCGCTGACCGCCGGTCAACAGACCTTCGGTTGCCTCATGCTGCTGTGCGAGCCGGACTACCGGCTGGGCAAGGATCAGGTGGAGACATTCCGCTCGGCTGTCACTCACCTCGGCCTGGCCCTGCGTAACGCATTGATGTTCAAGGAAGTGAAGCTCCGTGCCGACAAGGACGCCCTGACCCGTATCTACAACCGCCACTCCTTCGAGGAGCGGCTTGTTTACGAGATCAAGCGCCGTCGTCGTTACAATCACGACCTTTCCCTGCTCATGTTCGACCTCGACCACTTCAAGCTGGTCAATGACACATACGGCCACAAGGCAGGCGACATGGTACTGCGCAAGGTCGGCGAGATTCTGACCGACACCTTCCGCACCACCGACCTTGCCGCCCGCTATGGTGGCGAAGAGTTCGTTGTTCTGCTGCCGCACACATCGGAAGAAGACGCCTGGAAGCTGGCCGAACGCGTACGCGAAGCAATCCAGTCGTGCGACTTCCATTTCGACGGCCAGGATTTCAAGGTTACAGCCTCCATCGGGGTCGCTTCCATCGAGGCAGGCGCCCTGACCAAGGACGACGACCTCATCCTCAAGGCGGACAAGGCCCTGTATGAGGCCAAGAACAACGGCCGCAACAAGGTTGTTATCTCCAAGCCACCCATCATGCAGGCAGCCATGCTGTAGCAGACGATTCTTTAGAAAACACACAGCCGCCTTCGGGCGGCTTTTTTATTGCCCCCAAACAGACTGTCTCAAAAACAAAAGCCCTGCCCGGCGAACCGGACAGGGCTGATTGTCATGCGTTATGTCTCTACTAACCGAGGATTTCCTTCAGGTCGGCTTCGGGAGTGGAGATGGGAGCAATATTGTAGTTTTCGACCAGGAAGTTCAGCACATTGGGAGTGATGAACGCCGGGAGGGTCGGTCCGAGCTTGATGTTCTTGATACCAAGAGCCAGCAGGGAGAGCAGAATGGCAACAGCCTTCTGTTCGTACCAGGAAAGGACCAGAGACAGAGGCAGATCGTTGACTTCGCAGTCAAAGGCATCTGCCAGAGCCAGGGCAATCTGTACTGCGGAGTAGGCATCGTTGCACTGTCCGACATCCAGAAGACGCGGAATGCCGCCGATGTCGCCCAGTTGCTTGTCAAAGAAGCGGAACTTGCCGCAGGCCAGGGTCAGGACAACGGTGTCCGCAGGGGTCTGCTCGACAAACTCGGTGTAGTAGTTACGACCAGGCTTTGCGCCGTCGCAACCGCCCACGAGGAAGAAGTGCTTGATATTTCCGGCCTTGACCGCATCGATGACGGTACCGGCAACGGACATGACGGCGTTGCGGGCAAAACCGGTCATGACGGAGCCCTTGTCTTCATCGGCAGCGAAACCGTCCATGGACAGTGCTTTTTCGATGACAGGCGTGAAGTCTTCATTGCCGACATGTACGGCGCCGGGCCAGCCAACAAGGCCGGTGGTGAAGATGGCGTCCATGTAATTGGTCGGCTTCTGGATGCAGTTGGTGGTCATCAGGATCGCACCGGGGAACTGGGCGAATTCCTTCTGCTGGTTCTGCCAGGCAGTGCCGTAGTGACCGGCGAGATGCGGGTACTTTTTCAGTTCGGGGTAACCGTGACAGGGAAGCATCTCACCGTGGGTGTAGATGTTGATACCCTTGCCTTCGGTCTGCTTGAGCAGTGTCTCAAGGTCCTTGAGATCGTGACCGGAAACCAGGATGGCCTTGCCTGCGGTGGGTCCGAGCTTGACTTCGGTCGGCTCGGGGTGACCGTAGGTGGAGGTATTGGCGTCATCCAGCAGTTCCATGGCGCGGATATTGATGCGACCGCACTCAAGAGCAGCTTCAACGCACTGCTCAAGGGTCAGATCGGTAGACAGGGTGGCAGCCAGCAGGTCCTGCATTTTGGCATACAGTTCGTTGTCTTCCTTGCCAAGGATGGCAGCGTGGTCAGCGTAAGCGGCCACACCCTTGATGCCGTAGGCCAGCGTATGCTTGAGAGACTTGAGGTCTTCGTTGGGTTCCGGGTCGTTTTCGATACCCACTTCCTTACCCTGCGCGACCATACCGGCCAGATCACCTGCCGGAACCATGGTGGCGGGACCATCAAACTCAACGCCGGAGACCTTGGCTTTCAGTGCGTCACGCTTGGCAACACATTCGTTGATCAGCTTGACAAACCGATCGTCGTCAAAGTTGACATTGGTCAACGTGGAGAAAATTGCTTTGGCTGTGAAGCGGTTGACCTCAACATCCTCGATTCCCTGCTTGCGGGCAGCGGAAGCCACCTGGGAAAGGCCTTTGGTCAGATGCAGAAGCAGATCCTGGAGGGTTGCGGTGCTGTCAGATTTGCCACATACGCCGATCTTGGTGCAGCCGCCTTTTGCAGCCTGTTCACATTGATAACAAAACATACAGATACTCCTTGCTGTTTTGGTGTTTTCCGTTTGGAGAGTACGGTCTACGACACAAAGCCTTTCCATTGTATGACTTGAGTCAAAAAAAGCCAAAACAATATTATTTTTTGCTGATAATGGCAGTATTACTCACTGAAAAACGGCAAAACAGAGGAGAAAATCAGTCTTTTGGCGGCAACCACCCTGGTGCCCATTGATGGTAGATGGCATCGATAGTGCCGTCCTTGCGCATGGAATCAAATGCCGAACGCAATGCGGAAACAGTTTCTTTCGATGTTTCTTTGGATACGGCGAAATACAGTTTGACGGTGTTGAACTTGAAAGCGGTGACCATCTTGGATGAATCATACCCGTGCTCTGCTGGCCAGTTATCTGTCACGCCAGGAGACCCCACCATGAGATCAATCCGTCCTTCATACAGTTTTTTCAAATTGGTGATATTATCCAGCACCGAAACCAGATTATTGAATCCGTGGTTCTTCAGCCACACTTCCTTGCTGTCCTGTGCATAAGTGCCAATGGACTTTACCGCTTTCGCTTCTTCGAGTGAATTGACGCTGATGCCGGAGTCCGCATGAGCGAAGAAGGCCCACTCCACTTCAAGGATGGGACCGATCCAGTGGAAAAGAGGTTCGCGTTCTTTGGTAAAGGTTGTGGGGAACAACGCAACATCGGCCCGTATCAGCGCTTCGGCATATCCCCGTTTCCATGAAACAGTCTCAATTTGCGTATCGAAGCCCGCTCGGCGCAACAACTCCCACACCTGCTCATAAATAAGCCTGCCCCCGTAAAGGTCGCTATCCTTGGGGGCGGGGTATTCACAATATACACTCAGCTCTCTTGCATGAGCAGGAGGAACAATGGCAATGATCATAAAGCAAAGGAATACAACGAGGCTATGGCGCATAATGCAACTATTCCCGCCATTGTCCCTGGAGTCAAGATGATGATAATTGCATTGTCAGCGGATGGTACAAGTCCCGTCTTTATTTACCAGCCATGATTTGCTATGGATGAACACGATTCTAAATCAGCGGAATATGAATGATATCAAACGGACATAGCAACGCGATCCTGCGCATACTGGGCTTTGCCTGCATTGCTGCCGTATGCATTCTCCTATCACCTTCCTCTGGTCGGGCGATGGAGGTGCAGCGCAAGCAGATTCTGCTGCTCAATTCCTATCATCACAACTTCATCTGGACAGAAGAAATTTTTCAGGGACTGACGGATGTTCTGCGCCCCAAGGAGACCGGTATCGACCTCCATGTGGAGAACATGGACACCAAGCGGGTCGAATTCAACGAACACTACATCCAGCAGTTGCGAAGCGTCTACGAACACAAGTTCAAAGACTTGAAGTTTGATCTGGTCATGGTGACCGACAACAACGCCTTTGACTTTGTCAGACGGTATCACGACGAGCTTTTCCCCGGCATTCCCGTGGTTTTTTGCGGGGTAAACGCCTTCCATGATGACTTGATAAAAGATCTCCCCCTCTTCTCCGGAGTGGCTGAAAACGTCGATGCCAAAGGCACTCTCTGGTGGGCACTCAACCAGCACCCTCAGACCGAGACCATCTACATTATCAATGACCATACCCCGACAGGTCAGGCGATAACCGACACCATCAATAGCGAACTGGCTGAATTTCCGCCGGAAATATCCATACGTTATTCGGATAATCTCGACCTGCAGGAGCTGTTGAAAGACGTCCGCAGTCTTCCTGGCAAATCCCTCATCTTGTACGGGTTGTATTTCCGAGATAAAAACGGGCGCTTTTACGATACCTCCGAAGTGCTGAAGGCCGTTCGCAACGAGACTCAGATTCCCATATACGGTGTTCTTGATTTCGATCTTGGCAACGGCATTGTCGGCGGCATGTTGTCCAGTGGGCATTTTCAGGGACAGACCATGGCCCAAATCGCCCTGCACGTGCTCGCCGGGCGCTCACCGGGAGACATCCCCGTAATCACCGAGGGCGTTTCCCTGCCCATGTTTGATTACGAACAGTTGAAAAAGCATCGCATACGGATCGATTCGCTGCCCGACAACAGCAAAATCATCAACCGTCCAAGCTCCATCTATTCTGAAAACGCCGAAATCATCTGGACAGGCGTTGCCTTCACCTTCATCCAGATGATCATCATCCTTGTCCTCGTGTTCAACACCACCCGCAGACGCCAGGCAGAAAAGGAACTGCGCAGCGCCCATCAGATGCTGGAGGAACGAGTACGGGAGCGCACCAGCGAGGTCAAAGAGTCAGAAGAAGCGTTGCGTACCGTCTTTGATGCCTCCCACGACGCCATCTTCATTCATAATGCTTCCGGAGCCATCCTTGACGCCAACGAACGCATGCTGAAGATGTACAATATCTCTCGCGACGACCTGGGAGACCTGTCCATTGCCAGAGACATTTCCAGTCGTAACAATGCAGTGTACCGCCTCTCTTCGTTATGGCGCTCGGTGATCAACGGCGACCCCCAATATTTTGAATGGAAGGCCAGACGCCCCCATGACGGCACGGAATTCGATGTCGAGGTATACCTCAACCGCATCGCCTTTCGCGGTCAGGAGGCGATCCTCGCCAACGTGCGCGATATCACCGTTCGCAAGGAATCGGAAAATCGTATCCGTCAATCCCTGTCCAAATTCGAAGCCATCCTCGAAAACTCGCTCATGGGCATCGCCATGTCCCGTGGCCGTGTGTTCGCCACCATCAACCGTCGTGGCGCTGAAATTTTCGGTTACACTCCGGATGAACTGATAGGCAGCGAGCTTTCCTTCCTGCTGAGCGACCCTGATGCAGTGGAAGACTTTGTGGAGAATTCCAAGATATCCCTGCTGGAGCGAGGTGAGTTCAACACGGAGCAGGCCTTCCGCAACAAACAGGGAGGCACTGTCTGGTGTCGCATGTACGCCAAGGCCATTGATCAGGACAGCCTGGACAAAGGCGTTATCTGGGCATGGGATGACATCACGGACCACCGACGAGACCAGGAAGATCTGGTGCGCACACGTGAAGCCGCCGAAGCCGCCAACCGCGCAAAAAGCGAATTTCTTGCCGCCATGAGCCATGAGATTCGAACCCCCATGAATGCCATCGTCGGCATGACCGACATCCTGCTGCAAACGACGCTGGAAGAAGAGCAGCGCGACTATCTCAAGACAGTCATGGATTCGGCCCGGCACCTCATATCGATCATTAACGACATCCTTGATCTCGCTAAGATCGAAGCCAAGAAGCTGGTCCTCGACCGAATCGACTTCGATCTTCCCTTCCATGTAGAAACAACGGTCAAAGGACTCGAATTACAGGGCAAACAGAAAGGGTTGAATGTCACTCTGGAAATCAGTGAGGATGTTCCCAGGTGCGTGAAGGGCGATCCGTTATCCCTCCGACAGGTCATAATGAATCTGGTCGGCAACGCCATCAAATTCACCCACAAGGGATCTATCGTCATACGACTGCGCAGCGCCTTGCAGGACCCCCATCGCGATCCTTCCGATCCGCGAAACATCGGCATATCCATTGAAGTCGAGGATACCGGCATCGGCATTCCCGAAGAGTTCATCGACACCATATTCCAGTCGTTCTCGCAGAACACTCGCGCGTTCGGCGGCACCGGACTGGGGCTGTCCATCTGCAAAGAACTTCTCGCGCTCATGGATGGTGACATCTGCGTGGAAAGCCAGGTCGGCAAGGGAAGCACATTCCGATTCACCGCATGGCTGGAGCCGGGTCATTCCTGCCCAACCAGAACCGACGACCTCTCAAACCACGTGGAACCCCTCGACCGTCCGCTGCATGTTCTGGTGGCCGAAGATAACGATGTGAATGTCATGGTCACGACTTTGCGTCTTGAAGATATGGGTTACACCTTCTCCGTGGCCGGCAACGGGTTGGAAGTCCTTGATCTGCTCAAACGGGAACCGTTCGACCTCGTCCTCATGGACATTGAGATGCCTGTTCTGGACGGCATCTCCGCTACCCGAGCCATTCGGTCTTCCACACCCGGCGGCGACATCCCTGATCCGGATATCCCCATTATCGGTGTCACAGCCCATGCGCTCAAAGAATTTCGTGAAAAAAGCCTTGATGCAGGCATGAACGATTATGTCTCAAAACCTGTTGATTTCAATGAGCTTTCCATCATCAACCGTCTCATGGCCAATGCACCCGACAAGACATTCAACATTGTCACGGCTGCTCCTTCCATTGAGTCGCCAGAAGAGCAGGCTCAACCAGTGTCAACAACCGCTCAGGAACCGACCATGCGGGATGAGCTGCCTCTATGGTCGCCGGACAAGGCCATGGAAGACCTCGGCATAGACGAAACCATGTTCAAGGACTTTGTTGCCACGGCACGAGATGAGATGGAAAGGCGTCTTGTGACCCTCCAGGGGGCGCTTGATGATAATGACCTTTCCGAGGCTGCAACCCAGGCAAACATCATCAAATCGATCTGCCTGACCATAGGTGCCCACGTAGCTGCCTTAAGTGCCGCGGAGGTGGAAAACCAGTGCCTGCAGGAAACGCCAACAGCTCTCGCCATGAATGATTTGACGAATGAGACTCAACGCTTGCTGAAACTCATCGATGGAAGCTAAGATATTATTTCAACTTATAATTACCCATTGTATCCAACAGTGATAACTAGCAGGATCAGGCACAGTTCAGCACTCTCCTAGGAACAGGAGGAATACATGGCCCAAGTCGATCTCATGAAACTACGGAAGTTCGTAGCGCCCGAATTCATTTTCGGTCCCGGCGCTGCGCAACTGACCGGACAGTATGCAGCCAATCTTTCCATCAAAAAGGCGTTGGTCGTTTCCGGTCCTGTCCTTGAGGAAATCGGAACGCTGGGACAAGTCATCGACAGCCTTCGAGAGGAAGGTGTCCAAGCCGTACCGTACACAGGAGTCACACCCAACCCGCGTGACGGCGAAGTCATGGCCGGTGCAGAGCTCTACCGGCAGACCGGATGCGACGCCATTGTCGCTGTGGGCGGCGGTAGCCCCATGGACTGCGCCAAGGCCATTGGCATTGTTTGCACCAATGACCAGCATGTGCTCGAATTTGAAGGCGTAGATAGAGTCGGGCATCCCGGCCCTCCATTGATCTGCATCCCCACGACAGCAGGCACCGCGGCCGACATCTCCCAGTTTTGCATTATCAACGCCATAGAGCGTAAAGTGAAAATAGCCATTGTCTCCAAGACGATGATTCCTGATGTCGCCCTCATCGACCCGATGTTGACGGCAACCATGAGCAGAGAGTTGACTGCTCACACCGGACTGGACGCCCTGACTCACGCCACGGAAGCCTTCGTATCCAATGCCAGCTCCGCAGTCACCGATCTCCACGCAATCGAGGCCGTGCGGCTGATCAATATCCACCTTCTCCGAGCCATAGAGCAACCAGATAACATCGAAGCCCGCACCGGCATGATGCTGGCCTCCACCTATGCCGGGCTTGCCTTTTCCAATGCGATACTCGGAGCTGTTCACGCCATGGCCCATAGCCTGGGTGGTCTGCTGGATGCCCCCCACGGGTTGTGCAATGCCATCCTTTTGGACCATGTCGTCGATTACAATTTCGAGGCCGAACCGGACAAATACCGTCAACTTGGCAACGCTCTCGGGCAGAATATGCCGGCAGATGCGCCCTTGGACGAGGTACGGGATGCCACCCTTTTGGCTTTCCGTGAGTTGAAGCGAAAATCGGATGTAACAGTACGGCTCAACACATTAGGCGTTACCCCCGAGGCGCTGCCCCAGCTCGCCGAGAATGCATTGGCCGATGCCTGCATGCTCACCAATCCCAAGCAACCAACACAGGAAGAGGTCATCAGCATTTATGAAAAAGCCTGCTGACAACCAACCGATTGACCAGATCGGTGAGCGCGAAAAGCTCATCGGACTTGGCAAGCGGTCTATCAGCAAGAGCTATTACCCGGAGCTCAAATCTCGCCTTGATGAACTTGAGCTTTTCCGTGCATTGCTCGACAGTGTTTCCGATTCGATACTTGTTGTTGATACCGAATCAGGGACCATACTCGACGCCTCCGGCTCCACCGAGGCAATGCTCGGCTGCCCTGCGCAATCATTGACAGGCAAACCGTTCAAAGACCTTCTGCCCGAACACATTGCCCGCTACGCAAACAACCTGCTCCACTCCAGCCAGAGTCTCAGCCTCGAAACCGAATTCCGCTGTCCGACATGCTCAGGCTGCGACTCCAAGCCAGTGGAAATTTCCCTCAGAACAGCTGAACATCAGGGCAAAAACCGAACGGTGATCGTTGCTCGCGACATATCCGAACGCAAGCGGACTGAAGAAGCGCTGCGTCAAAGCCATGATGAATTGGAAATCAGGGTTCGCGAACGGACAAGAGAACTGGACAACGCCAATCAAGTCAAAACCGAATTTCTATCCATGGTTTCACATGAGCTACGGACCCCGCTGACGTCCGTACTCGGTTTTGCCAAGATCATCCGCAAGAAACTACAAGGTTCCATAGAGCCTGCACTGGAAAAGCTCTCCGATCCCAAATCGGATAAAGACCTTGCTGATATTTTCAAGAATATCAACATTATCATATCTGAGGGCGAGCGACTGACAGCCCTCATCAACGATGTCCTTGATCTCGCCAAGATGGAAGCAAACAAGGTGGACTACAACAAAAGCCCTGTATCCCCCAACGACTTCATCCAGCGATCCATTGAGGTATCGAGCGGTCTGTTCATGGACTCCGGGCTGCCCCTGCTGGCGGAGATCGAACCCGATATGCCCATGATAGTGGCAGACGAAAACCGGCTCGTTCAAGTCATGGTCAATCTTTTTTCCAACGCTGTGAAGTTCACGGAATCCGGCACGGTTACTTGCCGAGCCCGCCGTGTGGCCGACCATATCAGAGTCAGTGTAACCGATACCGGCATGGGCATCCCCGAAGACATGCGCTCTTCCATTTTCGACAAGTTCACGCAAGTGGAAACAACGCTCTCGGACCGCCCCAGAGGAACCGGCCTGGGGCTCCCCATCTCCCGCAACATCATTGAAGACCACTTTGGTCATATTTGGGTCGAGGCCCCTCTGGGCAAGGGAAGCAAGTTCATTTTCACCCTGCCCATAAATACTCAGTAAGACCTGGTCGGCAGGGAGGTCTCTTCACCTGTATTGTTTTCAATCCTGATGAACCATAGGATGGAGCCATGAAGAAACTCGTCTGGAGCAGTCAGCTGAATCTCGGTGTCAAACCAATCGACGAACAACACAAGTGGCTTGTGCATTTGACGAACAACCTGCGCTCAGCCATCGCATCAGGTGTCCATAATGATCTGCTTCTGGAAGTATGCCAGGAACTCGTCGATTACACTGATTACCATTTCCGAGATGAAGAACTGCTCATGGAAGAATATGAATATGACGGGTTGGACTCTCAACGCAAATCGCACCAATACATCCGCGATCAAATACATGATTTCCTGAAGCGTCTTGAAAGCGGGGAAACCGTGGCTGCCGAGAGCCTCTTGGAAACACTGAGGAAATGGCTGGTCAATCATGTGGCCCACAGCGACATGAAGTTGGCACAGCACATCCGCTCACAGGACCAAGAGCCCACCTCTTAGCTCGTGTCAGCGCTGAACCGGGCCGACTGCAACCAAGTACAACAACACCTGCCCAGGTGGTAGCGACAAGAGCCCCGCAGCCTCGTCATCAAAGAATGCCCCTATGCCACAGGCTCCCAGCCCTTTCGCTTGTGCTGCCACATAAATCCGCTGTCCGAGCCTGCCAGCCTGAAGCTGGGCATAACGATAGGCCCGCGGTCCGCAGTGCTTGTTCAGGCTTTCAATATCCGCTGTAAAAACAAAGTGTGCGGCGGCATTGCTCAACCACTGCTGATCAAGACACACCCTGGCTGATTCTGCCATATAATTGCCCGATTGAACGAGATGGTAGGAGCTACTCGGTCGATGGATGCGGTATTGCCCAGGCGCAAACTCGCTGTGCTCGGCAGCCAGAAACCCCACACGAACGGCATCCATGCATACCGGCGGGACATCGAGGCACAGAAAGGAAACGATATCCTTGAGAGGAGCCGCGGGAATAGAGCGGGGAACGAAGTTGCGGCTTGATCGACGCTCAAGGATAGCGGTGGTCGCCCGCTTGTCGATTACAGGCGGCTTGAGGCTGATCCCGCCCTCTGGAGCGGGAGCAGGTGGCCTGACCGGACACCGGGCAAAGCTCGATGTCAAACGATGCGCTTCGAGCAATTCGCTGGGAGCTTTGGCAACAGGGGCCGATCGACTGAACTGTCTTATATCATCACCTGTCTGCACGATGGATTCATCTACCTCTGTCGCGGCACTGCACCCCACAAAGTGAACCATGGCCAGGCACGCTTCATATTGCGCATCCAGACAAAGGTAGTCGTTGACCTTTCTGTCGTTGAAATCAAGATCGGCCTTGGATGGCAGACCAAACAGTCGGCCCGCCAGTATGCTGTTCTCCAGCAGATGACCGGCATCAAGCAGGCAGTAGCGATAGGCCCGCTGCCCATACTTCCAACTGCTCCGATGGTATATGGAAGAAATGTAACCGCGGATAATCGGATCGTTCCCACGAAGAATGCTGAAGGCATAACCGCGACGCAACTGGGTCAAAGCATGGACATGCGGTGAATAGTGATACAGGCCATCCTCGATTCCACGTATGTTTTGCAGGGCCAGATACAGCTCGGCAGGATACAGGCCGCCGGCGGAAGCAACGGTCCTGTAATGAAACACGGTGCCGTCTGCGTATGTGCGTGTTCGACTTACCCCGCAGGAAAGACGACAAATGGATGAAACGATGTTGATGTCACATTTCGAGGACTGCACTCCGGGCTGCAACGCCAAGTCCAGATGCTTGCGTGGCATACGTGGCTGCTCAGGCAGAGAGAACACAGGAAGGCCTTGATACTTCTTGAAAGGGACCGGGAATTCGGACCTGTCCAGCTTTCGTCCGAACAGTTTCCCCCGCTGGTGTGAAGTTTCAGCATGGTAGTCGGTTATGCGTCCAAGAACATTTCCCATTCCCGCATCTCCCTGTGAAGATAAAGTTAGCACTGTACGAAATTATCACGACGAACCGGATCGATGGCAGGCGCATATTGATTTTTCCCGTCATTTGGGCAATTACTACTGGTAATAACGGAGAAAGATATGCCCGACGATCGAGAGAGCCCCAAAGACAAAGCCCCGGTTTTGACGATATTACGCAATATCGACGAAATCAATAACCTCAATGATGTTGACAGTATCCTTGACAAAATACTGCTTGATTCCCGGGAATTCGCCAATGCCGATGCAGGCTCGATTTTTCTGGTCGAAGATAATCATCTGACATTCAGCTATGTTCAGAATGACACACTGTTTGATGAACAGACATCACAAACGGCTCTCTATCAGAATTTCACCCTTCCTATCAGCGAACAATCCATCGTGGGCTATGTGGCAAAGACCAAGAAGAGCCTCAGCATTCCAGATGCGTACGACATCTCCCCCACCCTGCCGTACGCCTTCAACAAGGATTTTGACAACAAATCGGGCTACAGAACAACGTCTTTGCTGACCATCCCCCTGCTGGCACAGGAAAGCCGTCTGGTCGGTGTCATGCAGCTCATCAACGCTCGTGACGACTCAGGAAAGACAGTCCCCTTTTCCAATGATGACACGACCTATGTTCCCCTTTTCTGCAACAATGCCGCAGTAGCCATCGAACGAGGCATCATGAACAGGGAGCTGATCCTGCGAATGATGCGCATGGCAGAATTGCGTGATCCGATGGAAACCGGAGCCCATGTACAACGGGTCGGGGCATTCTGTGCCGAGATGTATGGAGCCTGGGCGGCGCGTCGTGGACACAAGCCCAAGGAAATCAAACGCCAACGGGACAATATCCGGCTCGCCGCCATGCTACACGACATCGGCAAGGTTGGCATTCCTGACGCCATTCTCAAAAAACCCGCCAAACTCACACCGGAAGAGTATGCCGTCATGCAGCAGCACACCCTTTTGGGCGCTCGCCTTTTCAATAACGAGAGAAGCAACTTGGACGCCATGAGCAAGGAGATCATCCTCGGACATCACGAACGATGGGACGGGGCAGGATACCCTGGCCGGCCTGCTGCCCCTGCCACACCAGACAACAAGCCCATCATGGGCGAGGAAATCCCCCTCAGCGCCCGAATTTGCGCTGTAGCGGATGTTTTCGACGCACTCGCCAGTGCCAGGTCCTACAAGGAAGCCTACCCGGAAGAGAAGTGCTTGAGAATTCTCGAAGAAAAAGCCGGTTCCCACTTCGACCCTGAAATAGTGGAAATCTTCTTTGAGATTTTTGACGTCATTAAAGCCATTCAGCGCCGCTTTCAGGACACCTAAAAAGCCACAGACAGGATTCACCATGAACGACAAAAAACTCTACGATTTCGTCGACCCCACAGACGCTGAATGCGTTATCCGTGACATAGAGATATCTCTGTCCCTGTTTCTTCCCGATTTTCAGGATCCCCTGTTTCGACTCGTCTTTACTGATGTCAGGAATCTCTTTTGTGGCGAATATCCCGGATACAAGGCAAGCAATACCAAATACCACGACTTCGAACACACGTGCGCCGTGACTCTGGCCACAGGCCGCCTTATTTGCGGTGCAATGGCCGAAGGACATGCATTCGACCGGCTCACGGTACTCAAGGGACTGTTGGCGGCCATCTTTCATGATGTCGGACTCATTCAGACAGCTGACGATGAGGGCGGGACCGGTGCAAAACACATGGTCGGTCACGAGGAACGATCCATACAGTTCATGTTAAGCAACCTTGGCGACAGCCTTCCGGAGGAAGACCTTGAGGACATCGCCCAGTGCATCCATTGCACGTCCCTTGACTGCCAAGTAAACACAGTGCCTTTTCGCTCCCCTGAAATGCGCATGATAGGGCAATGCGTCGGCGCCGGAGACCTGCTGGCACAGCTGGCCGATCGATACTATCTTGAGAAATTGATCCTGCTCTTTCAGGAGTTCGAGGAAGCCGGCATCCCAGGCTACGACACCCCCTATGATTTGCTGCAGAAAACGACGACTTTTTATCGCGACGTCGCACAAAAGCGACTGAAGGAAGCACTGGGACAGGCGGATATGTTCATGATTTCCTATTTCCGCTCCCGGTGGTCGGTCGAAAAGGATTTCTACCGAGAAGCCATAGACAGGAATCTCGAGTTTCTGGAAACCATCCTCAACAGTTGTGGTGATGATATAGACTGTTTCACCAACGCGTTACGGCGTAACAACCTCAGCGCATATACAGAGTAGTATTCGATAGGAACACGACTCCAACCACATGTTATTATCATTTTCATACAGCAGTTTTTATACTACTGTATATTAATGGAAACTCCTTCTCATTATCAGACGCTTTTTGTTGCAAGACAGCCTGTACTTCGCCCAGATGAAATCATTTGGGGATATGAATTGCTTTTCCGGAGCAGCGACAAGAATTTCGCCGACATAATTGATGATTCCGAAGCGACCTCGTCCATAATAGCCGATGGCATGACACTGGCCATGGAAAGCATGCACGGAATAAAGCGTGTCCTTATCAACTTTCCCGAAAAAATGCTTCTGGACGGTACGGCCTATGCCCTACCCAAAAACAACTGCATTATAGAAATTCTCGAGGATGTCCGCCCCAGCCCCGAGATCCTTGAAGCCCTGCGAAACCTCAAGGAATCGGGATATATTCTTGCTGTGGATGATTATTTCGGGCAACCGGAGCTGCAACCATTTCTCGACCTGGCTGATATCGTAAAAGTCGATATCCTCGAATTTGATGGAAATTTGGAGCGAATAGCACAAACCATCGACCCGCTCAGAAAAGCCAAAAAACACCTTTTGGCTGAAAAAGTGGAAAACAAGGCGGTCTTCAACGACCTCAAGGATCTGGGGTTTTCTCTGTATCAGGGGTTTTTCTTTGCCCAGCCGGAAATTATCCCCGGACGGAAGCTGTCCTCCAACGAAACCTCAAAGCTCCGGCTGCTGAGTGAGTTATCCAACAAGGAATTTGAGCCCAAACGCCTTTCGGAAATACTTCAGTCCGACCCGCATCTCAGTTATCGTCTGCTTCGATACATCAACTCTGTCGGAATTGGATTGCAAAACAAAATCACATCCCTGAAGCGCGCCATCGACCTGATGGGCCTGCTGCAAACAAAGCAATGGCTGCGCACAGCACTGATGGCGGACCTCAGCACATCGGGAAACACCAGTGAACTGGCCTTCAGAGCCGTACATCGAGCCAAATTTCTCGAGTCCATCTGCTCCATCAAGACACAGGGAGAGTGCAAGCCCGACATATTGTTCACCACCGGCCTCTTTTCCATGCTGGACGCCATGCTGGGCATTGAAATGACTGATGTGCTCCAACAGCTTCCCCTCGACAAGGATATCATCGAAGCCCTGACCGGCGAAGGCGAGATACGGGACTTCCTTATGCTATCGCTATGCTACGAGAAAGGTACAGACAACGAGAAGGCGCTATTGGCGGAACAGGCGGGGCTTCCGGTCATGCAGCTCGATGAATTGTACGCAAAAGCCATGTACTGGACCCAAAAGATGTTTCACATTCACACATCGACTCCACGGGAAACAACTCAAGAGAATGTCTAAAGCCATGTATTTCAGTTTAGACTTTTTCATGAAAATATGTTGACTTCCGACTCCAGAGGATATCGATCCCCGTAAGGAGTTATAACCATGTCTGAAAACATTTCACTTCCCATCGGAATGTTCGATTCCGGTGTCGGTGGCCTGACCGTTCTGAAAGCACTGAGAGAGCGACTGCCTTGCGAGGATGTCCTCTACCTCGGCGACACGGCGCGCCTTCCTTACGGGACAAAATCCTCTCAAACAGTCTCCAGATATGCAGTGCAGTGTAGTGCGGAACTGGTCAAACGAGGAATCAAGCTTCTGGTGGTGGCGTGCAACACAGCATCGGCCGTAGCAGTGCAGGCTCTCTCCGATGCCTACCCGCACATTCCGGTCATTGGTGTGGTCCAGCCCGGAGCGCAGGCAGCATGCAATGCCACCTCCAACCAGGCTATTGCGGTCATTGCCACGGAATCCACCATTGCAGGCGGCGCCTACCAGCGAGCCATCCATTCCATCAATCCGCAGGCACGCATTATCGGGCACCCCTGCCCTCTTTTCGTATCACTGGCCGAAGAAGGATGGGTGGATGGCCCCATCACCGAAGCAGTGGCCGCACGGTACCTCGATCCCATCTTCAAGCCCGCCTCCGGCGTGGCAGAACCGGTCATCCCCGACACGCTGGTCCTCGGCTGCACCCATTTCCCCCTGCTGGCCCCGGCCATACGCAATGTCGTCAATCATGACACGACCATCGTGGACTCCGCAGCAACCACCGCCGAAACCGTCTACAACAAACTCCAACAACAGAATTTGCAACAAGCTGAAGGTGAATGCGGATCAGCTCATTATCTGACAACAGACGATGCCGCTCGATTCGCCCGAACCGGCACACGTTTTCTCGGCACAGCCATCAGTGAGAGTGAAGTGGAATTGGTGGATCTGTAGCCACCTTCCCACTCAATGCTTCGTGGTTTGAACAAAAAAACGCCCGAACCGGCACAGGCCGATTCGGGCGAACTTGTATCTGTTGCCGCTGGGGGGTTAGTCCCAGGTGCGCTTGTCCTCGATGGGACGGATTTGCGGCGGCAGGGTTCCGGGAGCCAGAACCTTGAGCACGGGGCGCAGCTTGATCTTCTCACGGAAGAGGTGCAGCAGTTCGTCTTCCTGGCTGAACTGACCGGCCTCGATGGAGAGGATCATCTCGTCGATGCCGCCGGGGTTGGTGACTTCGATCTGCCAGCGCTTGATTTCCTCGAAACGGGCCATGACCTGCTCGACCTGATGCGGGTACACGAACATACCCTTGATGCGAGCGGTGGTGTCCACGCGTCCGACGATGCCGCCAAGGCGCGGGGAGGTACGGCCGCAGGAGCAGGGAGAGCGATCCAGGTAGCCCAGATCACCGGTTGCCAGGCGAATGAGCGGGTACGTCTTGTTAAAAGCCGTCACAACGATTTCACCGACTTCGCCGTCCTTGAGGGGGATACCGGTGTCAGGGTGGCAGATTTCGACAAAAGCGCGGTTGGACAGGTGCAGGCCGTCCTTGTGGAAGCACTCGTAACCGATGCAACCGACGTCGGCTGTACCGTAGCCCTGACGCATGATGCAGTCGAACTTCTTTTCCAGCGTGGAGCGCATCTTCTCGGAGAATTTTTCGCCGGTGACGAAGAGCACCTCAAGGAAGAGGTCCTTACGCAGGGACAGGCCCATTTCCTCGGCCTTCTGCGCGAGGTGCATCAGATAGCTGGGGGTACCGACATAGCCGGTGACGCGCAGCTTCTGCATGATCTCGATCTGGGAGTTGGTGTTGCCCGGTCCGGCCGGAACCACGGCACAAGCCAGGTTACGGAGCGGCTCTTCGAACATCAGACCTGCCGGAGCGAGGTGATAGTTGAAGGTGATCTGCGCCAGATCGCCGGAACGGAATCCGGCGGCGTAGAAGCCTTCGGTCCAGCCCCAGTAATCCTCGGTACGATCTTCGGGATCGAAAATCGGTCCGGGAGAAAGGAAGACACGCTGCAGCTCACCAAGGTCCTTGGTCAGCAGCCCGCCAAGACGGGGCCCCATGGACTGCAGGAAGATGAGTTCCTTCTTTTTAATGATAGGGATATGTTTGAGGTCGTTCAACGTGCGGAATTTGTCCACATTGAACTGAGCGCGGTCAAAGCGCTTTTTTACGTCCTCAGAATACCGATACGCATAAGAGAGCAGCTCTTTCAACTGAAGCTGGCAATACTGTCTGCGTTCGGACTCATCAAGAACTTCGCGACGGGAGTAAATCCCCTCTGTGCGATCTTTTCTGGTCATATGTATGCTCCTTGAAGGATTTTTTGCCGTTTTCGACAGGGTCGGGACTATACCATTTCTGTACATTTTTGCAAGAAATATTTTAAATATCATGTTAAATCAAAGGTTTGCGCTAAAAAACTTTTATTACTTTGTTTGTAATTTGTGCTTGACAGCAAAAGCCCAAATAGATAGACATACCTTCCTCAGACGGCGGGTCGTTAACTCAGTTGGTAGAGTATCTGCCTTTTAAGCAGAGAGTCACTGGTTCGAGCCCAGTACGACCCACCACTTCTGTCCCCATCGTCTAGTGGCCTAGGACTCCGGCCTCTCACGCCGGCAACAGGGGTTCAAACCCCCTTGGGGACGCCACGGAATTTCTAAGGGCTACATCGAAAGATGTAGCCCTCTTTTTTTGTGATTCGCCTCACCTCCTGCCTGCATTTAAGAAGCTCATTTACTGCCTGGGCCAGTAAGGAGCCTGCTTAGGCTTTAGAAGGCAGTTCCTTTACACTTCGCTTGTGTATGGAGGGGCTGGATCGTACTGAAGGATTTTCCTGACTAATCGTGCGTGATCTGGAGTGTGAATCTCGCCTACCAGCCATAGGGCCATGTCGATGCCTGCAGATATCCCCTGCGAAGTTACGATATTACCGTCGCGGACATAACGCATGTCGGGCAGTTCCTGAACCTCAGGGTCTTTGGCCAGAGAATCCATAAGCATCCAATGCGTGGTGGCTTTACGTCCTTTAAGCAAGCCCGCCTTTTGTAATATAAGGCCGCCTGTGCACACTCCAGTCATCCAATTAACTTTCTCATACTGCTCACGCACCCAGTCGATAGCCTTGTCATTGCCAAGAGCGTACTCATTAATTTCGGCGGTCCCCGGCAAGAGCAGAACATCGAGTTTGGGAGCATCCTCAAAGCTGTAATCAGGGATCATCTGCAAGCCTCCAACCCCTCTAAGGGGTTTCGTATCCTGCCCGATAGTCACTACCCGACCACCTTTCATCAGTTGGTTTGAGACATCGAAAACCTGGAGCGGCCCAACGAAGTCCAATTCTGCGACCTGATCATAAATGAATATCCCGTATGTAAGACCTGTGGTCATATTATTCTCCTGTTTTAAAATGGGCTCTGTATTGAGCTGGACTGATGCCGAGCCTTCTTTGAAAGGCTCGACGCAACCGCTCCTCACGGCCAAAACCGGATTCGCGTGCAACCAGTTCAAGCCCTTCTGCGCCTGATTCGAGCAGTTCGCGCGCGCGATCAATTCGCAACTGCTCGATGAATCGGCCTGGGCTCATTCCTGTTTCCGACCGAAAAATTCGTGCAAAAGTGCGTGGACTCATGTGTGCCTTTTCAGCCAACTGGTCCACTGTGAGTTTTTGATCCAGGTGGGTTTCAAGCCAATCGATAAGGGGCTTGAAGCGCTTGCTTGCCTTAGCCTGCAAATCAAGCATGGCACTGAACTGGCTCTGATTCCCGGGTCGCTTTCTGTAAAGAAGCAGCAGTCTCGCCACTTCAATAGCTAATGCCGGGCCATAATCGTCCTCCACCATCGCAAGGGCGAGGTCAATCCCAGCTGTGACCCCTGCGCTGGTCGCTACACTGCCGTCCTGTACATAGATGGCATCAGGTTCCAAGTGGATATCTGGGTAGAGTTCTGCCAAACGATCAGTCACCAACCAATGGGTGGTGGCTTTTCGCCCATCCAGAATCCCAGCCGCAGCCAGTAGGAAAGCACCACTGCAAACAGACACTATCCGCTTTGCCCTTCGGGCGGCCCTTCGTATAGCCAAAACATTTGCTGGATCAGTGGATGCTGTTTCGGCGACCATCCCTCCAGGCACCAACAACGTATCGACTTCTTGCATTCCTGGAAGAGCATCAGCATAAAAATTCAACCCAGATAAAGTGGGCACCAGACCAATCTCACTGGCAGAAAATATCAGTTCGTACCCCTCCTGCTCTTTACCATTGCGCGATAGCAATTCGTCAGCAGCGTTAAAGACGTCGAGGGGACCGGTAACATCAAGAGCCACCATGCCTTGATAGAAATAGAATTCCATGCGCTTTTTCATGATGACAAGATAGGAAGGATAACGCCTGGCGGCAATGACAAAAAACACGCATTTTCCGCCAAGGTTGAACTTCAGACCACCGGAGAGACCAGCCAACCGGGATAATGCTGTCTGATAGACTCACCCTCCTTTTGTGCCTTTAGCTCCTAACAGTAAA
The DNA here is from genome assembly GCF_900217235.1 of Pseudodesulfovibrio profundus. Taxonomy (NCBI): domain Bacteria; kingdom Pseudomonadati; phylum Thermodesulfobacteriota; class Desulfovibrionia; order Desulfovibrionales; family Desulfovibrionaceae; genus Pseudodesulfovibrio; species Pseudodesulfovibrio profundus. Next base: position 2,078,049 of record NZ_LT907975.1, on the reverse strand, counting down.
ATCTTACATTCATTGGCAATAGCGGATATAGTCGTTAGAAGGTAATCAATCTTTGGCGAGAATGGGGGCAATGGCAATTAACGCGACCGCCCACATTCTGAAGCTATTTCTCTTTGAAATTTTGTGAAGGACCAACCTCAAAATAAGGGCAAAAAACTAGTCTATTCATGAGTAAAAAAAGTGAGCCAAACAGAAACAAGATCCCACCAATCGGCTGGGTGGAATTAATCGCTGGAGCAATGCTAGTCCTATTTGGAGCAAGCTTGATTAATGACCCTGTAGTGTCATTTAAGGGCGGTGTTGAAGCAGATATCAGTCCATTCAATGTGCCTGCTGCCGCAGTATCCATAGGGATAGGTCTCTACCTGTTGTGGAACTCCATGTCGAAAACTGTTCCCGACGAGACGACTTGTCCGAAGTGCGGAGAAGTTTTTAGTTCGGATGACACATCTGTTGGGAACTGCCCCTCATGCGGTTCGAAACTCAGGAAGTAAATCAAGTCCCATAATGATGTATTAATATGAAATACCCCGAAGACAAACATCATCGGGGTGTTCATATTTGACCGCAAAAGCTGACAGTCTCACCTCAGATCAAGCCGGAAAGCATCCCTGATATAATTGAGGAGCATACTCATTCTTCTTCAATTGGCGGGCGGTTATCCTCAACTTCGTGCAATTTCAACGTGTCGAAATCTTTTGGTCTCAAAAATTGTCTTGAGCTTCTTGGGTTTGTGCGCAGCTTGAAAGAATTTTATCAAGCATCTCAGATTGTTTGATAAAGTGTTTAATCCGGCCGATCACTCTCACGCGGGCAACATGGGTTCAACCCCCTTTGGGGACGCCAGATATTTCAACGGTTACAGTTAGTACTGCAGCCTGTTGTTCTTTTGCGTGTAAAGTTGCGTATAAATTGATGCTAGAAAGCCCCGGAGATTGGTGTTTCCGGGGCTTTTTATCATTTGTCATTGGCTTGGTTTCGGGAGCGAAAGAAGCAAGCGAGTATGGGTATTGCAATTCCCAAAACTAAAATTAGATACGAAACCCATGGATAAACAGGATGTCCCCTGATCTCGTAGTTCTTGGTCCAAATCATGTAGCACCCAATCAGCGTGAACATGATCCCAATTAACCACTCCCAAAACTTTACTCTCATCTACGCTTTCTCCATTCATCATAGGCATAATCGGTCACAGTCCTAGTTGTAAACCCACCGACTCCTGCGCCGGACATTGTTGGTGCGGCTGGAGCGGCAAATGCGGCTCCGGCCGCAGCGGTAGCAGCAGCCCGCCACCCCGGCAAAACTGTTGCTGGAACAGACTTAGTTTATAGTTTTTTTGACCCTGGTCCGCCACCGCAGACCCCTGCTGGAGTGGTTGGAAGCGGAGCCCAAAAAGGCTATGAAGAGCTTGAGGAACAATGGAGGAAACGACGTTGAAAAGAGTTAAATCCTGGGAACTGCTAATGGGTCTTCTCTTCATCTTTATCGGACTGTCTGGAATTGACAGTGACGAGATGTATCGATGGGGAGTGCAAATACTCTATCCGAGACTGTTTGGTGCCGTACTCGTAGCCGTAGGCTTTGGCATTCCCATTGCTGCTTGGTTCCTTAGATCTCCATCTCGCAAGAATAAGGAATAACAGCATGAATAGCCGCTTAGTCACATTGACAAAGCGGCTACCTCATAAGGGCGACAGACCACCCCAGACCCCATGGGCGATGCGGGCGGTGACCCGGATTGGTACGGGTATTGTCTGGATGATCCGGTGAACGGAACTGATCCGTTGGGATTGTTCGGATTTGGGAAGCGGAATGCGTAAAGCATATGGTGGGTATAACGACTGGAGAAAAAGAAGAGAATGCGAATCAAAGTGTCGGAATTGGGCCTAGGTCTAGCGCTCATTGCAGCAGGAATATTTGGTTTGTTAAATGGGACTATGCACCATTACGATGTGCCAATCATATACCCGACATTCTTTGCTTGGGTTCTAATCCTGGCAGGAATAGCCATACCAACTTTAGCTTGGATTCTCCGCTCTCCCTCTCGCAATCGCAAGGAATGACAACCCAATAAATTATCTATAATTTCATGAATATAGACGCCAAGCTATGACCTTTTATGTGATCGAATTTATGGCGACTCTGGTGATGCTGAAGACGGGCAAATGAAGGTGCTGAATGAGTAAGAATGGAATTAAAATAAAATGGATGGCAGTATTGGCCGGGGTTTCCGTAATGCTTTTAAGCATATTCACCCCTCCGGGAACCCCAGCTTATGGAGAACTGCCCGTTTCTGAACATGAAAATTGGGTGTGGGGTGGTTTGGCCTTTTTGCTTATATGGTATGGCATATGGGGACACCGGCTGCGCTATCATGCAAGAAAGGGCCTCAAAATATGCCCGTCATGTCAAAAGCAGTATCCTGAAGCCAGTAATGCCCTCTGCCCATCATGTAATGCCTCTCTTGAGCCCCTGAAGGGGTTTTATGAACGACATCCCGAAATAAAAGATTAGCCTGAAAGAATAATAGCCCCTCCCCTCCGCACGTCCTAAATATGATTTACCTTTTCAGCGCCGGACGGAAATTGTATAAATATCGCCAACATTCTTCATGATCGAACAATGAATCGGTCGTAAACCAGAGCGAGAGCAATGAAATTCATACCTTCCCAGTTGCTGTACTTTTTTCATGACCGTCGTGCGCAACGCAATCTGAATACCCTCATCAGGTTTGTCCTGATTCTGTCATTTTTCATCGCCCTCTACAGCTTCCTGTTCCATGTGATAATGGAAATGGAAGGACAATATTATTCCTGGATTACAGGTTTTTATTGGACGCTGACGGTCATGTCCACGCTCGGCTTCGGCGATATCACCTTCACCTCCGATCTGGGCAAGCTCTTCTCGCTCTGTGTACTCATGTCAGGCATTGTCTTTTTGCTGGTGATGCTGCCGTTCACCTTCATTCAATTTTTCTACGCGCCCTTCCTTGAGGCCCAGAGCAAATCGAGGGCTGCCAGAGAGCTGCCCAAGGATACGACGGGCCACCTGATCATCACCGGCTCCGACAGGATCGCACTCAGCCTTGCGTCGCGAGTCAGGCAGTTCAACTATCAGTATTGCATTCTGGTCGATGAAGTGAACCACGCCCTGGAGCTGGTTGACCAAGGATATAAAGCGGTGGTGGGCGATGCCGACAATCCCGAGACATATTCCCTGCTACGCGCCGATCAGGCGGCCATGGTTGTGCTTTTGAGCGATGACATGAAGAACACCAACGCCGCCTTCACCCTTCGCGAGGTAGCTGCGGATGTGCAGGTCGTGGCCAACGCCGACTCCGAGGAATCCGTCGACATCCTGCAACTGGCAGGGGCAAGCCACGTGCTCCAATTCATGAACATGCTCGGCGAGATGCTTGCACGGCGAACACTGGGAACCGGCACCCGCAGCAACATCATCGGCACCATCAGCCAGCTCAACATAGCCGAAGCGCCTGCTCTGGATACCCCGCTGGTAGGTAAAACAGTCAAGAACTGCGGACTGCGCGACGCCACCGGCATGAATATCGTCGGCCTGTGGGAGCATGGGCATCTGGTCCCTGCCCGCCCCGACACTGTCATCAGCTCAAAAGCCATTATGATTCTGGCTGGAACCGAACAACAGCTGAAGACCTATGACAAGTTTGTTGGCGAGGCACCACCCATGGAAGCCCCTGTGCTCATTCTCGGTGGGGGGCGTGTAGGCCAAGCCGCGGCGGCAGTGCTCGAACAGCGTAATATCGACTACAAGATCGTGGAGAAGAACCCCAAACTCATTTACGACGACATACACTACATTCATGGCAGCGCCTCGGATCTCGACGTGCTGAAGGCCGCCGGCATCGATAGCGCCCCCTCTGTATTCGTCACCACGCACAACGACGATCTGAACATCTACCTGACAATTTACTGCAGGCGGCTTAGGCCGGACATCCAGATCATCAGCCGGGCGACGTTCGACAGAAACATCACCGTCCTGCACAAAGCCGGGGCCGATCTGGTCATGTCGTACGCCACCATGGCCGCCAATACGATCATCAACCTGCTGAGCCCGGGCAAGGTCATGACACTGACCGAGGGGCTGAATATCTTCCGTGTTGAGGTAGGACCTTCCCTTGCAGGCAAAACGCTGCTTGGAAGCAATATTCGCGACGATACAGGCTGCAACGTGATCGCTCTGTCGCGCGGAGAAGAGATGGAGATCAACCCGGACCCAAATGTCAAGCTGACCGAAGGCACCTCGCTGCTTGTCATTGGTGCAGCTGAAGATGAGCGCCGTTTTCTGGATAAATATCAGGCGTAAGGAATACGGTATTCCAGCACTGACTAGGGGGACGAATTGACATATCAACTCATGGCCGCATGACCCCATTCAGTAACCGCTAACAATAAACCGCCTTGCCAATCCGGTAAGGCGGTTCTTTATTTTTCCTTTTCTTGATTGCGTTTGGGTGAACGGAGAAACCAAGCCAGGGGAATTATGGATATGCCCACCCCAGCGCATGTACTAAGTTAGGTATTACAGTAATTTACACAGCTACCCTTTACCTGCCTGCTCCTGGCTTTCTTTAACCGAAACCATCCTTTTACACCTTGAACACCAATAATTGTACCGAGGTTTCGATATTACGAGCAGCACGCCTGGCACGATGAACAAAATAAACCAGAGATACAGAGATCCGGCAAATTTGAAGGACAGCGTCGGGCTTAACTGCAGGCCTGAGAACACTCCAATGATGATGCATAACCATCCGGCGATTCTTTTATCGTGCTTACGCACCTTACTGCTACATTTATCACAGACCATATTATTCCTCATTAGCGCTTCGCATAGCCCGACACGATAGTTTAGACGCGGCACTGCACCTGCACCATCTCTTGGGCAGATGTTTATTGTTTATCTTCTTGATTGCGTTTGGGTGAACGGAGAAACCAGGCCAGAACAGGAATTCCAATTCCCACAAGCAATATCATATATGGAACCCATGGATAAACAGGATGCCCCTTAATTTTGTAATATTCTGTCAGAATCATCGCACTCCCATTGAAAATGAACAGGAGGCTTACCAATAGTTCTCCGATCTTAATCCTCACATTATCTCCCAAATCTATCTTTATGCCGATCGAGTCCAGTCTTAACAGCATATCCTCCTACACCAGCCCAAGACGTAGGCGGTGGCCCAGGATCGAGAGCCCCCGGTAACAAAATCAGCTGTCACCCTTGAACCAACGGCTATTTTCTCAGGATGCTGCATTGCACCCGCCACTGCTCCGGGAGCAGCCTTAACTGCACCGGCTGTACCTGCCGCGCCGACAATACCCGAGTTGATTCCAATCACCTTGCCCATGGCGTCATGAACTCCTTCTGTGGCCGTGGGCTTGTCTTTGCCGTAGTCTTTGTCGGTTTTCTGCCCAACCCAGTCAGCAGCTTTAGCCGCTGTATATGCTCCAGTGCCGCCGATTGCAGTTGCTCCTGCCATGCCTGCAGCAGAGGGGAGAAGAAAAGCAAACAGACCGTTGGGAACATTGGCATTCACCGGCTGCAAAAAAGGGTTCTTAGAAAGCGTCCTTAAGAATCTCTTTGATAAGGATGGGGAATAGCGAAAAGGCAAAAGCTTCGTTTCTCTGATTTCTATCTAATCTGAGACCTCTGCACGGCAAATCCCACACTTTTACTCTTTAACTATTTGATTTATTATGCTATTATTTCTCCATCCAAAGGAGGAAGGCATGGCTATTCGGCAGAAAGGACCTCGGTTGGGTGATTACTTCCTGGGGCACCGCAGAACCAAGACCACATTTCTGGATGAGATCAACGAACTCATCGACTGGCAGCCCATCAACGCCTTTCTGTGCAAGAAGATCAGGCGCAAGGCCAACGCCGTGGGCAATCCCGCCTATCCGCCTCTGGCGATGTTCAAGATTCTGCTCTTGCAGCGTTGGTACAACCTGAGTGATCCGGGCGTGGAGCAGGCGCTGCTCGACCGGCTCTCCTTTGTCAGATTTACCGGTTTTTCCATCGAGGACGACGTGCCGGACGAGACCACCATATGCCGTTTCCGTAACGGTTTGATCCGCCTGAAGGTGCTGGACTCCTTGCTCGACATGCTTAACCGCCAGCTTGAAGGACAAGGGCTTCTTGTCCGTGAGGGAGCCGTGGTGGACGCCTCGGTAGTCGAGTCGCAGCGGCGGCCGCGCAAGGTTATCGACGTGATGCCTGAGGACCGTTCCGAGGACGCCGAAGAACAGGATGGGCCGGTGGACTGCCGGGTCAGCTATTCGGATGACGAGGAGGCGGCCTGGCTCCGCAAGAGAAATCGGGCCTATTACGGCTACAAGCTCCATGCCGCGACGGACAGTCGAGACGGGTTTCTGCTCTGTGGTCACATCACTCCCGCGAACCATTCGGACACGGGCGAATTCGAGCGGCTCGTGAATGGCGTCGGCCTTGATCCCGGCGCACGGGTTTATGCGGACAAGGGCTATTGCAGCGGGAAGAACCGGGACATTCTGTTTGATCGCGATTTGGAGGACGGAACCATGGACAAGACGCCTCGTGGCGGCAGGCTGACAGACTTCGAAAAGACCCGCAACCGTGACATCAGCAGCATTCGGCAAATAGTCGAGCGGGCCTTCGGCACACTCAAACGTGGCTACGCATTCTTTCGGTCCCGATACGTGGGTCGTGAGAAGGTGGAGGGAGAGTTCCACATCCTCGCCATGGCGTTCAATTTGAAAAAAGCTGTTCGACTGGCGCGAGCCTGAAGGGAGAGGTGCGTCCAAAATCCGGCATTTCGGCCAGAAATGGCAGGAAAAGGCCGGGAATGAGCCCAAGCTGGGGTGCGGTCAGAACATCAAATTGGGTGCGGAGCGCAAGGCACGGACGCGAAAAGGGGATGCGCAGAGGTCTCAATCTTTATTGCGTTTTCTTGATCGGATAATGGCGGGTCCCACAAGCCACATAATTCCAACAGTGAAGCAAAGTGTACTGAAAATATCTGGAAATGGAATAGGAACATCATAATGGAATAGTTCCTTTTCTTCCATGCCCATTATTCCTATTCCAATAAAAGTGACTCCCATCACAATTTCTGCCAGTTTGATCTTCATTGATTGTCTTACTTTCGTTGTTTTTGTTTATTATACATCCATTTAAAACTGCGCCTCCCCCCATCCTTTGGACCACTGATCGGCCATTTTAAGGTGGAGTCCTGCGTCCGAGTTTGTGCCTCCGTGGAGGCGGTTCGCCGCAGCCGTTGTGGAGCGTAGCCCGTCCCCGCAGGGGCGGCCCGAAGGGCCGAGGGCGGAGCGGAGCAACGGCTGCGAGCCAAGTCAATGAACATTCAGGTTGCCTCTGTATACGGCAGCGGGAGTTCTTTTGTCCAACGACGAATGTCCGCGCTCTTCGTTGTAATACCGAAAATAGCGCGTAAGCCCATGGTATAGCTCGATTCCATCAGAATACGCCTTGGGGTAAACATCCTCGTATTTCACCGTCCACCACAACCGCTCGATAAATACGTTGTCGATTGCACGGCCTTTGCCGTCCATGCTGATTGCAATGCCCTTGCTCTGCAAAACGCCGGTAAATTCACGGCTCGTGAATTGCGCTCCCTGGTCCGTATTGAACATCTCTGGCGTGGAGATGCGCAATGCCTTGCTCAGTGCGTCCACGCAAAACGAACTGTCCATGGAATTTGACAGTTCCCAAGCCAATACGAATCGGCTCCACCAGTCAATCACTGCCACCAGATACAGAAAGCCGCGCTGCATGGGGATGTAGGTGATGTCAGCACTCCAGACTTGATTCTTTCGCTCAATGGCAACTCCTTTCAGCAGATAAGGAAACACGGGATGCTCCGGGTTGGGGACACTCGTATGCGGCCCTGGAGTAATCGCTTGCAAGCCCATCAGCTGCATCAGTCGCTCAACTCGCTTGTGGTTGATCTGATGGCCTTGTGTCTTCAGCCAATCCGTCATGCGCGGCGAGCCGTAATCCGGCTGACGCAGATACTGCTCGTCGATGAGACGCATCAAGGCCAAGTTCTCATCGGACTCGGCTGCAGGTTTGTAGTAAAACCCCGAGCGGGAAATGCCTGCCAACTTGCATTGCCGCCGGATGGAATACTCCCGATCCGGTTTGATCCACTGGCGGCGTACCTCAAGCGGCAGGCTTACAACTTTTTTTCAAGCCACTTGATATCCATCTTGAGCCGACCGATCTCCTCGAACAAAGGTGCGGTGACCTCCTCCTGGCTCTTGGCTTTCTTGCCACCGGAAAAGATTCCTTCGGCATTTTCAAGGAGCTGCCTTTTCCAGGTGGATATCTGGTTGGGATGCACTTTGTACTCCGCAGCCAACTGCGCCAACGTTTTCACGCCACGGATAGCTTCCAGCGCGACCTTGGCCTTGAACTTATCCGAATGCTTCCGTCTTTTGTTGCTCTTTGTCATACGTCCTTCCTTATCGGTTTAAGGACGCAGATTCCACTTTAACCGGTGGTCCGAATTTCGGGGGAAAGCGCAAACCACTTCCAGCATATCCTGAGAATGAGTTGGAGGGCGGACCTGGATCAAACCAGCCTGAGGCAAAGTCTGCAAACGCCTTCGAGCCTGCCGCAAGCTTTTCAGGATGCTGCATTGCACCCGCCACTGCTCCGGGAGCAGCCTTAGCCGCACCGGCTGTACCTGCCGCGCCGACAATACCCGAATTGACTCCAATCACCTTGCCCATGGCGTCATGAACTCCTTCTGTGGCCGTGGGCTTGTCTTTGCCGTAGTCTTTATCGGCTTTCTGCCCAACCCAGTCAGCAGCTTATTATACTATTCAGGCTCTATTATGCTGCACATGTTATTGGGTAATCCTCATCTTTCCCTCATAGCATCCGCCTCTGTCTGCACTATAGTTGGGTCTAATGCTGCACCTTATTTTGCCTTGGAACTCATTGAGAAAGGTCATGGGGGTGTCCACAGTCAACTCAAGCGACAAGTCTTCTTCAGATCCGGGAAAAGGGAGATCAAAAACCAGGATGGTTATCAAAGACACCCCTCGATAAAGGGTGAAGTTTTTTCGCTCCGCTGGAAACGTCAGCCCCTCCGCGAGAACTTGGCCTTCAGAAATGAATTTATACTTCAGGGCTCCGGGGCCAACAGGTGTATTGTGGTAAAGGTTCTTCTCGGGAACTGCCACATTCAGCTCATAGCAAGTACTAAATTTGTGGTTGAGTGGAATAGAAAGAGTCTCTCCTTTCTTAGTTACATCGAACGGCACATCAACTATGTTTTCGTAAAAACGTTCGTATAAAAAAAAGGATTGAAACCAGTTGGTATTATAAAAATATACGCCTGCGAGGACTATACAAATGAGAATTATTTTGAAATTTTTCATGTATATCTTTTCCAGCCAGGGAAAGGTCTCTCCTGGCTGGGTGTATAGAGTTAATGTTTTTCCGCATTGCGTATAAATCGATAACGTTCACGCAGAGCATCGGCATAATCTTGACAATTATTGGACTCGCCTCCTCCTTTGATCAATTTATACTTTCCCGGATCAAGGCTCTTTTCTGCCTGTCTCATGCGCTTGTCGTCAAAGTGTGTTTCGTCAAGTTTGTATTTTGAGATATCTTGATCTCGTTGAATACCATCCTTAAACAGCCCCACATTATCGTCACTCCCATCTTCGTAGAAGCCATGTTCATGCTTCAATTCGTAATTGCCTTTGTCGGCAGTCGAGCCATCAGTACCTATCCAGTGCCAACTATCAGGCAAGAAATCCAACGGGCGTTTTCCAAACCGGAACAACCCCAACGGGTCAACCCCGTTCACCGGATCATCCAGACAATACCCGTACCAGTCCGGGTCACCGCCTGCGTCGCCCATGGGGTCTGGCGCGGTCCAGCGGCTGGTGAAGGTGTCGTAGTCCCGCCAGCCGAAACGGACAAAACCGAGGTCATGGCTACACAACATGCCCCTTCCTTACATGGTGCTCATGAAGCAGCCACCTTGACTTATTGACAAGGTGGCTGCCTCGTATTGTCATCTTTTTTTATTTCTAGAGGGAGAGCGGAGAATCCAAGCCAATATAGGTATGGCAATTCCCACAAGCAATATCAAAAGAAGTGGCCTCGGAAAACTGGACCACTCGATAAGGTGGACATAAACTGCCCGAAGGAGGCAATTCATGTCCAAGACGAGAAAACGTTTCAGCGCGGAATTCAAAGCCCGAGTCGCCCTGGATGCCCTGTCCGGGGAACACACCCTGTCGGAACTCGCCAGCAAGTACGGCGTACACCCCAATCAGGTTTCCCAGTGGAAGAAGCAGGCCAAGGAAGGGATCGTGGCGTCCTTTTCAGGCAAGGCCGTCGGCCGTCAGGATAACGGGGCCCAGATCAAGGAGCTTCACGCCAAGATTGGCCAGCTCACGGTGGAGAAGGATTTTTTGCAACAAGCCTTCGCCAAAATTTGAGCTGTGAGCGAAGGCGAGAGGTGGTCGACAAGACTCACCCCGAGCTCAGTATCCGGCGGCAATGCCGAATTCTCAAGCTGTACCGATCGACGTACTACTACGAACCGATCGGCGAATCTCCGGCCAACCTGGCCCTTATGCGCCGAATCGATGAGTTGTTTATGGAGCTGCCGTTTTTCGGTTCCAGACAGATGCGTAATACCCTACGAGACGAAGGGCAAAGGGTCGGTCGTGAACGGGTACGACGTCTGATGCGTAAAATGGGCCTGATGGCGATTTACCAAAAGCCAAAGACAAGCCATCCGCATCCGCAACATAAGACGTATCCGTATTTGCTGCGGCACAAGGCGATTACGAAGCCCAATCAGGTTTGGTGTGCCGACATCACGTATATCCCCATGACACGCGGCTTCTTATACCTTGTGGCGGTCATGGACTGGCACAGTCGGGCCGTCCTGTCGTGGAGGCTCTCAAACACGATGGATGCTGATTTCTGCGTGTCTGCCTTGGAAGAAGCCCTGAATCGTTATGGGGTGCCGGAAATCTTCAACACCGACCAGGGATCACAGTTCACCAGCTACGAGTTCACACGGACGCTCAGAGAGGCTGGAATTCGTATCTCCATGGACGGTCGAGGCCGATGGATGGATAATGTGATGATCGAGCGTCTGTGGCGTTCGTTGAAATATGAATGTGCTTACCTGCGTGAGATGGGAACCGGAAGCGAACTGCGGCAAGCCTTGGCTTGGTGGTTCGATTTCTACAACAATCGACGTCCGCATTTTGCTTTTGACGGCAAGAAGCCGATGGAGATATATCAGAACCGTTCCAGGCCAGAGGGGGTACCCCCTCTGGCCTGGAACGAAAGAGCGGCGTAGCTCGTAAACGTGTCCACCTTAAAATCGTCGCTCAGTGGTCCGAAGAACCGAGGCCACTTCTCAAATATGGAACCCATGGATAAACAGGATGCCCCCTAATCTTGTAATATTCTGTCAGAATCATCGCACTCCCATTGAAAATGAACAGGAGGCTTACCAATAGTTCTCCGATCTTAATCCTCACATTATCTCCCAAATCTATCTTTGTGCCAATCGAGTCCAGTCTTAACAGCATATCCTCCTGCACCAGCCCAAGACGTAGGCGGTGGCCCAGGATCGAGAGCCCCGGTAACGAAATCAGCTGTCACCCTTGAACCAACGGCTATTTTCTCAGGATGCTGCATTGCACCCGCCACTGCTCCGGGAGCAGCCTTAGCCGCACCGGCTGTACCTGCCGCGCCGACAATACCCGAGTTGATTCCAATCACCTTGCCCATGGCGTCATGGACTCCTTCTGTGGCCGTGGGCTTGTCTTTGCCGTAGTCTTTGTCGGTTTTCTGCCCAACCCAGTCAGCAGCTTTAGCCGCTGTATATGCTCCAGTGCCTACGATTGCAGTTGCAACCTCGTGTGAAGCGTTACTTGGGCCAATAGGCGGGGGCTACTTCGCATCGAATATTCTGATAGCTAGACAGCTTCAGTATTGGCTCTTCGATGCTCACCTTGTAAAGTCCCCGTAAAGTAGGTCCATTGCCAAGTAGAGACTTCTGGCCCAAAATGGGACAGGAGTTTTGCATGCGTAAATCGAAGTTCAGCGAGTACCAGATCGTCAAGATCCTGAAGGCAGTGGAAGGCGGACGAACTGTCGTCGATGTCTGCCGCGAGCACGGCGTGAGCAGCGCCACGTACTACAAGTGGAAGTCAAAGTATGGCGGCATGGAGGCATCCGATATCCAACGGATGAAGGATCTCGAAACGGAGAACCGTAAGCTCAAGCAGATGTTCGCCGACCTCAGCCTGGAAAACATGGCGCTCAAGGATGTGATCGAAAAAAAACTCTGAGGCCAGTTCAACGCAAGGAATTTGTCATGCACATGGTCAACGCGTTTGAGTTGAGCTTGCGCAAGGCATGCGCGGCCATGGGCATCAGTAGGAGCTACTACGCCTACAAGCCGCATCCGCGGGACGACAGCGATGTCATCGCAGCCTTGACTGAACTGGCCGAGAAAAAGCCTACATGGGGCTTCAGTAAGCTTTTCAACGTCCTTCGACAGCAGGACAAGCCCTGGAACCACAAGAAGGTCTGGAGGGTTTACTGCCTCTTGAAAATGAACCTGAAGCGCAAGGCCAAGAAGCGGCTTCCGCAAGCCTCTCGGACGGCAGTGGCCCAACCGCTTGCGCCAAACTATTGCTGGTCGATAGATTTCATGCGGGACACGCTTTACAGCGGTCGCGTCTTCAGGACTTTCAACGCTGTAGATGATTACAACCGTGAGGCCTTGGCCGTGGAGATCGATACCAATATGCCAGCAGGACGAGTGGTAAGGGTGCTGGATCGGGTAGCCGAAGAGCGTGGCGGCTATCCCGAGAGGTTGCGAATGGACAATGGTCCAGAGTTCTCGGGGACTGTCATGGCGGCCTGGGCCGAATCGCATGGCGTGAATCTGGAGTTCATTCAGCCTGGCAAACCCACCCAGAACTCATACATCGAGCGGTTCAACCGAACCTACAGAGAAGAAGTGCTTGATTTGTACGTGTTCAACAGCCTGAGCGAAGTTCGGGCCATTACGGAGGACTTTATCCGTGAGTACAACGAGGAACGTCCTCATGAATCCCTGGGGAATATGTCGCCGATAAATTTTGCTGCCCAAAGGGCAGGGGGTACCCCCTACCCTCTGGGCAACCCCCCGAAAACTGCCGGGAGTCTCTACCGTTAACTGGCCCTATGAAAGGGGACTTTACAACCTCAAGTGTTACTATTTCGTGTCCTTTGTAAGGAAGTTCAAAAGTAAACAGAACAATCTCGCACCCATTTTTTTCCAAAATACTTATCGGGTGCGAGGGAATTTGTATTGTACGAGACACTAACTTGATACCCTTGGATTCAATTGTGTATCGAATAGAGCCATCCAAATTGGCAAAGTTGTCTAGAGGTATACTTTCACATGGAAAGCTCAGATGAAATCCGTGTTCAACTTCATACGCAGGTGTTAGTTCGGCGCGGACCACAGTCCCCGGTTGAGACACGTCAAAACTACTGGAATAAATTGGCTTATAAAACGAATCACTATTAAACCAAACTGCAAGCTCATTTCTGTGTGAATTAGCCCCAAAAAAAGCAACCAGTATCACGGCTATCAACAAGCCAGCCTTTTTCATTTTTCACCCATGTGGTGGAGCTAAACGCCCCTCTTATCATTTGTACTTGCCCGTTATTGTGGATGGAATATCTATCCAGTCCAAACCAGCGCAAGCCAATCCCATCATATCGAGATTATTTTACAATTCGTTTTCTCTTCAAGATCAGTGGCCAAATCGTTTTCTATGTCGCATACACCTATATAAAAATTCCAGAAATGTGGCCCAAAGAACGCAAAAAGCCGTAGTTTTAGTTTACGATTACTCTTAAATCTTCCACCTGAACTCAAAAACAACAAACGAATCTTGGAAGGATAAACCCGTGACTGTCTCCAAAGATGATGGAAGGTTATCAAGCCACCTTTTCGGGCAACAGGAACAACCACTGCATCGGATAATACCAACACAATAAATGAGAATGATGCCCTTATAAAAAAGAGTTGACCATCCGCATTATATGCATCGTATGCAAAAATAGCCCATATCACTCCTAAAAATAGATACCCAAATTTGTAGAAATAAAAGTCAAAGTAGGAGCTGCCAGTGTTATGAATGTAGTTTTTGTCCATTTATGATCCTGATAAGCCGAAGGACATTAGTCCTTCGGCTGTGTTGTTTTTTTACCAAAGATCTGGGTCATATTCCCGCTGTATTTTAGGCACACGAATTATCTTCGTGTTTTCGTGTTTAATACTCCCGGACCCGACCTTAGTTGGGATATCTGCGCTTTCCCCCGAAATTCGGACCACCGGTTAAGGTGGAGTCAGCGTCCTTAAACCGATAAGGAAGGACGCATGACAAAGAGCAGCAAAAGACGGAAACATTCGGACAAGTTTAAGGCCAAGGTCGCACTTGAGGCGATTCGTGGCGTGAAGACGCTTGCGCAACTGGCTGCGGAGTACAAAGTGCACCCCAATCAGATTTCCACGTGGAAGCGGCAGCTCCTTGAGAATGTCGATGACATCTTTTCCAGTGGCAAGAAAGCCAAAAGCCAGGAGGAGATAACCGCACCGTTATTTGAGGAGATCGGTCGGCTCAAGATGGACATCAAGTGGCTTGAAAAAAAGTTGTAAGCCTGCCGCTTGAGGTGCGCCGCCAGTGGATCAAACCAGATCGGGAGTATTCCATCCGGCGGCAATGCAAGTTGGCAGGCATTTCCCGTTCGGGATTTTACTACAAGCCTGTAGCCGAATCCGATGAAAATTTGGCCCTGATGCGTCTGATCGACGAGCAGTACCTGCGTCAGCCTGATTACGGCTCGCCGCGCATGACAGATTGGCTGAGGACACAAGGGCATCAGGTCAACCACAAGCGGGTTGAGCGACTGATGCAGATGATGGGCTTGCAGGCCATTACTCCAGGGCCGCATACGAGTGTCCCCAACCCGGAGCATCCCGTGTTTCCTTATCTGCTGAAAGGAGTTGCCATTGAACGAAAAAATCAAGTCTGGAGCGCTGATATCACCTACATCCCCATGCAGCGCGGCTTTCTGTACCTGGTGGCAGTGATAGACTGGTGGAGCCGCTTCGTGCTGGCTTGGGAGCTATCGAACTCGATGGATAGTTCTTTCTGCGTGGATGCGCTCAACAAGGCTTTGCGCATCTCTACGCCGGAGGTGTTCAACACGGACCAGGGAGCGCAGTTCACGAGTCGTGAATTTACCGGAGTTCTGCAGAGCAAGGGAATTGCAATCAGCATGGACGGCAAAGGTCGCGCAATCGACAACGTCTTCATTGAGCGGCTGTGGTGGACGGTGAAATATGAGGATATTTACCCCAGGGCGTACTGTGATGGGATCGAGCTATACCATGGGCTTACGCGCTATTTTCGGTACTACAACGAGGAGCGCGGTCATTCGTCGTTGGACAAAAGAACTCCCGCTGACGTATACAGGGGCAACTTGAATGTTCATTGACTTGGCTCGTAGCCGTTGCTCCGCTCCGCCCTCGGCCCTTCGGGCCGCCCCTACGGGGACGGGCTACGCTCCACAACGGCTATGGCGACCCGCCTCCTCGGAGGCACAAACTCGGACGCCGGGCTCCACCTTAAAAAGACCGATCAGTGGTCCAAAGGATGGGGGGAGGCGCAATCTATTTGTTTAAATTTGGGGGAGAATGAAATGTTCATATTTTTCCCCTCATACCCTTTCCCTTTAATATCCTCTAGCCCTCCGCCTACTGAACCAATTGGGGTAGGGATGTTGATGGATCCGCCGATTTTGGTTGATTTGCCGCTCAATTGATCCACGTTCTCAGCGTTGGTTTTTTGATATGTCGCGGTGCCACTCAACCCAAAGTCATTTGTAGTGCCATATTCAGTACTATATTCTATAACACGCTCGCCATTTGCATCTTCCGACAACATAAAGCTACCGCCCCCCGTTAGTCCAAGGCCGGACAGATTAAGCCCCAAGCCTAAACCTCGGGTCTCCAACCCCAACGGGTCAACCCCGTTAACCGGATCATCCAGACAATACCCATACCAGTCCGGGTCACCGCCTGCGTCGCCCATGGGGTCGGGGGCGGTCCAGCGGCTGGTGAAGGTGTCATAGTCCCGCCAGCCGAAACGGACAAAACCGAGGTCCCGGTCGTGCAGCCCACCGGCAAAACCAATGGGGATACGCAAATCCGGATTTGTATCCCTGATAATACCGCCAAACGGGTCGTACAGGATTTCCTTTATCACATTGCCGGACTCGTCTGCAACAGCGCGCAGGGAGCCAATTTGGTCATAATGAAGATACGCTAATGGACCATCTTCACCCTTCAGGGCATATGGTGTGCGTTCGTCACCGTTGTACACAAACGAATACCCTGTTTCACCGTCGTGAAACCCTGCCAGGCGTATCGCATCGAGCCATTGGTATGCCTCTACCGGCGTATTATTGCGGTATTTGGTTTTTCTCTGACCGTTTTCATCATGGTCGAAGGTGAAGATGATTCCGTCATTCTCCTGCTCAGCCTTCAACAGACGGTAGTCCGGTGCATACTGATATGTGGTGTATTGGCCCTTGTGATTCCAGATTGTCCGGAATCCGTTTGCATCGTGCGTATACCCATTGTTGCCAGCCTGCTGGAGTCTGTTGTCCACGGTGTAACCATAGTTTCGCACTTCGCTTCCATGCGTGGCAGGAAAGCTGTCCTGGCTTCGCCTGCCCTGCTTGTCGTACAGGCATCGGCAAACCAGCCGATTATCCAGATGCGCTTCGTGCAACCGCCCTTTCTTGTCGTACCGATACGTCCATTTGACAGCCTTGCCTTTGACTGTTTCGACTTTCTCCACGATTCGACCGGTCCGGTCATGCCTGAGTTGATATGCGTATACCGAGTTCAAAAGAACCTCCCGTTTTTCGTTCCCGGGACAATCCCGGAGAATCCGCACGAGCATAGCTCCGGTTTTCTGCCGAAAATGAATCAGGGCGTTTCAGGGACAAGAACAGGCAAAAAAGGAACAACATATCCTGTTGACATGGTGCCATAAGCACACAGTGAGACTTTGCCTCCCCAACATTGAGCACAAGAAAAGGGCCTGGATGCAAACCCAGGCCCTTCATTACTGTAAAGCGGTTTTATTCTGGCGAAATCCCTATCCACTCACCGGCGAGACAAAGCCGTCCGGCTTGATGGCGAGGATGGAGTTGTCAAGATTGGCCACGATCTTTTCGGCCGTGTTACCAACCAGCAGTCCGGGAATCCCAGTTCGAGCGACACTGCCCATGACCACAACATCCATCTTCTGCTCGGCAGCGTACCGGGGAATAACCTGGGCCGGGCTGCCATGAATGATTTTGGTTTTGGCTGTATCCGGGACGCCTTCGGCTTTGACCAGTGCAGCAAGCTCCTGCTCTGTCTGCTTCTGTTCAAAATCAAGATAGTCGACCTTCTCCTGTTCGCTGAACCGGGGGCTGGACAAAACAGACTCCATATAGCCGGACCAACAGGATATAATGTGCAAATGCCCACGGAGGATGTTGTTAACGTGCATGCCGTGGCGAATGATCTTGGCATTGAGGCGGCGATTCTCGTCCGAGGTGTCCGAAGTATTGACCGCAGCCAGCACCCGCACAGCCCCCTTCCACAGGTCGCCTCGATGAATCCATACCGGACACGGGCTCTTGCGCATGAGATGCATAGCCGTGCTGTCCGGGGGACCGGCGTTTTCCTGTGAAGCGGATATCAGCAGGTCAAATTTTCTTTCATGAACCAGCTTGATGGCTTCGATGAAGTCCTTGCCCCACCGGACCTCTCGGGTGAACGCCTGTGCATCCAACCCGCTGTCACTCAGGGCGTTATCCAGCTGTTCGCCGTAGTTTTCGAGAATGATATTTTGAAGATCCTTGTGATGCGCAGAGAAATAACTGGAAACCGATCTGGACGGTTCTTCAAACACATTCAGAACCGTCAGCTCGGCGTCGGCCTTGCGGCAGAAATCAGCCACATGAGCGACCAGACGCCCATCCACGGTAGACCCAAGATCCAACAATACGTTTTTAAACATCATCACTCCGTTGGGGAAACGTCGTTCCCGCAGTTATGAGTCCTTATCAGGCAAATCACACGGTTCCGCGATGATTCCGACGTCATCACCGCCCTTTGATTCATAGTGTCCCACGAGCCAGTAGCAGATGCCAAGCGCAATGATGACCGCGCCAAGGGCAAAGCCTATCTCATAGTCGTCCACCTTGAAATCCAGCACGATGACCTTTCGTGCCGCAGCCATCAAGGCCGTTGATATGACCAGCTTGAGGTGTATCATCCTGTATTCGAGATATATCACGATGTTCGCAAATATTTCTATGGCAATCAGAACCGCCATGAACGCCCCGAAAGTCGCCAGGATGTCGTTGATATTGAGCAGCATGTAGGGTGCGGTCGTGACGCGCTGGTACAACACCCAGATCACATCAAGAATGCCCCAGACAATGACAAGGGTCATCAACACCGCCAACACGCGGACAGAAAGACGTATCAATGCCCACAGCCGTCTGATCAGGGGGTCGTCCAGAGGCTCTTTGCATAACTTTTTATCAAAGAAAAACATACGCCTTCCAGTTTGGCAGATGGTTGAAAAGATATGACAATACTTACTATAAAGGTATGTCACCCGGACAGATTGTTGTCAATTGAAAGAAGGGACAGCTATTATGACATGTCTTGATCCTTCTTCTGTGGTATGTGTATGATTCCAGTTCACCCAACAAATTTTGTTCGAGAGGATACACACATGGAGACTTTGCTTGATAAGCATTGGCATCAAATAGAAAGTGATGAGGTTTGCAAGCTGCTGAGCGTGCAACCCGATAAAGGCCTTGATGATTTCGAGATAGATCGACGGCAGAAGAACTTCGGTGCGAACGTCATCACCGGCAAAAAAGGAAAGACCGATCTTGAGCGGTTCCTGCTGCAGTTCCACCAACCGCTGGTGTACATTCTCATTGTCGCTGGTATAGTCACCGGCTTCCTGGGCGAATGGGTCGATTCCGGTGTCATCATGGCCGTTGTTCTGGTCAACGCCGTCGTCGGCTATATTCAGGAATCCAAGGCGGTCAAAGCACTTGATTCCCTGTCCGCCAGCATGGGCACCGAAGCCATGGTGCTCCGCTCCGGGCAAAAAATCAGAATCCCGGCGGCAGAGATCGTACCGGGTGATATCGTTCTGCTCCGTTCAGGAGACAAGGTCCCGGCCGACCTCCGTATCGTGTCGGGCAAGGAGCTGCGAATCGACGAATCCACCCTGACCGGCGAATCCCTTCCGGTAGCCAAAAACGAACAGGCCGTGAACCGGGAAACCGTACTTGCGGAGCGTAAAGGCATGGCCTTTGCCGGTACGCTGGTCAGCTACGGGCAGGGCAAGGGCGTTGTTGTCTCCATAGGCAACAAGACGGAGATCGGTCGCATATCGGGCATGATCGATTCAGCCGACGAACTCGACACGCCCCTCACCAAAAAAATTACCCGCTTCAGCCACATGCTCCTGATTGCGATTATGGTGCTGGCCGGTGCCTCCTTTGTTCTCGGCCTGATGCGCTCCGAACCCATCAGCGAGATTTTCATGGCCGCAGTCGCGCTGGCTGTGGGCGCCATCCCCGAAGGCCTCCCGGCAGCCGTGACCATCATTCTGGCGCTGGGTGTTTCCCGCATGGCCGAACGCAAGGCGATCATCCGCAAACTGCCCGCCGTGGAAACCCTTGGCGGCACCACTGTCATTTGTTCGGACAAGACAGGCACCCTCACGGAAAACCAGATGACGGTTCAGGAAATCCGTAGCGGCGGGCATTCGTATATTGTCTCCGGCACCGGTTACAGCAGCGAAGGAAGCGTCACACCGGCTGACGGCAGTCAGGGCGACAACAAGGCGCTCGATGAGTGCCTCCGTGCTGGCCTTCTGTGCAATGACGCAAAGATTTACATGAAAGACGGACGCCCCATGGTGGAAGGCGACCCAACCGAAGGCGCGCTCATTGTCTCGGCTGAAAAGTATGGTTTTAAACATCAGCAGGAGCATGAAGCATTCAAGCGGGTGGATGAACTCCCCTTCGAGTCTGAGTGGCAGTATATGTCCACGCTACATGAGCTGGAAGAAGGCCGGATTGCCTACGTGAAAGGCGCGGTGGAAAAGGTCCTCGGCTGCTGCAAGGAGATGATGCTCCCTTCGGGTGAAGTCGTCGAACTGGACCGTGACACCATCATCGCTGCCCAGCACGAAATGGCCTCCAAGGGATTGAGAGTGCTCGCCTTTGCCAGAAAGAAAGTGCGGGCCAACGAGCAGCTTATCCGTGCCGATGCCTGCATGGGCATGGAATTTGTCGGCTTGCAGGGCATGATCGATCCGCCTCGCGAAGAGGCAAAGGCCGCCATTGCCGCCTGTCAGAATGCCGGAGTCAGGGTCAAGATGATCACCGGCGACCACGCCCTGACAGCAGAAGCCATTGGGCTTCGCCTCGGACTACGGGCCCCCGGCTGTGATATCGGCAAGGACTGCCCGGTAATGACAGGCCGCGAGATAGCGGAACTGAGCGACAAGGAGCTCACCGAAAAAGTATCTGACATTCCCGTCTTCGCTCGCGTATCGCCCGAGCAGAAGCTACGCCTTGTCATGGCCATGCAGAAGAACGGCGATGTCTGCGCCATGACCGGTGACGGCGTCAACGATGCCCCGGCCCTCAAGCAGGCGGATATTGGCGTTGCCATGGGCATCACCGGAACCGAAGTGGCCAAGGAAGCTGCCGACATGGTTCTCACCGACGACAACTTCGCCACCATTCAGGCCGCTGTCGAGGAAGGACGCGGGGTCTTTGCCAACCTCGTGAAGTTCATTGCATGGACGCTACCCACCAACGCGGGTGAAGGACTGGTCATCCTCACGGCCATCCTGTTCGGCGCAACACTGCCCATCCTGCCGGTCCAGATTCTCTGGATCAACATGACAACAGCCGCCTGCCTGGGAATGATGCTCGCCTTTGAACCAAAAGAACCGGGCATCATGGATAGAGATCCACGCGACCCGGACAGGCCCATTCTGGACAAGACCATCCTGCGCCGAATCGGCATCGTCAGTCTCCTGCTGCTGGTCTGCGCATTCGGGTTGTTCAAGTGGGAGCTGATCAACGGTGCGACAGTGGAGAAGGCCCGGACCATGGCCGTGAACGTCTTTGTGGTGCTCGAAGCCTTCTACCTGTTCAACTCACGCTCTTTCAAGCGCTCACCGTTCGAGCTTGGCTTTACCACTAACAAGTGGATACTGGGCGGCTTCACCACCATGATGGTGCTCCAGTTGATATTCACCTATGCCCCGTTCATGAACACCCTCTTTTCCAGCGCGCCCATCAATCTGCTGGACTGGATAAAGATACTGGCGTGCGGACTGGCCGTGTACTTCATCGTCGAATTCGACAAGAAGCGGACATCGTCCGACATATAACAGCAAAACGTCATAGACTTGCCACCATTGTACTCCTGCCCTCGCACCACTAAGTGATGAGGGCGGGAGTACTTCTGACTGAGCGCACGCAGGGGATTTACCCTTACCCCCCTTGCGTAACCGATGGGAGTTTGTCATTACCCGATTATGAGACACGGAAAACGATCATCCATCATCGCATGCCGAACCATTCCTCTCTTCACGTTGAAAGGTATGACATGCTTCCTGATCGCCATGCTCCTCTCTCTTACCATTACCCACTCTGCCCTGTCCCGCTCCCTCCACCTTGTCACCGAACCCTGGGAGCCATTCGTCTATGTCGAGGACGGGCAACCCACCGGAGTGGATTTTGAGGTCGTCCGATCCGTATTCGAGCAAATGGGTATCGATATCCATGTCGAGTTTCTGCCGTGGAAACGCTGCCTCAACATGATCAAGGAAGGTGAAGCTGACGCCCTGCTCGACGTTTCGATAACCACCGACAGGCTGGCCTACATCCTCTTTCCAGAGGAACCCCTTTCAAACAGTAATTCCAACATCTTTTACCTGAATAACAAACCGCTCACCTACCATTCCCTGGCCGACCTTTCCGGCATGACCATAGGGACCCAGTTCGGGTATTCGTATTCAGCCGATTTCGACAAGGCAGACAATTTCACCAAAGAACCGGTCAGCGACATAGCCTTCAACATACGCAAACTGATGGCTGGAAGAATCGATGCGTTCATTGCCAATCGAGTCTTCGGTGAACAGGCCGTTCGCGCAAAAGGACTGCAAAACGTCATTTCCTTCGCCCCAACCCCGATCAGCGGAGGCAACCTATTCATAGGTTTCTCCAGAAAACGCGCCACAGCGGACTTTGTGCGTCAGTTCGACCATGCACTGCAGGAGTTTAAGAAAACGTCGGGATATGCCGCCATACGCGAACGATACAGTCTTCCTGTGGAGTGCCCCTCATCCAAATAGAAAGGCAGCCCCATGTGTTAAGGACTGCCTACGCATTACTCCACCATCACGATGATTGTTACTGTGGAGGTGAGCTGACGGCCACAGCGGCAGCAGTTCCGTGGGCCGCCTGAGCCGACATGCCCTCATTTTCCAGCAATGGCTTTGCACCGCTCCGACAGCGGGGACAAATGGTTTCGTGGATCAATTCGTCCCAAGGGCCTTTCCAGTCGCAATTGACGCACTGATAATGCATTTCTTCCTCCTGGTTGAGCATGTGAAGAGACCCCGCCTGACGGCAGGGTCTCATTTTCATATTGGTAATTGACTACTGGGCAGAAGTGCTTTCTACCGCGATTTTACGGGCATTCCCTTCAACAACTTTGGTTCTCGGCATGGTGATGCACAATACGCCCTTGTCGAGCTTGGCGTTGATGTTGTCCCGATCAGCATCCTTGGGAACATTGAGCACCCTGCGGAAAGAGCCATAGGAACGCTCCACCCGATAGTACCCTTTGTCTTCGGTTTTTTCCTCATGCTGCTTCTGGGCGGAAAGGACGAGCATGTCGTCACGCAGTTCAACGCTGAGGTCTTTTTCGTCCACGCCGGGCAGGTCGACCTCCACCACGTACTCCTTGTCCGTACCGTACACATCCACGCTGGGCTTGATCGCAGCTTTACTCAGGCCGCTGCCAGGCCACTGATGCATGCGTCCCGGCGACGGAAGGCCGAAGCCCGAAAACACGGAATCAACCATACGATCAAATTCTGCATGGAACTGGTCCAGCGGAGAATGGGTCCTCTGTGCCATCTCCCCGGTTTGGGTGACCGGAAGATTTTGCTCTTGTTCGTTTTCTTTTTTGAACCAATTCCAAGGGTTCAACTTTGCAATAGTCATAGCATCCTCCAAGGAAGTTAAAGGTTAACTGAGTACGCATTGAATAAAGCAGACACGTCGCAAGTCAAGATTTTACAAAGCCTATTACTAAAAAATTTTAACCAATTTTTCCTGAATGTTAGAAACACAACTTTCAAAATCCTAGTTGCATTGGATACATCGACCATCCGACCGCAAAAAGACCCCTCCTCTAGATGCATCCTGTACATTTTCCATGACGCATCCGAAACCCGACTGCATTCTTAAAGTTGAAACCAATTTCACTATTCTAGTTGAGATATGGCTGATTTTTGCTACGCTGGTGCGGAAAATCTTTAACGGATTGATTTAACCGTTCAGTAGGCAACCTTTAATTCGATGTATAATCCGAGATAAGGAGTCATTCGATGGTAAAAGGATCAAAAGTTACAACCAATGATGCAGGAATCCCCGTTTCAAGTGATGAGTTTTCATTGAGCGTCGGAGCCGACGGCCCGATTGTTCTCCATGATCACTACCTCATGGAGCAGATGGCCAACTTCAATCGCGAGATGATACCGGACCGTCAGCCACATGCCAAAGGATCCGGGGCATTCGGCCACTTTGAAGTAACCCACGACGTCAGCGCCTACACCCGGGCAGCGCTCTTCCAGCCCGGCACCAAAACCGATGTGCTCACCCGATTCTCCACTGTTGCCGGTGAAAGCGGCAGCCCTGACACATGGCGTGATGTGCGCGGGTTCGCAGTGAAGTTTTACACCAGTGAAGGCAACTACGACATGGTCGGCAACAATACGCCGGTCTTCTTCATCCGTGATCCCATGAAATTCCACCACTTCATCCATTCACAAAAGCGTCGCGCCGACAGTGGACTCCGAGATGCCGACATGCAGTGGGATTTCTGGACACTCTCCCCTGAGTCCGCCCATCAGGTCACCATTCTCATGAGTGATCGCGGTATTCCAAAAAGCTATCGTCACATGAACGGCTACACGAGCCACACCTACATGTGGGTCAACGCCAAAGGAGAAAAGTTCTGGGTCAAATACCACTTCAAGACCGATCAGGGCATTGAAACCCTCACCCAGGAAGAAGGCGACCGTATCGCCGGTGACGATGCCGATTATCACCGCCGTGATCTCTTCGATGCGATCAGCAAGGGTGACTTCCCCAGTTGGACATTAAAAGTCCAGATCATGCCTTTTGAGGACGCCAAGACCTATCGATTCAACCCGTTTGATCTGACAAAGGTCTGGCCCCATGAAGACTATCCGCTGCACGAGGTTGGAAAACTGACTCTCGATCGCAACCCAACCGACTTCCATTCGGAAATCGAACAGGCCGCTTTTGAGCCGAACAGCATGCCCCCCGGGATCGGACCCAGCCCGGACAAAATGCTACTGGCCCGCCTGATCTCCTACGCGGACGCCCACCGCGCACGCCTCGGCGTCAACTACAAGCAGATCCCGGTAAACAAGCCCATTGTACCGGTCAACAACTACAGCAAGGGCGGGACCATGCGTATCGACAAGGTCTCCGACCCTGTCTACGCCCCCAACTCCAAGGGCGGTCCGGTTCCTGACGCTGAGAAGTACCCGGAACAGACCGGCTGGGATGCCAGCGGCGAATTTATTCGGGCAGCGTACACGCTCCGTAAGGATGACGATGATTTCGGCCAGCCCGGAACGCTGGTACGCGAAGTGATGAACGACGCACAACGCGAAGCACTGGTGAACAACGTCATCGGCAGTCTGGGCGGTGTCAGCAAGCCGGTCCTGGAACGAGTCTATGAATACTGGACCAATATTGACGCTGAAATCGGCAAACGCATCAAGGAAGGTAACGAGGCCAAGTAACACCCCTCTGCCACTTAAAGGGTGCCAGTTGCTAGACACTGGCCGAATACCAACAAAAAAGCCCCGGGGGGGACATCCCCCGGGGCATACTTTCGCATTCGCCAAACGGATTGCTTATTGGGCGGCCTTGCGGGCAGCCTCAAGCCATCCATTCCATTTTTCCTGATTGTCGGCAATCCACTCATCCACATGCTTGGCAATGTGCTTGTCGGTCTTCTCGCCTTCATTCATGCGGGTATTCTGCGCGTTGATGTCGATTAACGGCAGCTCAAACACTTCCATGAAGCGCTTGGCAGCCGGATTGGCTTCCATGAACTTCTTGTTGGCGACAAGACGGATATCGGAAACCACAAATCCCAGCTTGATAGGATCGGATACCGCACCATCGATGCCGGAAACAGTCATCCGCTCCTTGGCCGGAGCCTGCGCTTCGGTGGGAACTATTTCCGGGACACCGATCCACATGACATCCTTGCCGGGCTTCAGCTTGAAGATCGTCCAGTTGGGAGCCCAGGTATAGAAGAAGACCGGCTCGCCAGCCTTGAAGGAGCCGAGGGCATCAGCCATGCCCGCTTCATAGGAGGCTTTGACCGGGTTGATGTGGTCATCAAGGTCATACTCCTTCATGTGGTGGGTAATGATATTTTCACATCCCCAACCCGGAGGGCAGGCGGTCAGGTCGGCCTTGCCGTCACCATTTTTATCGAACGCCTTCTTCACTTCATCGCGCTTGAAATCATCAAGGGTCTTGATGTTGTACTTTTCCACATGTTCCTTGCTGACAAGGTATCCCTGAAGACCACCGGCCTTGACCACATAGCCTACCGTGTCAGCCTTTTCGTAGAAGTCTTTGGGCAACTGGCTGTTGTGATTGGGAAACCAGCCATTAGTCCAGTAATCCACATCACCCAGCGCTACGGTCTTGTAGAAAATGGGGTTCTGCAGGTCTTTTGGCTTATCCACTTCATATCCAAGTTCTTCCAGTCCACGACGGAACAGTGCTTCCTGAAAGAAGCCGGTGTTCCAGGTGGCACGAGCGGGCTGAACCGTAACCCCTTTTCCGGGTTTCAGATCCATGGCCATGGCGCTGGAAGCCATGATGGTAATACAAAGTACGGCAAGCAAAAAACGACGCATACACTCTCCTTGGTTATGATTAGTCATATTCCCGCTGCCAATTGGGTATGGCGACGGGCAACGGTCCAACTTTCAAGCGTCAGACCGATAAAAAAGGGAGCGCATTTCTGCGCCCCCCTTGTTCATTTATGTAGTGTGGGAGCTACTTGGCAGCCTTGCGAGCGGCTTCGAGCCAGCCCTGCCAGGTGTCCTGGTTGGCTGCGATCCATTCATCCACATGCTTGGCGATATCCTTCTGGGATTTTTCGCCTTCGTTCATGCGGGTGTTCTGGGCTGCGATATCCACCAACTCGAGCTTGAAGTTCTTGAGGAAGGTGGCTGCTGCGGGATTGTCCGCGAGGAATTTCTTGTTGGCGACGACCATGATGTCGGCAACAACAAAACCCGGGCTCAGGGTTTCGGTGACAGCACCGGTAACACCGGTTGCGACCATGCGATCTTCACTGCCCTTCTGGTCTTCAGTGGGGATGATCTTGGGGACATTGATCCACATGACATCCTTGCCGGGCTGGAACTTGAAGACGGTCCAGTTGGGGGTCCAGGTGTAGAAGAAGACAGGCTTGCCGGCCTTGTACTCACCCAGAGCTGCGGCCATGCCAGCTTCGTAGGAAGCCTTGACCGGATTGATGTGATCACGCAGGTCATACGCGTCGAGGTGATGTTTGATGGTCTTTTCGCAACCCCAACCCGGAGGGCAGGCGGTCAGATCGGCTTTGCCATCACCATTGGAATCAAATGCTTTTTTAACTTCGGGTCGTTTGAAATCATCAAGGGATTTGATGCCGAACTTTTCCACTTCTTTTTTGGAAACCAGGTAACCCTGCAGACCACCGGCCTTGACGACGTAGCCCACTTTCTCGGCCTTTTCGTCAAAATCCTTGGGGGTCTGAGAATCATGCATGGGGAACCAACCGTTCACCCAGTAGTCCACATCACCAAGGGCGACGGACTTGTAAAAAATCGGGTTTTGCAGATCCTTGGGTTTATCAACGGTATATCCCAGTTCCTCCAGACCACGACGGGCCAGAGCTTCCTGGAAGAAGCCGGTGTTCCAGGTGGCGCGACCGGGTTTCAGGGTCACACCTTTTCCAGGTTTCATGTCCATGGCCATGGCGCTGGACGCCATGACAGCGATACAAAGTACGGCAAACAAAAAACGACGCATACACTCTCCTTGGTTACTATTTACCCACATCCTGTGCCTCCTCAACGAAGCACAGAATCAGTCAATAGCCCTTATGGCTACGACAGGCTAAAAAAAGGGAGCGCATAAATGCGCTCCCTTGTCCTTATTTCATCTTGGAAGCTACTTGGCCGCCGCCTTGCGAGCAGCATCAAGCCAAGCATTCCACTTGTCCTGATTCTTGGCGATCCAGTCATCCACATGCTTGGCGATGTCCTTGTCGGACTTTTCACCTTCGTTCATGCGGGTGTTCTGCTCACTGACATCCGACAGCGGCAGGGTGAAGTTCTCCAGGAAGGTGGCAGCAGCCGGGTTCTTGGCAAGGAACTTCTTGTTGGCAACGACGGTGATGTCATACACGACAAAACCGGGACGAAGGGGATCGGAAACAGCACCTTCGATACCGGAAACAGTACCTTCGGTGTCGCCCTCTTCAGGCACGTTGATCCACATGACATCCTTACCGGGCTTCAGCTTGTACACGGTCCAGTTCGGGGTCCAGGTGTAGAAGAAAGCCGGCTTGCCGGACTTGTATGCACCCAGGGCGGAAGCCATGCCGGCTTCGTAGGAAGCCTTGATCGGCTTGACGTAATCCTTGAGGTCATACACTTCCATGTGCTTGGAAATAACCTTTTCACAACCCCAGCCCGGAGGGCACGCGGTCAGATCGGCCTTGCCGTCGCCATTGAGGTCAAACGCCTTGATAACTTCCGGGCGCTTGAAGTCTTCGAGAGACTTGATGCCGAACTTTTCCACTTCCTTCTTGGAAACGAGGTATCCCTGCATGCCACCGGCCTTGATGATCGGGCTCAAAATGGAAGCCTTCTCATGGAAGTTCTTGGGCAGCTGAGGGTTGTGCAGCGGGAAGTTGCCGTTGCACCAGTAGTCGATGTCGCCCAGGGTGATGGTCTTGTAGGCGATGGGGTTTGTCAGGTCTTTGGGCTTCTTGACATCATAGCCAAGCTCTTCAAGACCACGACGGGCAAGGGCTTCCTGGAAGAAACCGGTGTTCCAGGTGGCGCGTGCAGGACGCAGGGTAACGCCGTCGCCGGGCTTCATATCCATGGCCATGGCAGTGGACGCGATCATGATCGCGCACAGAGCCGCCAGGATGATTTTGGTGAATTTCATGTATCCTCCTAGGATTACTGTTTGAGTTATTTTCTCTGCGCCATGGACTGGGTGATGCGGTCAAGCACGATAGCCATGAGAACGATGCCCACGCCACCGACAACAGCACGCCCGATATCAAGGGTATTCAACCCGAGAATAACAGGGGAACCCAACCCACCGGCACCAATGAGCGCGGCGATGACGACCATGGAAAGGGCCATCATGATAGTCTGGTTCAGGCCGGCCAGAATGGTCGGCAGAGCCAAGGGGATTTGTACTTTCATCAGAACCTGCCAACGGGTTGCGCCGAAGGCCTGGGCCGCTTCGACCAGCTCGGGGTGAACCCCGCGGATACCGAGGCTTGTAAGCCTGATGATAGGGGGCAAGGCAAAAATGATCGTGGCAAAAACACCGGCGACGTTACCCACGGAGAAGAGCATGACAATGGGAACGAGGTAGACGAATGCCGGGGTGGTCTGCATGGCGTCCAGAATGGGACGCAGAGTCATTTCAAATCGATCGCTGCGCCCGGCCATGATGCCGAGAGGCACACCGAACAGGGTACAAATGACAACCGAGGAAAGGACCATGGCCAAGGTGATCATGGTGTCTTCCCAAAGGCCGAGAAGGCCGACAAAAAACATGGCGGCTGCCGAGAAGATGGCCAATCGCTTGCCGGAAAACTTCCATGCGGCAAAACAGACAACGGCGATGATGATAAGCGGATGAATGGCGTTCAGCCCATGCTCGAAGCCGTTGAGCAACTGCTCGACAGGCCATTTGAGCATCTGGAAGACATCACGGTAGTTGTCCACCAACCATTCAACAAAAACCGAAACCCATTGGTCTAGGGGGATTACTACGTCTTCAAACATGTTTAGTTATCTCCTTCGGTATGAATGGCTTCTTCGGTCCGGTGCAATGTCCGCAGGAAGCGGTTCTTCGAGACAACGCCCTTGAAGACATTGTCCTCATTCACGACCGGAATGGGCCAGGTTCCATCAGCAAGCTGGGGCAGGATTTCCTGCATGGACTCATCAGCCTTAACTGCGCTTGCTTCGCTCAGGAAGACCTGCTTGAGGGATTTATCCGGCAGATCGGCTTCCAATGCGTTTCTGATACCTTCGGAGGAAACGACACCGAGGAAACGGTGACGGGCATCCAGTACAAAGCCGTGCTCACGTTCGCTACCGCTGAGAATTTCGTGGGCAGCGCGCAGGCTTCCTTCCTTCTTGACAACGATTGTCGGGTGCGTATCACGCACGATGTCGCCAGCGCTGATAACGTTGGTCGGATCGACTCCGCGGAAGAATGCGCGGACATAATCGTTGGCGGGGTTCTGTAAAATCTCGTCCGGTGTACCGACCTGAACGACCTGGCCGCCTTCCATGATGGCGATACGGTCGCCGATGCGCAATGCTTCGTCGAGGTCATGAGAGATGAATACGATGGTACGTTCGTCTTCTTCCTGCAACTTGAGCAGCTCATCCTGCATTTCGGTACGGATGAGTGGATCGAGTGCCGAGAAGGCTTCGTCCATAAGAAGAATTTCCGGGTCGACGGCAAGCCCGCGGGCTAAACCGACACGCTGCTGCATACCGCCACTGAGCTGGCTGGGGTATTGATCTTCCCAACCTTTCAAGCCGACCTGTTCCAAGGCCTGCATGGCGCGTTCATAACGCTTTTCTTTTTCCACTCCAGCCAATTCCAGGCCGAAGGATGCGTTATCAAGTACAGTCTGGTGCGGCATCAGCGCAAAAGACTGAAAGACCATGCTCATGTTGTGCAGGCGGAAACGGACCAGTTCATCCTGATCCATAGCTGTAACGTCTTGCCCGTCAACCAGAACACGCCCCGAGGTCGGTTCGATCAGCCGATTAAGCATTCGTACAATGGTCGACTTGCCCGAACCGGACAGTCCCATGATAACGAATATTTCTCCGGCTTCGATGGTGAAGGACGCATTGTCTACGCCAACAGTCATACCGGTTTTGTCAAGAACGGACTGCTTGTCATGACCATCCTTGAGCATTCCAAGAGCCTTATTCGGCTTGTTGCCGAATATTTTGTATAAATTTTCTACGCGGATTTTACCCATAGTTACTCCGTTTAAAGAAACGACAGACCCATCGCCGTCCGGCGATCGGGCCACCCCTGTAGATGAGATATTATGACAACGCTAAAGGAACCCGGTCACGAAGTCCGCATGGGATCGTGACCAAGGACTTCCCATAGGCAGGTGAGTCCTCAGATTGTGTATTGCACTCTGTATGATTTGGCATGTCACTAACAGTAATAGTAGAGCCGGTTGTTGATTTTCAACTGTCGTAGAGTCAATCTGATGATAATTTGAAATAGTACATTGATATGGATATGCAATAAATCAAACAACAGTGTATGTTGTAGCAGCATCCAAAGGGCGCCTGAAAAACACTGCCAGACCATGATTAAGCAAATGTCCTAGGGTGTGTCGACAATCACTTCAGCCACAGCCACATTGCTCCTACGTACACGAAAGCAAGATAGGACGTCGCCAGCTTGTCGTATCGTGTTGCAATCCTTCGAAACTGTTTTAAATTTCCAAACATACACTCTATAGCACTTCGCTCCTTATAGAGATGTTTGTCATATGTTCGCCTTGTCTTTCTGTGAGAGCGAGGAGGGACAACCGGATTGGCATTCATGGCTTCAATTGCCATTACAATTTCATCTGAATCATAGCCCTTATCAGCAAGGACATGCTCGGCAGCCTGTCCTTCAATAAGCGGAATCGCCATACTGCAATCCGCTGTATTTCCAGGTGTTAATATGAATTTAGTTGGACATCCGAGAGCATCTGTGGCAGCATGGACTTTCGTTGAAAACCCTCCTCTAGATTTCCCCACCGACTGCTGGAGGTGCCCCCTTTCCGCCAGCCGAATGCTGATGAGCTCGCACTATTGTGCTGTCAATCATGAGCCATTCAGTATCAGCGTCTACCGCAAGCGTGTTGAAGATCATTTGCCATACACCTTTCTTGGCCCAGCGGATAAATCTCTTATGGACCGAAGACCACTTGCCATAGCTTTCTGGCAAATCTCGCCAAGGCGCCCCTGTCTTGCCAATCCACATGACTGCATCAATGAATAGCCTGTTATCTTTTGCAGTTACACCGCAGTCACTTTGTTTTCCTGGAAGATATTCTTTGATTTTATCCCACTGATCGTCGCGTAGAGCGTGTCTTTTTTGCACTGCCAACCTCCTGCCAAGAAGTATAGCAAATCTCAGAATGATTGTCGACACGCCCTAAGTTTTACCCTACAAGAATATATCAGATATGTCAAAAATAGACATTTTGTAGTTAGTCAGGGGGTAAAATATAACATTGATCGACGCGCCACTCTTAACGATAAATAAAAGATCAGCCACGTCAACCTTTCGGTCCCGACGCCTCCGATAATCAGCCGTATTTTGTCCAAGAATTTCAAACTCAGACTATTGATTTATATGCATAAACAATTTTTTTGAAAAAAAATTACAATACACGTTTTTCCGGGCGCTCAAACTGCCCCCACCACCATTCCTACGCACACTCCTCCGCCCACTCAGCATGCGCATCTCCTTGCCCACTGGCAGGGCGTTAACCACATGGATGTTTCAGGGAAAGGCAAAATGCTTTTCCCTGAAAATCACAAGGGCGAACAAGCTGGGTTTCATAGCCCAGCCTGCCCGCCCTTTGCCATTGGTACGAACTTTTGAACGGAACGATGTCCCGTCACCCTACAGCAACCCGTCAGTGCTTATGGGATGCACAATGCGAACACATTCCCTCCAAGTGGAGATCAACACGCTGAACCGACATGGGTACTGCATTGACGACTGCATCTTGGTTGAAATGTAGTGTTACATTGTCGACACACTGTACAACACCACATGAAGTACAATGAAAATGACTGTGATCATGACCGACACAATACAAATGCCCCTGCTCTCCAGACGATATCCTGTTGATCAAATCATTCTCGAACAGCAGATCAAGGATGCGGTACACTGTTACCCGATTCATCCTCCGGCGTAGCACAACCGCCTCCAAGACCTCTCGTGCTGAAACAGCATGTCCACTCTCCATTATAACAGCCAGAACGACCACGCGATTGGCTATGGGTCTCAACGAGGCCGACTCAAGCCTTTGTCGGGCCTCGCGCTCCACGGACAGGGAAATACCTGATACCAATTCTTCAGACATCATCACTGTGCACCCGCCACAAAAGCATCGGCAGCCTTACGCAGATTGCTCTCCCAATCCTCTGCCAAAGGATCAAGCGGGACAACATGACCACCAATCTCCGAAGCGATCACCTCGGCACTGCGCTGTGAAAACTGCGGCTGCACAAAGACAACTCGTATCCCCATCTCGCGGCAGCGCCTGATTACCTTGGCCAGATGCGCTGGACTGGGCTCGTTCCCGCCTTCTTCCACAGCGATCTGGGTCAAGCCATATCGATCAGCAAAGTATCCCCACGAAGGATGAAAGACCAAAAAGACTCTGTTGGCAGAAGGGAGGACGGTCAACCGATCCTGCACTGCTGCATGCAGTGCATCAGCTTCCACAACAAACGTATCCAGATTTCTCTTGTAGGTGGCTTCATTGCCCGGATCGACCAATACCAGCCCATTGTAAATGTTCACAGCCATATCCTTGACGCGAAGCGGATCGAGCCAGATATGCGGGTCTGCCATGCCACCCTCTGCACCATGAGAATCGTGACCGTGGGAATCATGATCGTCCTCTCCATGCTTGTGGGTTGCATGATCATTCTCGTGATCGTGAACCGCGTGGTCATGACCAGAGTGATCATGAGTTGCGTGCTCGTGGCCTGCATGCCCTTCATGGGCTTCGTGCCCATGCCCATGCTCGTGCTCGTGCGCCTCTATGGAAAGCTTCTCGATGCCGGCATCGGTATGAATCACAACCAGATCACTATTCGTGCCCTTGATGCGAGGCAGCCAGGAATCCTCCAATGTCACACCCACGGCAAAATACACCTTGGCTCTGGTCAGTGCCGCCATCTGCTTTGGCGTCGGCTCATACATATGAGGATTGGCTCCGGGCTGCACAAGCACGTGCACATCAACCAGATCACCCCCAATCCGCTCGATAAAGTACTTTTGCGGCAGAATGGTGGCATACACCTCCATTGCTGCGGCAACTCCCGGCATCGCCGCGAAGAACAATACCAACACCCCTGAAACAACTATTCTAGTTAACTGCATAATGCGCATCCTCGTTTTAAAAGAGATGGAACATACATAATGCAACAGAGTTGCTTTTTTTTGTCAACCATTGAGAATTCGCTGTTCTCGGACCATCTCAATGAAACAGGTACACAAATTCAAATATATGATATAAACTTGTTGATTTATTTTATTCATAAAACTATAACGTGTTCATGTTACGGAGCATTCACTTCATAGTTAAATCTATTGTGGGGGCGATTAGCGTATACAGCGCGGGTTTTATAATCATCCAGGCCATCAAAGGCGGTTTCGATGCTGCCCATAAGGCAATGGAGATGCCAGTCTTAACACTCTCCCCATATGCCATTGGGGGCTTGCTCATCTCATTGAGCACCCTGCTGTTCTACGGCAGCAACCAATTCAAAAAACGAATGCTCAAGCTCACATCCGGAAGAAGAACCATCCATAACATGCTCGACTTCATCCGGCTGACCGTAGCGGCTGTCATTCTTTGGTTGGGGATCAAGTATGCCGTACTGGCACACAATGTCTCGGAATGGTGGTTTCCGCTGTGCTTCACTCTTTTTTGCCTTTTGTCGTTCTGGTTCGAAGCCGCTGAAAGCGACCTTCCCTGGGAACAGCGCAATCCCGGCTATATCGGCAAACTGTCTGGCGCGTTTCTGATCGGAATCATCGAAATCATCATCTAACCAAAAGCGAGGCACGCAATGAAAGTCTGTATGATCGGCACCGGTGGTTCCGGGAAAACCGCTTATCTCTACCTGATGCTCAAGCGCATTATTATCGGCCCGGAAAACTGCACGATTGATCCAGGTGATTCGTATGTTCATCAGGAAATCGACATGAATCGTTGGCCCCTCAAAACCGACTATTTGCAAGACGACGGTACTTTCAAACCGAGCATTCTGAGAATCAACAGAACAACACGCAAGGGACCTTGCAGCGTCAACATTCCCGACATTTCCGGGGCAGTTTTTGAAGACCTTGATGAGATGCTGAAAGAAATCAACAAGGGTAATCGGAAAATAGGCCCCTCGCTTTTCAATAATGACCCCATGCATAAAGACCAACACAACATCCTGCGGTATATTGAAGGCTGTGGAGGAATCATCCTCCTCATTGATCTTCAACTCGAAAGAGAAAACAAAGACGAAGAATGGCGAAGGCACCTCTTTCAGACAGCCCAGGTCCTCAACCTGATACGTAAGCAAGTATTTCTTCCCGATTCTCCTTCAAAATATCGCCGCCCTCTCATGATCGTTCTTTCAAAGTCCGACCTGCTCAAAGACGACAGGAGTACGCCGGGCATGTTCGACGCCGGGGAAAAAGTACACGATTATCTAGTGAAAATTGGCGGTCAGCCAGTCATCGCTGCAGCAAATAATCTTTATGAAGAGGATTGCATCATCTACGCGATGCACTCAAGTGTGGTTGAAACCAAGCCCGACAGCAATAATGAGAAGCCTATTCCCAATTATCAGGCCTGCTTCAACTACCCTTACGATGAATACACAAAACAGTTCATGCTGTTCCTGGAGCGGCTCAATGATAAGTGAGCTCATCATCGGCACAGACAAAACATTGCGCAGGTGGGACGGGATTCCATTCATGGATATCCGTGGGCAGTTCCACCTGCTCAACTTGAAAGGGGATAGGCCGGCATATGTGTACCGGTCACAACCCATGGATGGCATGAGCGGCAGACCTGGAGAATTGACGGTAAAATGCTCTCTTTCAAAAGACCTTAAAGGTACAGCCCTTCCTGCCCTCTTCTTCATTCACCATGTGTTGAACTACCTTCGAGGGAAGAAGACGTACTTAACGGACCAGGACGTGGCTTCCTTTAATGCATCCGAAGAACTGGAACAGATGGTGACCGCATTCAACAATGGCGAATCATTCACTGCGGCTCCCTGGGGTGTTGGCTCTGAATCACCGGAACTCCCCGGTCTTTTGGATTCCTACGAGTATACCAAGTGCGATTATGGCCGATACACCGCCATACAACCCCGACAATCATGCGGTCACGGAGGACTGCTGGCCCTGATGATCGGCACAGCAGAAGAAGGGAAGGTATCCATAGCTCCTACGGGAATTGATTCCGCTGCCTTCGCACAAGCCCTTGCCAGAACAGGAGACATTCTCACACTCGGCCCCCGCTCAAGAAAGGTTATGGAAAATCATCTAGCCCCAAAGGGTTTCCTTGGACAATTGTTTGCCAGGAGAAGACAGGAAGAAGATCACACACTACGATTGCCCGAAGACCTCGCACTACCGGACTTCATCCGCCCTATCCCCTTTCACATCGCCCACAGGCTCCATGCAATGAACATCACACACAAGGAGTGGGCTCAAACCGCCGAAGACTACTCCATAGAACAACTGAAGGTGGAGGGGCTCAACGAGTTTGCTTCGCGGTCACTGACCGGAGTGGTGATCAGTCTGATCACCGTATTCAACACCATGGCTCAAGTCGGCATTGTCGAGTGGGATTCAAAAAAAAGCAGCCGTCTACTCATCAAATCTTCCGACAATAGCCCGATCCTCTCCCTGGGAGAGAAGTGCTTGACCACAGAGCTGCCGGGGATGACCGGAGGGGATAGAATGCACACCTTTATCGAGGCATCTTCAATGCTTGCCGACCATCTGGTTAAAACCCACGAAACGCATGAGGATAATACGGAATGTATAGTTACCTGTCCCATATAGATTGGATCGTCTTTCGTGAGAATTTAAAAACATCAATGATGACAGTCGCGATGCTCCTTTGTGCCGGAGTTTCCGCTTATGCCACCTATATTGGATTCTCCGTACAGATAGAAAAGCACCTGGCCATCATGTTTGCCATTGCCAGTTGCATCGTCATGTTGTTTGCGGCGTACCTTGCAGGATGGACCGTTCAAAGCAAGTACGTAAAAAAAATAAAGGCACTCATACTTCTTATTGTCATGGGCGCGGTTTTTTCCTTTTCAACATTGTGGTCGATTGTCGGCATGGCAAAAAACGAGGTGTTTCGAATCGACAGCGCGCAAAACATCAACGCGTTCGTGGCCGCGTATTCCAATACAGGCTACCCACAGCAATACGCGTCAGCCGTAACAGCCGTCGACCAAACAGAAAAGAGTATTCGACGCGTCGCCAACAACTCCAGCAAAGGTATGTACACAGGCGCTTCCGGCAAAGGGACATTGTATCACAGCATGGTTCTTGTTGCCGACAAACTGGGACAGGCAAAAGTTATACTCAGAGATTCCCAGAAACTCGTAGCTGAATATAATACGGCCATCAGATCAAACCTCAGTACAATCCAGGACAATCTGGAAGTAATTGATCGCAAGCAGTTTTCCCAGCGCGTCACTTCCATCAACGAAGCACTGGCGTCACTGAAGCAGGTCGAAGGCAGTGCCATCCTGACGGAATCCATTGTGGCACTCGATTCCATAATTTCCACTATGACCTCGATCAAGGAAGAGCAGGCTGCTCGCGGTAGAAAGACAGCTCTCCTTGAGGCGGAGCTTCAATCACTGACATCAAACCGAGATCGCATGGAAAATCTGGCAAATACGGTCAAGGTATCCATTGACGGGTTGAGCTTCTCCCCTGTGACCGAGCCGCCGATCATCCAGTGCTTCCGTCACTTCAAATACACCTTCCACTGGTGGGCGCTGAGCATCGCCTTGGATATCGTACCGGTTTGGCTCATGGTGGCATTGATGCAGGTCGCGAAAAGAAATCAGCGCATCTTCTGAATATGACAGTCACCATGCGAGACATCTTGGCCGGACCTTCCCATACGGATGGTCCGGCCTTTTAGGCTTGAAAAACTTTTTTCATTCACAAAGCGATCAATTTGCACCATATTTGCAAAACCCTGTGCCTAATGTAATTTTTTTGACGACAGGAGCTTTGCAGGATGCCAACATTGAACCCTTCATATACGGGGGAGATGACAGCTGATCAGTGGGAAAATCAATTGGTTATCGCTTTTGGCGACACCAGGATAGACCCTGCCATTCCACCGAATTCCGTGTGGCGCATTCCCGTACCCTCTCAGCTCCAGGCCCAAGAGATGCAGCAATATCTGCAGCCCGAGCGTATGCTGGGCGGACTTTCCTTTGTTTTGCCGGAACACCTTTCCGCTCAGGATGCAGTGGTCGTTAACGAGCTACAGAAGCTGCTGATCTATCTTCACTACAAATTCGTCGTGTTCCCCAAACGGTCACTCTCCACAGTGGACACTATCGGTGTGCGGGAAGAACCGCTGCCAGACGTGATACGGGAGATCAACCAGCTCCGAAATTATCCGTGGCTTCTATCCTCCCCGCTGA
The DNA here is from genome assembly GCF_900217235.1 of Pseudodesulfovibrio profundus. Lineage (NCBI taxonomy): Bacteria > Pseudomonadati > Thermodesulfobacteriota > Desulfovibrionia > Desulfovibrionales > Desulfovibrionaceae > Pseudodesulfovibrio > Pseudodesulfovibrio profundus. Next base: position 2,039,776 of record NZ_LT907975.1, on the reverse strand, counting down.
CCGACAAACTCGCTGCCGAGCGGGTTGGCATGCCTGTATTTCTGGTGCTGCCCGGCCCTTCAAGTCAGGAGATTTACCCCCACCTGAAAGAAATCAGCAAACACAGCCTGGTGGCCTGTCTCGGCCGGACAATCAATGATTGCATGGCCGTAGGGGTGGAGCCGGACATCGTCATTCAACTGGACACCTATCAGGTGCAGCGCCATTTTTACGATGAGCTGCCGCCCATGCCGAATACGCTCCTCGTACCGCTCTCCATCTGCCCGTTCTACCCGTACGCCAACAAATTCCGCGGCGTGGTCATGATGGACAGCTTCAACCTGGATTTGCTGCCCAACCCGTCACGACTCCGTGAATCCTACGTCAGTTCCATCACGGCCTGCCTCGGGTTGGCCGAAGTGCTGCACGCCCCGCACGCATTCATATCCGGGGCCAATCTTTCTTCACCATCCCGCCTCAAAGAGCACCCGTATAAAGGAGACAATCAGGGGCCACCGCCCATTGTCGCTGTCCAGGACAACTACTACCTCAATGCACGAAACGGTGAACTGGTTGAAGCGCTTGAGTATTTCATCGCCACAGCCAAAGAAGTGGACCAAATGGCCGAAGCCATCGCCCAGACCTCGGGCACGAAATTTTACAGCACCACCGACACAACACTCCTTTCGTCCCAGTGGTTTCCGCATATTGACCTGAACGCAATCATGGATCTCCCCCCCGTGAACCGGGAAGCATTTCTTGAAACAGTTGACCGGGTTCTGACGGCAAAAGAGCCGGTTGATCTTATGAAAACCCGTATGGCCGTGCTGAAAATGTTCAAGCAGCTGTCGGTGATCGAACAGATGTACCGTGAGGACAGCTCCACATCCGAATTGAAGGGGAATCACCAGATCACCAAGGCTGTGCGCAAGATGCGTAACCCTGAGGTGCCAGCACCCGTTGACGCTGTTGGTGTGGCAGCCCGTCTTGCCACACGGTGGAGGCGCTCCCTCAATGATTCCCGCCTGCTGTTGCAGGCCATGACCAATGCCGGACGGGGCAAGCAGATCCCCATGCTCTGCTTTGAGGATGAAGTTCAGGATTTGTCGGATATGATGCAGCGACTGATTCCAAAGAAGAGCTGGGAGTACATTTCAATAGTAACGGCTCCCTACCCCCACCTTCCATCCGGGCGATCCCTGCATCCCAACGCTGTTCTGCCGTGGCTTGCTGAACAGCAGGTGGTCTGCGCTTCCCCTAAAATGATGCGCTACTTTGATTACATTCTGGAATACGCACCCGAAGACAATGTGTACGATCTCAGCAACGTGATCGGCAAGTGAGGAACTATAGATGAGTAACCGCAAACGATACTGCATCCTTCTGGCCGCAGGCTCCGGCAATCGGATGAAATTTCCCACCCCCAAGCAGTTTTTGAAACTGGCAGGGAGAACCATCATCGAGCACACCCTCGACATGGTCGATGGACATCCAGAAGTGGATGAAATATTCATTGTCATGGACAAGGATTACCGGTCGTTCATGGAAGAAATCCTCCTGCGTAACAGCTATACCAAGGTCACCAAAGTACTGAACGGGGGGGCGTCCCGCCGGGAAAGCTCGGCGTCAGGCATCTTTGCCGTAGAAGAGGATGATGCACTGGTTCTTCTGCACGATGCGGTACGGCCGTTCCTCAGCCATCGCATTGTTTCCGACTGCTATAAAGCGCTGGAACAGCATGCTTCTGTGGATGTCGCCATCCCGGCGGTCGATACGATCATCAAGGTCGACGAACAGGACTGCATCCAGTCGATACCGGACAGATCCGCTTTGCGACGAGGCCAAACGCCGCAGGGGTTCCGTGCCGATGTGCTAAAAAGGGCACACCATCTCGCCATGGAAGACCCGGAAGTAAAGGTAACCGACGACTGTGGCCTGATCCTGCGGTATGGGCTGGGTGATGTACACGTGGTGCAGGGCGAAGAGCGAAACATCAAGATCACCTACCCTGAAGACCTTTATCTGGCAGACAAAATTTTCCAACTCAACACTGTCGATGTTGAACACCTGCGCTCGGGCGAACCGCTTGAGGGCAAGCACATCGTGGTATTCGGCTCCAGTCGGGGCATCGGTGAGCATGTCATGCGCATGGGAACCGATCAGGGCGCGATCATGCACGGTTTTTCCCGTACAAACGGTGTGGACGTTCGCGATTACAAGGCCGTGAAAGAAGCTCTTGATAGTGTCCAGGCTCAAACGGGACGCATCGACGGCGTGGTCAACACGGCAGCAATTCTTCGCTCCGGCACCTTGCTTTCCCGCGATATCGACGACATCAACCTCGAAATCGATATCAACTATACCGGTTCCATCAATGTGGTGAAAGCAGCTCTGCCTCACCTGAAGGAGTCGCGAGGATCTGTTGCCCTGTTCACCTCCAGCTCATACACCCGTGGTCGCTCACTTTACACGATCTATTCCTCGACCAAGGCTGCGGTGGTCAACCTCACACAGGGGCTGGCCGAAGAGCTGCACGCAGATGGGGTCCGCATCAACGCCATCAACCCCGAACGCACCAACACCCCCATGCGCCGCGAGAACTTCGGCGTGGAACCGGAGAACACCCTGCTCTCTGCCGAGGCCGTGGCCCAGGCCACACTCGACACCCTGCTTGCCCACTTTTCCGGCATGGTGGTAGACGTCCGCAGAAACGATTAGGAGATACACCCCATGTCCAATGAAGCACTGATAGCCAGCTTTGCCGAGCTGGCTGAAACCACGCCCAAAAGGCCTCAACGATACGTGTTCATGGGGGAAAACAACGGCTCGTTCACCGGGAATACCAAGCACCTGTTCCTTTATTTCGCGAAGAACCGCCCGGATGTGGAGAGCTGCTATTTCACCGGCAATCCCGACACGAAAAGAATGCTTAAGGACGCAGGACTGCCTGTCGCCTTCTTTCCGGACGTTGATTCTGTGGACACACTGGTCCAGGCTTCCACGGTAGTCGTAGACTCCTTTGACTACAAATTTCACATCTACCGCCCACTGACCCATGGGGCCCGTATCATTCAGTTATGGCACGGAGTCGGATTCAAGAAGATTGGCCTCATTGAAAAGGAATCGGAAACCACCGCCAAATACAACAAGTTGGACCTTGAATTTCTGTACTCCGGCTACGACACAGTGATTACGACTTCAGACTTCTACAACAAAGAGGTGTTCAAACCTTCCTTCAATGCCAAAGAATACAAAGTCCTCGGATACCCAAGAAATGACGCACTGTTACAGCGTCCGACCAAAGAATCGATGCTCAACTGTGACCACGAGTGTTTTCGCAAGACTACAACGGTCCGCAAAGAAGGCCGCAAGACCATCCTCTACGCCCCGACTTTCCGGGATCAAACAGGGTCACCGGTATCCGGTCTGGACTTTCAGCGGCTCCACGACTTTCTGGACCGAGAAGGGTTACACCTTGTCATGAAAGCCCACCGCCTGACACAGATTCAGGCAGGCTCCAACCTCCCGTACCTTTCGTTCTACACGAACACCTGCGACGTTTATCCGTTCATACCGCTGGTAGATATGATGGTCACCGATTATTCATCCATTTACATGGATTATCTGCTCCTTGATCGACCGGTGATCTTCTACTGCCCCGACTATGAAGAATACGTTACATGCAACCGTGAATTCCAGTTCCCGTACGATGACATGACGCCCGGTCCCAAGTGCCGCAATCAGGACGAATTCCACGCGGCTCTCAAAAAAGCGGCAACAGGAGATGACGGCTACTCTAAACAACGGCAGGAGCTTCGCAACAAGGCATTCAATCACTGCGACGGCCATTCATCCGAGCGGATTGCCGAATATCTCACAGGTTCGCCTGCCCAAAACAGGAAGTAATCACGCCTTTTACACGCCAACCGTAAACCTCTCGTCGAAAACAGCCGAAAGAACAGAGAACTTTCAGCCATTTTCACGAGAGGATCATGAAACAGCCCTTTTTCTTCCTGCATATTCCCAAGACCGCCGGGACAACCATGAACGCGGTTCTGGACGACAACTTTGATCAATCCCGGATATTCGATCTCTACACGGATGATCAGCGGGAAAAGCTGCGTGAAACTACCTACGAAGATCTGGCGCAGTATGACCTGGTGCGCGGGCATGTGTTCATCGTCAACTTCGAAGACATCCTCGACGGCCCCATCCCGTTCAATATGTTCACGTTCCTGCGTGATCCGGTCAAGCGGGTCATTTCCGAGTACCATTTCCTCAAAAGCTGGCCCAAATCACATTTGTACCGGTTCCTCAACGACAACGACATCTCCCTGACCGAGTATGTGACCAGTAACCGGCCCGAACTACGTATGCGGGGTCGCAATTCCATGGTCAACTCCCTGTCCGGCGTCGGTCATGCAACCATCGAAGACGGGCTGGAGGCAGCGTTGCACCACCTCAAGGACCGTTTCTTCTGCTTCGGTATACTTGAGCGCTTTGACGAGTCCCTGCTCATGCTCAACAACTACCTCAAATTTGATCGCTGCTTTTACGAGCGGCAGAATGTGCACGCCAAGCGCGCCCACTACCCGGTATCACCTGCCGAAGTCGCGCTCATTGAGGAACACAATCAGGCGGATATCGCGCTGTATGATCGGGCTTGCATCGAGTTCGACCGACGGGTCAAGCTGCTTGGCAAGGGGTTCCAGTCCGAATTGCGCCTGTTCCAGAAAGTAAACCAGCGATTCCAGAATGTTTCCCGCCTGATCATGGAGCGCGAGGGAATGGAAACCGGGGATTTCCTCAACGCAAAATAACATCCGCGATTTGACATCATGCCGCCCATGCCGCACAACGCTTAGTGAACCTATCAGCAGCATCGGAGGATGGCATGGCAGACGTACGCATCGAATCGGACAGCCTCGGCAAAGTGGAAGTACCCTCGGACAAGCTCTGGGGAGCACAGACCCAACGCGCCTTGAACCTCTTCGCCATCGGGCGCGACCGGATGCCGCCGGAAATGATCGAGGCGTATGCCGTGCTCAAGAAAGCCTGTGCCCTCGCCAACAATGAGGCTGGGAAGCTGCGTGACGGCACCACAAAACTCATTGTCGATGCCTGTAATGAAATCCTTGAAGGACAACATGATGCCATGTTTCCGCTCCCGGTCTGGATTTCCGGCAGCGGTACCCAGTTCAACATGAACGTCAACGAGGTCATTGCCAACCGATGCTCGCAAATGACCGGTCACGATCTTGGTTCCAAACAGCCGGTGCATCCCAATGATCACGTCAATCAGTCCCAGTCCACCAACGACAACTTCCCTTCCGCCATGTACATGGCCGCAGCCATCGGGGTCACACGCAAGCTGATACCGGCCGCCAAGCAGTTTGCGGCCTCTCTCGCCAGCCACGCCAACAACTGGCAGACCATCGTCAAGATAGGAAGGACCCACATGCAGGACGCCACCCCGCTGACACTGGGGCAGGAATTTTCCGGGTATGCCGGTCTGATAGACCAGAATGTGACACGTCTCGAAACCGCCCTTGCTGACGTGTATGCCCTGCCGCTGGGTGGTACAGCAGTCGGAACCGGCATCAACACCCACCCGGATTTTGACAAGGATGCCGTTGGTCACATTGCCCAACTCACCGGCCTCCCCTTCACCACGGCAGACAATAAATTCACGGTGCAGGGGTCCCATGACGCCCTGGTACAACTTTCAGGATGTCTGAAAACACTGGCCGGCTCACTGTACAAGATTGCCTGTGATATCCGGTTGCTTGCCTGCGGTCCCCGTGCCGGTCTGGGAGAACTGATCCTTCCGGCCAACGAGCCGGGGTCATCCATCATGCCAGGGAAGGTCAATCCGACCCAGTGCGAAGCCCTGACCATGGTCGCCATGCAGGCCATGGCCAATGATCAGGCCGTCACCCTAGGCGGGTCAGGCGGCATCCTTGAAATGAACACCTACAAACCGCTGATGATCCACAACATCATGCAGTCCATCCGCACTCTGTCCGACGCCATGAATTCGTTCAGGGAGCACCTGCTGGACGGGTTGAATGCTGATAACGAACGCATCCGCGAACTGCTCAACCGCTCACTCATGCTGGTAACGGCACTGAATCCGGCCATAGGCTATGAGAATGCCGCCAAAATCGCGCTCCATGCGCATCGGAGCGGCTCCACCCTCAAGGAAGCCGCACTGGAGCTTGAACTCGTCACTGAGGAAGAGTTCGACCGGATCGTTGTGCCGGAAAAAATGGTGGAACCCCATCGTTGATACCAAAGGAATTTCTCACATTATGCATGAGGAGTATCCAAAAACAAGGCATACATGGTTGCGCCGACCATAAGCGCCACCAGCACGGAATTGACCATCAATCGCAGCCTATTTGATTTCAGTGAGTGATACAGCACAACACCACCCCAGCCCCACAAGCTGTGAAACGAAATCTGAAAAACAGTAAACGTCAGCACGTAAACGGCGACCTGTAGCGGAAGCGACATCTCCGGTGTGGCAATCTGACTGAACCCGACAACCGCCATGGCCCAGCTTTTGGGATTGGTGGGATGCACGAATACCCCTTCCCAAAAGGAAAGCGGCCCTTTCGTACGGGCTGCATCAGGCCGCATGGACAGGATTTTCCACCCCAGATAGAGAATATACCCCATTCCACCGATCTTCATGGCCCATGCCAGTTCCGGCGTAGCCAGCAGCACGCCGCCCACCCCAAATCCCACGAGGGTATCAAGGAAGATGGCCCCTACCGTTGTTCCGGCGAGAAACGGGAGTGAGGATCGGAAACCGGATGTCTGGCCGATAGCCATCATAGTCAGATTGCCGACTCCGGGCGTCCCCGTCATGACGATGACGAACAACAAAAAGGCCGTATAAGTTTCCCAGGTCATATATTTGCTCCGTGTGAGAGGGATTTTTGATGTTCGTCTTCTACGATTGACTTTGTATGGCGTCAATGAAAGTATTGTATGCATGACAATATACGCTCCGAACATGGCCAAAGACGGCAAGGCGCTCTACAAGGCTCTGGCCGATGCAATTGAACGGGATATCAGCGACGGCAAACTGGTCCCGGGGGAACGGCTACCCACACACCGGGACATGGCTGAAATGATTGGTATCAATGTCTCCACTGTCACCAAGGGGTATCAGGAGGCGGAACGGCGCGGACTGCTGTCCGGGACAGTCGGGCGCGGCACATTCGTGGCTTCGGATGCGTTGACGGCCACGGCCATGGTCGCCTTTGAACCGGCGGCTCCCGGCTCGCTGGAGATGGGGCTGATTTCTCCCTTCTATCATCTGGACCCGGACCTGACTGACGGATTTCGTAAGATTGCCCGAAGAAAGGACCCTTCCGTGTTCATGCGGTACACCGATCCGCGCGGTCTGCCCGAACACCGGGAAGCAGGTGCCAAATGGGCATCCCGGTACGGCATGCCTGCCGAAGCGGAAGACATCATCGTCTGCGCCGGTTCACAGAATGCCCTGACCTGCACCCTCAGCGGCCTGTTCACCCCCGGTGACCGGATCGCAACCGATGCCCTGACCTATCCCGGCCTGAAAACACTGGCTGCCATGCTCGGCATTCGACTGGTGCCCATTGCCATGGATGAACAGGGCATGGTCCCGGAAGCACTGGAGACTGCTTGCAGACGCAATGATATTCGCGGTGTTTATCTCATGCCGAGCGTACACAATCCAACCACCGCAACCATGTCTTCCCCTCGCAGGGACAGCATCGCACGGGTGGCCCAGTCCCATGATCTGATCGTGATCGAAGACGACGCCTATGCCCTGACCGACCCGACCCTCTTGCCACCTGTCGCCAGCCGAATCCCGCATCGCTCCGTATATATCGCCGGAGTATCCAAAAACATGGCCGCCGGTCTTCGAATCGCTTTTCTGGTCACTCCCAAGCCTTACCGCCAGCCCCTGGCGCAGGCCATGCTCAACACGATCTGGATGGCCCCTCCACTCAATGCCGAGCTGACTGCCATGTGGATCAATGACGGAACCGCTGACGCCGTGGTTGAGGCCAAACGACAGGCAACGGCCAAGCGGTACATGCTCGCCTGCGATGTACTGGAGGATTTCAGGTTCCGCGGCAAGCCGACCGGATTCTTCATCTGGCTGGAGCTTCCCGAACCCTGGACCGGCACCATGCTTGAGAAAGCTGCTTCCAAGGAAAACGTGAATGTCTTTGGCGCGGAGAAGTTCACCGTGGGTGACAGCCCTGCACCGGCAGCGGCCCGTATCTCGCTGACCGGTGCCGAGACCATGGAAGAATTCTGTCGCGGGCTGTGGATCATCAGGAATATTCTGACAAACGAGTAACCCCGAAGACAAAAAAAGGGAGCAGCCTTTCAGCTACTCCCTTCGTAATCTTTGTTGCTATGGCCCTATTCCAGGGTCTGGATAAAGGCGTCGGCCTCGGCAATGGACTTTTCCATTTCCTTGATCAGGGCGTCCACATCACTGCGGATGGTACCCAGTTCGCCCTCCAGAGCGGCAATGGCCTTGGCGTTGAGATTGTGCTTCAGGAACAGCACCTGATCCTTGAATGCGGCCAGGACCGGATCCATTTTCGAGCTTGCGCGCTTCATGGCCTTGATCAGCTTGGCATAACGAGCCTTGGTGGCAGAGAGCTTCTGCTGGCTGGAACGGCGCAGTTTGGCGCTGGAGTACTGAGTGATTTCCTCTGCCCACTCATCAAACAGCGCGTCGGCAACGTCTTCCACCGAATCGATACGGTCACGTACCTCCTGTGCCTGCTCTTCACTGGATTCGTACTCAGCGTTCAAAATGTCGTATTTTTCTTCCAGTGCACCGCCGTCAAAATCGACAACGGACTTGTATCGCTCAAGGGCGTTGGCAAACTGTTCCTTGGCGTCCTGCTGGGATTCACGGGCGTTCTCCACGCGATCAGACAATATTTCGCGCTTGTCGTATCCGACCTTTTCCATGGCAGAATAGTACGCTTTAGAGCAGCCGCCAGCAAAGAGCAGCGAGAAGAGGACCAAAGGCAATATGATGCGGTGCATGGGATTCTCCTTGATAGGGATTACTGTTTCATTGATTGCAGAAAGTAAAGCAAAGAGCGTGTACGGGCAACGATTAAGCGTACTTGCCCAACTCTCGACGAGCGCCGGATATCAATGCCTCACTGAATGATCGCAGAACCGCGGACTCCAGATTCCAGCAATGCCAGTGCAGTCGCACCGTATACACATGCCCGGGCAGCATATTCACCAGCTCGCCGCGCTCCACGTATTCGCGAGCCTGCTGAAAGGGGATCATGCCGCAGACACGCCCGCTTGCAACAGTGGGAGCGAACTGTTCGGATGCCGGAAGGTAAAAACCATTGAAATCCTTTGGCAGATCACCAAGCACCGTACGGATATGCTCTTCATGCATCCGGTCTCGACGGTTGAATATCAACATAGGCGCCTTTTGGATTGCCTCCAACGTCACGCCGTCATTGAACCATTTCGCCTTGTACTGCGGTGTACCGTACAGACGGTATGACTGGTCGCCGAGAGACTCCACTCGGCACCCCTGAAACGGCTCGCTCCTGTCGCTGATACAGCCAAGCACCTCCCCGTCCCTGAGCAACTGGTGGGTCTGGGCCTGATCATCCACAGCCAGATCAAGAAGAACATCATGGGTATCGAGGTAATCGCTTACAGCCGGAAAAAACCATGTTGCAAGAGAGTCGGCATTGATGCCGACCGGTAACGTAGCAAACCCTTTCTGCTGCTGGCCGAGTCCGGCCCACAAATCGTCTTCGAGCCTGACCACCTGCTTGAAATGCTTGAGCATCTCGCGACCGGCAGTGGTTGCTTCGGGCGGCGTAGAACGCACCAGCAGAATGCACCCCACCTGCTCCTCCAGCAGTTTGATCCGCTGGGAAACCGCCCCCTGGGTCACATGCAGCACCCGCGCTGCCTTTTCAAAACCCCCTTCCGCAATGACCGAGGCAAACGCCTCGACTAATTTGTAATCGAGCATGAACCATCATTAGCAACACTAATCAGTCATGAAAAGTATTAGTTTTACTCTTGCTGGCACCCGCGATACCCATGGACTCAACGAAACCAAGGGCAAAAAACGGCCTTTCAACACCAATCAAGCGAACGTGTTTACCATGACTTCATTCATACAGGGATTCGGACTCGGCGGGGGGCTCATCGTCGCCATTGGCGCACAGAATGCGTTTGTACTGACGCAGGGGGTGCGCCGCAATCACCATCTGGCGGTGGCGGCGCTGTGCATTCTGTGCGACGGGCTGCTTATCGGGCTGGGAGTAACCGGTGTCGGAGCAATGGTGTCCTCGAACGCGCTGCTCGGGCAGGTCGCCGCCTGGGGCGGTGCCGCTTTTCTACTGTGGTACGGATTCAATGCCTTCCGTTCGGCATTGAAAGGAGGGGCGCTCAATGATGACGAGACCGCGACCAAATCACTGAAACAAACACTGATGCTGACGCTTGGTGTCACGCTGCTCAATCCCCACGTATACCTTGATACGCTGGTCTTGATGGGGTCCATCTCCGGGCAGTATCCCCTGCCCGAGCGGTATGTTTTCGGATTTGGGGCGTTCAGCGCATCCATTGTCTGGTTCATCCTGCTCAGCCTCGGGGGGCAGTTGCTCGCTCCGGCCTTCAAGCGCGACATAACCTGGCGGATGCTGGATGGCGCCGTCTGCCTTACCATGTGGGGCATTGCCGCCTCGCTCATCCACGGCGCAATCACGACCTAGAGTTTTGCAATCAATCATTGGAAATCATTACTGATCGCCATCCTCATCCTGCCCGCTCATGGCAAAGAGTTTTTCCCAGTTGAGCGGGATCAGGCTCCGGGCGTTTTTCCATTGCAGGAATTCCCACCCCTCGGCAGGGATGTTGCGCACCGCAATCTTGTTGACGAACTGCTTGCCGTCGTCACCGCAACACTTGCAGGCCCAGCCGCAAATGTCGCAGGTACACCCGCCTGTCTTCATCATTTCCTTGGCCGTGCCCGAGTTATCGCAGCAGGCATCGCACAGCATAAGGTATCCGGGGTCATTCGTATTGCTCATTCAACAGAGATAGGGACGGAAAGAATGCAGGTCAACACAGGGCGGCTTCAATTTCTGCCCCAAGTGGAGTATGTATAGGCAGGAGGCTTCATGTTCACCCATGCGCACCATACCTGCAACGTCCCCCTATATCTGAAGGAGCACCAACCCCCTGCTCCATCCGATATTGAGGAGACTGATGCGAACTCCACAGCGACAACCGGCGACAAAGGCCCTGCGTTGGTCTGCAAGCTGTGCCGAACGGTGATCACTCGCAAGGATCTGGGAATGACCGTAGACGGCAAGCACCGTCACGTTTTCTTCAATCCGCACGGGCTGGTGTTCGAGATAGGTTGCTTTGCTTCGGCCCGTCATCTGTCCGTGGCCAGTCCGAAGTCCGAGGAATTCTCATGGTTCCCTGACTATGCATGGGAATCCATGGTCTGCAGCGAATGCTTCACCCATATGGGATGGCGATTCACAGGTCAGGACGGCGGTTTTTATGGGCTGATTCTTGCCAATCTGGTGGAAGAGGAAGGGCGCAAGGCGTAAGCCGCCGAACAAGCCTACTGACGGGAGCCTGCCTCCTTCTGCCCCTGCAAAAGATCAAGCCGTTGCTTTCGATCCTTTCCAGGCTCCTTCACACATTCGCCCAGCGCCCAAGAAATGTCTCTCCTGCTTCTTTTACGTCAATCTCGTTGCCCTTGACCGGTTCAGCCGACGCGGGATACTTTGACGCCATGTCAGATCGCTATCTCATTCCGTCCGCCACCCACCGCGTGACGGATACCATCAAGAAAAGCCAGTTCATCACCACCCTTGCCCACACGCCTGATATCGAATCGGCCAGGGAGTTTGTTGCCAGCATAAAAGAAGAATTTCCCGACGCCACCCACAACTGCTGGGCCTTTGCCGCCGGCCCCCCCGGAGACACGGCAGCCGTGGGCATGAGCGATGACGGCGAGCCCCACGGAACAGCGGGCAAGCCCATGCTCACCACCCTGCTCCACAGCTCGGTGGGCGAAGTTTCCGCCGTGGTGACCCGTTATTTTGGCGGAACCAAGCTCGGCACCGGCGGTTTGGTCAGGGCGTATTCCGGCATGGTTAATCTGGGATTGGAAAGCCTGCCCACCAAGGAAAAGGTTGATACCACCACCATCACCGCGACCATCCCCTATCCTGCCGTCACCTTGTTCAAGCGTATGCTCCCGGAATTCGAGGCAGAAGTGGAGGAAGAACGCTTCACCGACGAAGCGGCCTTTGTGCTGGTTATTCCAAACGAACACCTCGCATCGTTCACGGATAAGCTGGCCGAATTGACCGATGGGGTCGGGCGAGTGGAGATTTGATTACCGAATATGTTGCATTGCGTCGTAAAAGTAGGCTAGCCTTTACGCATTAGTATCAATCAGCAAAACGAACACAAGGTCTATGTCTACACACAAGCTCCGCGCCATCTACAAGCAACTCAATGATAAGATAGACGAAGCTCGGGAAGCCGCACTGTTCGAGATCAAAGAGCTCAAAACCGACCTCAACGAACTGCAACGACATTATTCCGGGCGAAAAAAAGTCACAGACATCCAACCCGACGACGTGCTTCGCTCGGCGTACGAAATTGCGCACAGGATGCGTGATATCACCAAACGTCAGGAGATACTGACCGAGTTGGAGGACGTTGCCGAAGAAGCGGAAGCCCTGCAATACCTTGAATCCCGGGGCGCGAAGCTGCTGAACAGACCGTCCGGGTGGCATTTCCAGACCTCAAAGGAGCGCTTCCTGCTCCATGAGGAAGACCCGGTCCAGGCAGCCGCCAAACTGCGCAAGCTGCTGGCTTCGGGAAAGCGGTTGAAGAAACCGAAAAAACGTAAAAACAATGCGTAAAATGACACGGCCCGCCTTGACTTTCTCATGGCGGGCCACATTCTATGCACTATCATGAACCCCCAACCCAACCTTATGGAAACAACAATGATCAAACGTATTTCTCTTGCTTGCATTGCTATCTTGATGACTATGTCTCTGGCCGGTTGCGGCTACAACTCCATGCAACAGCAGGAAGAAGAAGTCTTTGCCGCATGGGGCAACCTCGAAGCCTCCCTGCAGCGCCGTGCTGACCTCATCCCCAATCTCGTGGAGACCGTGAAAGCGGCTGCTTCCCACGAACGGGAAACCCTCGAAGCCGTGGTTGAAGCCCGCGCCAAGGCAACCCAGACCAAGATTTCCCCTGACATGCTCGGTGACAAGGAAGCCCTTGCCCGTTTTCAGGCAGCCCAGGGCGGCCTTTCCTCGGCCCTCTCCCGACTCATGGTCGTGGTTGAGCGCTACCCGGATCTGAAGGCCAACCAGAACTACCTGGCCCTGCAGCATCAGCTCGAAGGAACCGAGAACCGGATCAACGTCGCACGCCAGCGCTACAACGAAGCCGTGAAGATGTTCAACTCCTCCATCCGTTCCTTCCCGAACTCCCTGACCAACTCGGTCCTGCTCAACCTGGAGCGCAAGGAGTTCTTCCAGGCCGACCCCGGCGCCAAGGCTGTCCCGACTGTTGACTTCGGCAACAAGTCCTAGCGGGAGCTATTTGTGCGCACAATCAAGCTAATCGCACTCAGCGTGACCGCCGTCCTCGTGATGGTGGTCAGCGCCTTTGCGCTGGAGGTCCCGGCATACAAGGGATACGTCAACGACTATGCCGACATGCTCTCTCCAGCCGCAGAAAAAGCGCTTGAGGCCCGACTCACCGATCTCGAACGCACCGACTCCACACAGGTGGCCGTTCTGACCATCCCTTCCCTTGAAGGCGATGACATGAACGAATTCTCCATTCGCGTCGTCGATGCATGGAAAGTCGGTCAGGCGGACAAGGATAACGGCGTCCTGCTCCTCGTGAGCCAGGGCGACCGCAAGGTCCGCATTGAAGTCGGATACGGTCTCGAAGGCGTCCTCACCGATGTCCTGGCCGGTCAGATCATCACCAACGTCATTGGTCCACGCTTCCAGAAAGGTGATTTCGATGGTGGATTCATTGACGGAATCGGCGCCATTTCCGGCGCTGTACGTGGTGAATACACGGCTGCTCAGGCCAAAAAGAACCAGGGCAGCAGACGCGGCGTCCTGCCCCTGATCATCATCCCCATGATCGCGTTCATCGCATTCACCGAAATATTCGGTCGGCGCAGACGACGCGGCCATATTACCGGCGACAAGACCGTTACAGACCGTCGACACGGTTCCGGTCTCGGCTCTGCCGCATCAACCCTCTTCTTCCTTTCCATGCTCGGTGGCGGGCGCGGAGGCGGTGGCGGATTCGGTGATGGCGGTGGATTCGGCGGATTTGGTGGCGGTGGATTTGGCGGCGGCGGCGCCGGTGGTGACTGGTAGGCATAAGGACAGACAATGAAAACACTCGCACATACGTTTCTTTCAAAGGAAGAACAGGACCAGCTTGTCAAATGCGTCAAGGACGTGGAACTGAAAACTTCCGGTGAAATCGTCCCCGTTATTGCCTCATCAAGCTATGACTACCCTCGCGCTTCACACCTTGGCGGATTGCTGCTCGGCATCCTGGCCGCCATCTGCATCGCCATGCTGCTGGACCGTGAAGACATGTGGGTATTCCTCGCCCTGTTCCTCGGCTCATACGTTCTCTTTTCCCGCCTGTTGGCGGCTATCCCTGAACTGAAGATGCCGTTCATCACCAAACGGGAAATGCACGAAGAGGTGGAGGAAGCGGCACTGACCAACTTCTTCATCCACGGCCTGCACCGTACCCGTGATCTGACCGGTATCATCATTTATGTCTCGGTCTACGAGCGATCCGTCCAGATACTGGCGGACAAGGGCATCAACGACAAAGTCGACCCCAAGGTGTGGGATGACGTGGTTGCAGAAATCACCAAAGGCATCAAGGCTGGCCGATCCGGTGAGGCCTTGTGTGACGGGGTGAAGCGCTGCGGCCAGATCATCACCGAGCACTTCCCGATCAAGTCCGACGACACCGATGAACTGCCCAACCTGATCATCGACGGCGAAGCACTGTAATATCCAAGACGACCTAGTCAAAAAGGGAATCGGCTTTGTCCGGTTCCCTTTTTTCATGCAATTCGAGCATGGTTTCGACACGCTGTTCCTACCCAAAACCACCACAACCAACCCACGTTCTTCACGATACCCCTTGGCGCAGCATGTAATCCGGTATATAGTCACAAAACTGTGATTCACTATTTACGAGAAAAACGCTGGTTCTTCATCACCCTGATCATACAGGCTGCAATGCTGTTCGGCCCTGTGCCCGACGGTGTTACACCCGAGGGTTGGCGCGTGCTCGTCATGACCGTGGGCGCAACCATTCTCTTCATCACGGAGCCGATTCCCCTCCCGGCCGTGGCATTGCTGATCATTCTCGGACAGGTGTTCCTGCTCAGCATCGACTCCTCTGTGGTGGCAAAATCACTGATGAAGGATTCCGTTCTTTTCATCATGGGTTCGCTGATGCTCGCGGTGGCGCTGGTCAAACAGAAACTCGACAAGCGGCTCGCCCTGCTTATTGTCAGTGTTACGGGATCGAATACATATCGTATTGCGTTTGGTATTTCGGTCTTCTCCGGCATCCTGGCCTCATTCATCGGTGAACACACGGTTGCCGCCATGATGTTGCCGGTGGCGCTATCCCTGTTACAACTTGCTACAGACGACGAGAACAAGCGTAAATCACTGGCCATCCTGTTTCTCTTTTCGATCTCCTATGCCTGCGCCATGGCCGGTATCGGTACCCCCTCAGGCGGGGCGCGAAACGCGATCATGATCGACTATCTTCGAGACTTCTTCTATGCCTCGGATGATCCGGCCACCTATCCCTACAGTGTCAGCTACCTGCAATGGATGATCTATGCCTACCCGGTCTTTCTCGTGCAGTTACCGCTGATGCACTTCATCCTGCGACATACCTTCAAGACCGATATTACGGACATGAGCCTTGCCGTGACCAAGCTCCGCGAGCAGGTCGGCGAGGAAGGGTCTTTGAGCGGACGTCATTATTTAGCCATCCTTCTTTTTTTACTGACTCTTATCGGATGGGTCGGATTCTCTTCCACCTACGGTATGGGAACCATAGCCATTCTCGGTGCCGTTCTTTTCCTTGTCACCGGTCTGGTCCGCTGGAACGACCTCAACTCCGGCGTCAACTGGGGTGTTGTCTGGCTGTACGCGGCTGCCATCTCGCTGGGTGGACAAATGCGGGCCACGGGTGCTGCCGCCTGGGTCGCCGACATGTTCATGTCCACCCTCGCACTCGTCGGACTCGATCACGGACTGGGACTGCTGGCAGCAGTCATGGCCCTGACCACATTCATCACCAATACCATGAGCAACGGCGCTGCTGTTGCCGTGCTCGGCCCCATCGTGCTGACCATTGCCACCGCCACGGAAACCAACCCGTTGGCTGTAGGTATGGTCACGGCCATATCCAGTGCATTCGCCTATTTCACGGTCATCGGAACCCCCGCTTCGACCATTGTCTATTCATCCGGTTACCTGCGTCCGCCCGACTTCATGAAGGTTGGCTGGCGCATGGCTATCATGTCATTTGTGGTGCTCATGCTGGCATCAAAATTCTATTGGCCCCTTATTGGGCTGTAAGGAGTTGTCCATGGACAGGGACGACCAGAACCTGCGCATATTACTCTGTATCGGCGGTGGCCCGGAAGCGTTCACCGGCCTGAAGTTCGTCCACAGGCTCACTGAAACAGGCTGTGCAGACATTGTGCTGCTCTATGTTCGACCCGTAGACAGCGGGCTCAAATCCGGCGGCATGGAAGTCCGTGTTGCAAGGGAAAACCTGCTGGACTGGGGAATAGAGCTTCCCGGCATGGCCTATCTGCGTCAGGCCCGGGACATCCTGTCGGAACTGGGCGGAATACAGGAAGAGGTACACGAGGAGTGGCGCCACAAGGAGCTTTCCGGTGATCCGGCCGGGGAGTTTGTCCGTGATTACATCAATCCATGTGGCGGGATCGTGTCCCTTCGCCTGCGGACAGCATCGGATATCACCACCACTGTTGTGGATGAAGCCAAGCGATTCAAGGCAGATTTTGTCATCGTCGGCGGCTCGCCCGAACCGGTGGAAGGACTTCGGCGGTATCTCACCCCACAGCAGCTTGCACTCAAAATAGCGGCGCATACCCACTGCTCCATCATTGTTGCACGCCATCTGGAGCCGGGACACGGCCTGCTGGTCTGCGTACAGGATTCTGACACCTCACGCGAGATGCTCCCGGAAGCCATCCGGTACAGCCGCGCCTGCGACTGTCCGGTATCCCTTCTCTCTGTTGCAGCCGAGCCTGAAGAAGAACCAAGAGCAAGAAAGGCGGTGGAAGAAGCAGACGCCCTATTCCACGCCAATGGCGTCACTCCGACGGAAATGCTGGTGGAGACCGGTGATCCGGCTGAAGTCATCGCAGAACTCGGGTATGATTTTTCCCTGATCATCATGGCGGAATCCGAAAAGCCATGGTTTGCAAGGGTTTTCAGCGTATCACACGATGTAGTGGCCCGAGCGCGCAATTCGGTCATGATCGTCAAATAGCTCTTGTGATCGGGTTACGGTCCTGAAAAACCCTTTTCACGGACTTTTCTTTCCGTGTCGCATCAGCTATGTCCGCTACGTAAGGCACCAGCCGCACTCGCCAAACGCAACCAAGGAGCGCATTGTGAAACGCACCCTGTCCGCACTCGCCAAGAATCAACCCGGTGTGTTGGCCGAACTGGCCAGCGAATTCGGAAAATCCGGGGCCAACATACTCTCGCTTGCCGCAGGCGAAACCGAAAACCCCGAAGTTTCGCGGATCGTCCTCCGAATCGAAGGGGACGACACTGCCATCGATGCCGCTGAACGGTACCTGGACGGGCTCGATGCCATCATCCAGATCGATGACCTGTCACGAAAGGATTTCGTTGACCGCGAACTGGTCATGGTCAAAGTCGCCATGTCCCCGGGCAACACCAGTCAGCTCATGCAGATTTTCGAAGTATTCCGGGCCAATGTCATTGGCATGGGGCAGGAATCCATCACCGTGGAACTTTCCGGGGACCAGGAACGCATCGACGGACTCATCCAGATGCTCGTTCCCTATGGCATCAAATCCATGTGTCGATCCGGCATGATCGCCCTGAAACGAGGGGATGAGTAGCTCATGACCTCCCATGCTCCCGTTACCAGTCTCGACGGCCTTGTTCGTGCCGTCCTGGAGCACACCGCCGGTGGCCCGCTTCCCAAGGTCGCCATTGCCCGATCTGCGGAAGGACACGTGCTGCAAGCCGGCGTGGAAGCCTTTGAACGCGGTGTAGCGGAACCCATTCTCATTGGTGACATAGATGAAACCAAACGCATAGCAGAGGCAGGGAATCTCGATATTTCGGCTTTTCGCACCATTGAAATGACTGACGATCAGCAGGCGGTCGATGAAGCTGTGCGCCTGTTTCGTGAAGGCGAAGCCCAGTTCATCATGAAAGGGCTGGTCTCCACCGCTCAGTTGCTCAAGGGCGTACTCAACAAAAAGACCGGCGTCCCCAACCCCGGCAGTATTCTGAGTCACGTGGCTGCATTCGAGTCCCCTGTGGATGGCCGCCTGATGCTCATCACCGATCCCGGCGTGAACATCGCCCCGTCCATGCAGCGCAAGGCTGAAATCCTCAAGAACAGCCTGGATGTGGCCCGGAAGCTGGGCATGACCCGTCCCAAGGCCGCCATCCTCGCTGCAACGGAAAAAATCAATTATCCCGCCATGCCAGCAACGCTCGATGGAGACATTCTGACCAAGATGTCCCGTCAGGGTGAGTTCGGTGATGCCGAGGTGCTCGGCCCCCTCTCCCTTGATCTGGCCATGTCTCGTGAAGTCGCGGCCTGCAAGCGCTTCGACAACCCGGTGGCAGGATGTGCCGACATTCTGGTCACACCGAATATTGAAGCAGGCAATATTTTGTACAAGGCCCTGTCCACGCTCTGCGGCCGGACCATGGCTGCCGTTGTGGTCGGCAGTCAGGTACCCGTGGTTGTTCCCTCTCGTGGTGACACGGACGCATCAAAGTTTCACTCCATTGCACTGGCCAGTCTTCTGGCTCAAAGGAGCCAATAATGAGGGTTTTCGTAATCAACCCCGGTTCTACCTCCACCAAACTCGCCCTCTATGAAGGCGAGCACCAGTTGATCTCCCGTGAATACCGGCATGACAAGACCCGCATGGCCCAGTTCTCCTCTGTGATAGATCAACTGGATTTTCGTATGACCGCCATTCGCGAAACACTGAAGGAGGCTGGCATCGATACGGCATCCATAAACGGAGTTGCCGGACGCGGCGGGCTGCTTCACCCCCTCGAGGGCGGGGTCTATGAAGTAAATGAAACCATGCTTTCCGATCTCAGTGAGGCGCGGTACGGTGAGCATCCGTGCAACCTCGGCGCCATCCTCGCCAACGAACTCGCCCTGGAATGGGGGGTATCGGCATTCATCGTCGATCCTGTCGTCACGGATGAAATGATGGATATCGCACGGTTGACCGGGTTACCCGGTGTCCGTAGACGCAGCCTGTTCCATGCCCTGAACCAGCGTGGCGCAGCGCGAACCGTGGCGGCACGGCTGGGAAAACCCTATGACAAGCTCAACTGCATAGTCTGCCATATGGGCGGTGGCACCTCCATCGGCGCCCATTGTCAGGGCAAGGTGGTGGATGTCATCAATGCGCTGGACGGTGAAGGTCCGTTCACCCCTGAGCGCACAGGCGGAATGCCCCTGCTCCCCATGCTCGACATGATCGACCGAGGCGACCTTTCCACTGAACGGCTCCGGGAGATCATTCAGCGCGAAGGCGGGGTATACGCCCACCTCGGCACCAACGACATGATGGACATTGAAAACCGAGTCAAAGCCGGAGAACCAGAAGCGTCTGAAATTTTTGAGGCAATGGCGTACGGCATCGCCCGCTATGCCAGCTCGCTGGTCCCTGCTTTTGCGGCTTCGGGCAAAGCCCGGCGTGTCGATGCGATCGTCCTCACCGGTGGGCTGGCACGGTGCAACCCGCTTGTGGATAGGGTTGCCGACCTCACGCAGACCATCGCTCCGGTGGAAGCGGTAACAGGCGACGAGGAGATGGCGGCGCTGGCCGCTGGGGCACGTCGAGTCCTGCTCAAGGAAGAAGAAGCCAAGACGTATACATCGGCCCCATAAGCCATGGGGAAACCGGATTGTCATGCAATCTATTATTGGAAACCGGATTTGTGGTGAAAATATCATTGAGATTTCAAAGCTTAGTCGCTACAACTCATAATTGATACGCCTTTCCTGTTCCTGCAGAGTACAAATAAATGAAGGACGAAAATAAGGAAAAATGTAGATGGGCTCTCTTTTCTCTAAATCAGTAAGCCTCCGAAAGGGCCTGCAAATCAGCGACGATGAATTTATTCAGCTGCGTGATTTCATCTACGAAAAAACCGGCATTTTCGTTGATATCAAACGAAAATATCTCTTTGAAAGCCGTTTTTCCAAGCGTATTGAGCAATTGGGTCTCACCAGTTTCGCCGATTACGTCACCTACCTCAAGTTCGATACCAATAAGAATCGCGAGTTAAACAAGCTGTTTGAGCTGGTAACCACTAATGAGACCAGCTTTTATCGTGACGTCAAGCAGTTGGAAGCCTTCACCAAAAACGTTCTCAAGCAGAAGCTTGATGAACAGCGCAAGGCCGGCAAGCTCGAACTGAATATCTGGTCCGCCGGTTGTTCTTCGGGAGAAGAGCCCTACACGCTGGCCATGCTCATTCTTGAAACCCTCCGCCTGGAGACCCCCAAATGGCGGATCAAGATCACGGCTGTCGACCTCTCGCAGGCCATGATCGACAAGGCCAAAAACGGTCTCTATCAGGAGTACGCATTCAAAACCACTCCTGACGACATCCGACAAAGGTACTTCTCCAAGGAGGCCGATGGGTGGCGAATCAAACCGGCTGTATCCCGCCTTGTCACGTTCCAGCAGATGAATCTCAATGACCGGATCGCCCTCAAGCGGATACCGCGGTCGCACATCGTATTCTGCCGCAACGTCATCATATATTTCGATCAGGATATGAAGAAGCGGGTTGTCAGCGCATTTTATGACAACCTGCTGCCCAACGGGTTTCTCATGCTCGGACACTCGGAGACACTCCACAAGATCTCCCAGACGTTCAAGCCTATCTACCACCCGGGAACTATCGCATATCAAAAAGAAGGCTAACGAGGATAACGAACTCCACAGACGGAGGAGAGTGTTTTGGCTGTCAAACGATTGGATGAGATTGCGCTGGGCATGGTTCTGGCTTCAGACCTCAAGGCTGAAGACGGAAGACTGTTGTTCGCCGCCGGCACCACGCTGGAGGAACGACATCTCACGCTGCTTGAGCGAATCGGTTGCACCGAAATCGACGTTGAAGAAACAGCGGCTCTCACCCCTGAAGACCAACGCGAGGTCGAGGAGTACGTTCGTGAGTTCTTCCTGTATGCCAACCCGGATTTAGCACCCGTGGTGGCATTGTTTCACCAGACACTCGAAGAGACAGGCATGGCAGTAGCCAAAGGATGGGAACTGCCGGATGCCGACACGCGTCGCGCCACCAATGTCGAGCACATGGAAGACCTGTTCCTGCGCGGCATGGGCTCACCCGAGACCATCGTCAAGCACGAAACCGAACTGAGCAGTTTTCCTGACATTTATTTCCGCATCAAGGAAGTGCTGGATGACGACAGCGCCTCGGCGGACAAGATCGCCAAGGTTGTCTCCACTGACATGAGCCTTGCTGCCAAGCTGCTCAAGCTCGTCAACTCGCCTCTTTACGGATTCTCCCAGACCATCGACTCCGTCAGCAGAGCGGTCACGCTGGTCGGGGCAAAAGAACTTTCCACCCTGGCGCTGGGCATCTCAGCCATCAACTATTTCAAGGATATTCCGCCGGAATTGGTGGATATGAAGTCCTTCTGGCGTCATTCGATCACCTGCGGCATCTTTGCCAAGATCATTGGCGACTCCCAGCCTTCCGTTGCTTCCGAGCGTTGCTTTATCGCCGGACTGCTTCATGACGTGGGACGGCTGATCCTCTTCAAAAAGCTCCCCTACGCGGCCACCGAGGCCATGCTTTTTGCCCGTGAAAACGCCATCCCCCTGGTCGAAGCCGAACGGTCGGTCATGGACTTCTGCCACACCGATATCAGCAGACCGCTACTAACAGCATGGAAGTTCCCGCAGAAGTTATCGGACATGATCAACCACCACCACACCCCAATGGAGGCGGAAGACCAGCTCGAAGCCGCCATTGTGCACGTGGCCGACAATCTGGCCAATGCAGCCGATGTGGCGGAAGGCAACATGTACGTGCTTCCCGGCATTGATAAGGAAGCGTGGGATATTCTCGGACTGGATGCTGAACCGTTTATCGAAGAAGCCTTTACCCAGTACCGGCAGCAAATTGCTATAATCCTCGGCGCTTTCTTCTAACGCCTCTGACAAACATTTATCGCAACCGTCACAAGATCTCTATAGTCATGGCATAAAGCGTTGTCGAAAATTTATCGATACCACCCGGGAAAAAAACCTTACATTGTCACTTACGGATGCCTCAACTGGAGGCAGAAAGATTACCGGGATGCGGTTGGATCAAACATTCGACTGATGTACTTTCATCTTCTTCACCGCCCAGGACGTCCTCCATCAGCGAAGCAAGCGTCGACGCATTGGGACTGGATGGACGAGAAAATCGAAACATGGTTCCCGCAATTAGCAGGAACAACAGAAACAGACTGACGGGTATGGCTGTGCACATAGAGTACTCCTCTCCATACACTCAACCATGATTCTGTCACAAATGCATGATAGCTCTGTGACGCCTTGGTAAAGCTATCGTCGGCCTAATCCTGGCGCCCTTTTTCCGCACGAACACTGGCTTTCAGCGCATCGGCAAGTTCACGGATACACCCGTGTCCACCGGTCGCTTCGGTGACATAGTCCGCCATTGCCAGTATGGAAGGATGTGAATCGGCAGGTGCAGCCCTGAACCCGCAGACTCCCATGGCACCGGCATCGTTGACATCGTTGCCCATGAAAAGAACATCGCTCAGCGCCAGCCCTTTGGAAGCGGCCAGTTGGATAACGAGAGAAGACTTATCAGCTACCCCGTGGGCGGCTTCGATGCCGATCTTCTTGGCCCGGGCCTGTACGACATCATTGCGCTCGGTGGAAACAATACACTGCTCCATCCCCAAGCGGCGGATCATGCCGATTCCCATGCCGTCCCCCCGATGGGCAGCCACGGTCTCAACCCCCTTCTGGTCGACGAACACGCGGTTATCGGTCATCACCCCGTCAAAATCGTAAATGACCAACCGAATTCTGGACGCACCCGGGATGCCACGAGCAGAGAGGCGTATCAACTCCCCATTCAATCCCGTATACATTTCCTGACCTGCGAGCGCCCCTTCACACTTGGTGCCGCCATGGGCCACAATAGCTTCTGCCGCAGTCTGAACATCCGGCACCTGCACGTTGAGCGCTACCCCGCCTCCCTTCACATCCTCAGACATCCCCAGAGACACCTCCAGAAGGCGCAAGGATTGCCCGTAAGGCCCCAGAAGCAGGGAATCCCACACCAGGTCGTAGCCAAGACTTTTCTCGTAGAATTCAGCCGTTTTTTCGACATTTCGGACCAACAGGGTCACTTGTGGGTGGATGCTCATTCAAACTCCTCGCTAGACAGTGTTCTTAATCACTACCGTTCCGAAATGATTTGCGCAATATCGACAGTCGGTTCCCTACAGTCCGGCATCAGCCTGATCCAGGCCGAGCTTTTTGGCCCGCTTCGCCTCTTTGCGCTCCTTGTGTCGCATGAGCAGATCCCACTCGATGGGCATGATGAACAAGGTCAACGTCGTTGCCACACACAAGCCGGTCACAAAGGTCGTAGCCATGGTTCCCCAAACGAGCGAGTAATAGGGAATACCAAGCGCCATGGGAAGAAGGCCGAGGGTCGTGGTCAACGTGGTCAGCAGAATAGGCCGCAACCGGATGCGCACACCTTCCCGTATGGCCTCGGTCCGACTCAAACCGGAAGCGTACAGCCGATTGATAAAGTCCAGCAAGACAAGGGAATCGTTAACAACGACACCGGTCACGCCCACCGTGGCCACAAAGCTGTTAACCGTGAACAGTGAACGGGTCAGGAACGTCCCGAACACAACACCGGTCAGGGCAAAGGCCACTGCCGAAAGAATGATGACCGGCTGTGCATAGGACTGGAACTGACACGCGAGAATCGTATAAATTATCAATATTGCTATTAAAAAAGCGTACATCAACGAGGTAAACGAACGCCCTGTGGACTCGAATTCACCGGCAAAGCTGATGGTTGCACCGGGGTACTTGTCCTGAATGGTTTCATAGTACGCCTGCACATCATGAACCACCGTCGGCGCCGTAATCGGCGACCCCGCCCGGATATTCGCCGTCAGCGTCACGGCACGCTGCCCCTGGAATCGGTTGAGCTGCCCCGGCTCCCGGTAGCTTTCCACTTCCACGAGATCGCCCACACGCACCGGACCTTCGTGGTCCTCCAGCACCGGTATGTCGAGCGCATCTTCCGGCTGGCTCAGGTACGCCTTGTCGATCTTCATGCGCAGATCGATGTCTTCATCGGCAGCCCGGAATTTACCGACAAACCGCCCGTCCAGGATTCCCCCGGCAAGGGCGATAACCTGAGCCGGAGTCAAACCGTATTCCGACACCAGACTCGGAACCGGGCTGAAGCGAAATACACGGTTGTCCGAACCGGTGTCCGGCGCAAAGTCGAGGAGGTACGGGGCAATGCTTTCGTTACCCATCACCCAGTTCTGCACATCCTCCTGCAAGGCGTATACAGAGTCCTGATCCGGTCCAAGCACACGGATGTTCACATCCTTACCGGCGGGCGGTCCACCCTTCTCCGGCCAAATGCGCATGGTCCACCCACCAGTCTCCAATTTTCTGGTCTTTTCACGCACGGTATCAAGCAGCAACTGCGGGTCGTTCGATGGATTATCGATAAACTCCTGATGCTCTTTTGCCGGTAGCTCAACGATGACGATAGCCCTGTTTGCTCCGAAAACCGTTTCATAGTCGTCGTTGATATCCATGCCTGCGAAAGCGGATGCTGTCTTGGTGGTTCCCGGTCCGAATCCGGTCATCATCCGCGACACCTCTTTGGCCTTTTCCGAAGATGTGTAGACATCCGTTCCAACCGGGCCTTCCATGGAGACATAAAAGAGGCTGTACTCGTCGGGGAAGAACTTGATGCGTAGCAGCGGCATGACACCGGAGACTGATACCCCCAGCATGACAACGGCTAGAATAAAGCAGCCGAAAACGACCGTCAGCGACTTCCACTGGTGCCGGAGAAAAACCTGCACCACCCTGTCGGTCGTGTGACGCAACCAGACAAGGAACTTCGGGTCAGCCCCGTGGTGCGCTTTGGCTTCGGCCTTGAGCTTATCGGCCCCGGGCCAGTCAAGGAAGTGCAGCGGCAGGATGAACAGGCACTCGATGATGGAGGCGGCGATGGCAAATGATACTGCCTTGGGCACCAGAGCAAAGAATTCGCCGGTGGAACCGCTCATGATCAACATGGGCAGGAAGGCGGCCACCGTGGTCGACGTGGCGGCAATGACCGGCAGGAACACCTCGGATGTCCCGGCCACAACCGCTTCCTTGAGCGGTTTGCCTTCCTGAACATGCCGGTAGATATTCTCCACAACGACGATGGCGTCGTCCACAATGATACCGGAAACAAGAACAAAGGAAAAAAGCGTGATCTCATTAAGGGAGTTGTTGGTCAGCCACATGATGATCATGGTCACGAGAAACGCGAACGGCACGCCAACCGTTGTCAGCATGGCATTACGAAATCCCATGACGATCCAGATGCAGATGCAGACAAGAACGATACCGACCAGTAGGTTGGAACCCAATGTGTTGATATTCTCGTTGATATATGTGCGCTGATCCTGTGTCAGGACCGGTTCCACTCCCTCTTTTTCGAGGACAGGCCGAAACGCTTCAACGACCTTCTCCACTTCCGCCCCGATATCAAGGGCATTGCCTTCCGGTGTCTTGATGATCTTGATGGCCACGGAGTCCTTGCCGTTGACCGAAGACACAACGAACGGATCACGGTAATCCATGCCCGCGCTGCTCATGACATCACCCACCGTGACAAAGGAACCGTCCAGGTCGCTGCGGATTATGGTCTTTGCAATGGCATCCCTGGCCCGGAATTTCTCATCGACAACAATGACATATTCACCGGAATCACTGACAAAATCACCAGCAGGTACTGAAAAATTCGCCCCCTCCAGCGCCTTGCCCACTTCATCGAAGGTAACTCCCAGGCGCATGAGGCGTTGTGGATCAAGGGAGACATGGAACTCGCGCTCGAACTCACCCTCAATCTCCACTTCCTTGACCCCGGCGATACGCTGCAACGGGATTTTCATCTCCTCGGCCATCAACGTCAGGGAACGATTGGAGCGATCACCGGTTAGATTCACCGAGATGGCAGGCAGCCATTCACTCATGCTGATGACAGTAAAGGCGGGCGGGTCCATATCATCAGGCAGGTCATTCTGAATGGACAACACTCTGAAACGCAATTCGTCATACAGAGCGTCATAATCTGTATCATCAAGGAACTTGACCAGCACCGATGCCCGCTGTCGAAACGACCGGGAACGGATGAACTCGACATTTTCCAGGTCTTCCAGTGATTCCTCTATCTTGCGGGTAACCAGGGTTTCTACTTCATCGGGACTTGCCCCGGGCAGAAAGCCACTGATGATGACCTTGCCCATACGGACATCCGGGTATCGCTCAACAGATAAATCAAAGACGCAGAACGTCCCCACAACCATCATCAAAATGAACAGCAGATTGACGAACACCTTCTGCGCAAGCGTGAACCGCACCAGCTCTCTTACCATCTTCTATGCTCCAAAGGATGATACCCTGTCATGACCATGACTACTGAACAGGATGCAGTTTGAACTCGTCACCAGCGTGTACATTCTCACCAGTCACCCGCCGCATGTGATCCCTTGTTCCGCCGAGATAAACGACACCAACACGGTCCCCTTCAGGGGTGATCAGAAAGTACTCTTCATAGGCTTTCACAAGGGCCGATGCCGGGACCATGACCGCTCCGTTGGGATCGGGAAGATCAAGCACCAGCTCGGTTCGCAAGCCCCCGCGGAAGGCAAAATCACCTTCTACTATCTCCAAATCCACCGGGATTTTACGCGTCTGATTGTCGAACCCGGGCGAAACCCGCGCCACTCGAGCCTGTACGGTAATCCCAAGGTCGGTGAGTCTCAGTTCGATAGGGTCGTTCTTGTCCTTGAGCAGGGAGTATTCCGAACTGGTCAAAGCATACGGAACAAGCAGGACATCATATTGCCCTAGCTCTGCGACCTTTTCGCCTTTGGTCACCCATTCACCGGGTTCAATGTATCGCGTGATAACCTGCCACCCCTGTGGCCCCTGCAGGGTGAATCGCTCCATGCGCTCCATGAGGACCCGCTCTTCAACCTGCTTGGCCCGTAACTGCTGCAAGGCGGCCTGATGCGCCCGGACATTGGAATCCAGTGTGGACTGTGCGGCATTCTTGGTCTTTACCAGCCGACGATACCGCTCCATTTCCTTGCGATAGTAGTCATAGTCACTCTTCAGGCGCTGCTGGTCCGCCCTGTTACCGACAAGGTCCAATTCAATGAATGTCGTATCGAGCACAGCAAACAGCCCGTCTTCACCGAGCGTATCCCCCACATCGGCAACGACTTTTTCCACTCGGCCGGACTCCTCCGAAACCAGCGTCATCGATCGTCGCGCCCTCGTGAACCCGGTGAGGGTCGATCTCCTGAATGCAGGCTGCGCCCTGAAAGTTTCCGGTGCTGTCTGTTCGCCAACAACCACAGCCCCCTGCTCTTTGGATGAAGCCCAACAGACATCCCCTGCAACAATAGCCACCGTTGAAGACAGGATCAGTGCCAACAGCCCTGACAACAATAATCGTCCCATTGATTCCACCTAAATAATTGCCGAATTTGATACTATTGCACGAATAAAAAGACTCTTCTCGTGGAGAAAAACAAAGCAAACAGTACAAAGTACAGCGTTAGTACCAATCTCGTACGATTTTGTACACAGTCGACTGTACTTGATTTGGTGTGTTCATACCCATGCCCTATAAGGCACAACTGACAGAAGAATCTTGATAAATAACGACAAAAAAACCGGATATGTTTCCATATCCGGTTTCAAATCTTTCTTTTCACAGTAAATCAGGTTGTTATGCATTCAAAAAGCATGTCGATTTGTGGCTCGATAAAGTCCCAGACTCCATCAGCGTCAAATTCCTCCGATCGCAAGCCGATCACGACAACACCCGTAAGATAGTGGGAAAGAATCGATCGAGTTATGATGTTCTCATCCATGGACTGCCTGAAAAGCCCGTCCCTGACCCCTTTATGGATCAAAGTCAGCAGCTCGATGGACAGATCCCAGATTACCTTGTCCAGCAACTTGGACCAGGGTTGGTGCCCAGAGAGTCCTTCACGAAAGAAGAGGTACATCCGCTCATGATTGTCCGCCACAAAATTGAGCCTTGTGCGCAATATGTACTTGATGACCTTGTCGGGCGTGGCATCGGGCATACTGGATAAGTAGGCCTGCTTCATCCGTTTCATGTCCCGAGCCTGTATGGTCAGAGCCAACTGATTCTTTGTCTTGAACTCTTTCTTAATTTGTCGAGCATCACAACCCGATATGGCTGCGATATCCGCATACGTAGTCCGGCGTACCGTTTTTTTGCTGAAACACTCAGCCGCAGCATCCATGATGGCTTGACGGGCGTTCTCCGGGCATACATTGTCATTCATAACTCCCCCCTTGGCCGACAAATCGCTCAAATCCCCATCCTGTTCAACTAAAAGCAGATCATGGCCACCAGGGACCAGATCCACTGCGATTCGTTGTTATCTTTAGTAGGAATCTATGCGCAAATGACCTGATAAGCCATTATAACCAGTAAAGGAATTATCGCTTCAACACGTCAAGAATCTCGATATTGGCGGCCTGCCAGGCAGGATACGCCCCCGCTGCAATACCTAACACGCATGAACCGACCATGGTCAGCAGCAGACTGCCCGGATCGATGATAATTGGTAACCCCGCGATCTTACAACCGACAACCACAAGCACCACGGTGACACACACTCCCAACACACCGCCGATGGAGGCCATCAGGCCGGATTCAAAGAGAAATTGGGGCACAATGTCACGCCGCTTCCCGCCAACGGCACGCCGGATTCCGATCTCCACCCTTCGAGATCGAACCACCAGAATCATGATGGAAAGGATACCCATGCCGCCAACACCAAAGGAAATGGTGGAAGTGATGCCCCCCAGTGTCGACATCAGGTCCAGGGCCTGCCGTTGCAGGCGTACGGCATCACGAGGAGACAGGGTGCTGAAATCGTCATCCTGACCCGGTCGGATATTGTGGCGATGACGCATGATGGACTTGGCTGATTCGGATACGATCTCCAGACTGGCCTCCTTTGAGAGCCGAAGGAAAACACCGTTGATCCAGTCCTGGTTGGCAGCACGCCGCATATAGGTCGTGACCGGCATGAACATGTATTCATCCTGGTCTTCACCTGACACATCCCTTCCCTTGCTTTCCATTACGCCGATGACTCGAAAACTCGCACGAAAGAGATAAACAATCTCGCCTACGGCTTTTTGCGGATCACCAAACAATCGCTCGGCAATCTTGCGACCCAGCACGCAGACCTTGGATCGCTCGTCCACCTCCTGCCAATTGAAAAACCGCCCTATATCCGCATTAAAGCTACGTATTTCTTCAAAATTCGGCCAGGTAGCCATGATCTTGGCAGTTACAGCCGTCCCATTGCCGCGCAGTTGCATGGTGGCATTGACGAAGGGGGTTCCATCCAGAACAGAAGGCACGCCTTTCATGATTGCATCGGCATCAGCCAGGGTAAAATTCTGCGAATCCTGCGTTACGCGCACACTGCCACTTCGCCTGAAACGCGTCTTGCCTGCCATGACGACATACAGGTTCGGGCCGAGCTTTTCGGTTTCGATCTCTGCCTGCCGGACCATGATTTCCGAAACATGCTGCACACCTGTGAATGCGAGTGCACCCAGAAAGACACCAAGCATGGCCAGGATAGCGCGCCACTTGTGAGCCTTGAGCGATGAGATCGCTATACGCAGATTTAACGGCATATTCATTTCATGTCCTCGTACGCGTCGTTACGCTTTGATCTGACTGGGATACGCTGATCTGTTCCAAGCTGTATTGCCATTGAAAATGTGCTGCCACAGCCGCTCGAAAGCGTGCCCGGTATTATTGCTGTCTTCGGGATCGGCTTCAAGCAGGCTCAAGGCATATTCATAAAACGCTTTGGGCCTGGTACGAATACGCTCGCCGGTCACAGCAAAGACCCCGGCAGGAGCACGCACCACCAGTTGGTTCGGGAAATCGGCAGGAAAGAGCTGTTCAAACACATCACCCAGCGGGATATCTTTTCCCCAACCAGCCCAACGCCCACGGTTTTTTTCTTCTTTCAAGTCATGCGGACGGCCTAGACGGTCGCATCGCAGCTTGAACCAGGCAAAACCCTTGAACGGTATACGGCGATCCACCACTTCCTCAATGGCTTTCTGCAAATCCACAACAGAGGCACTCCCCTGATCGCTCAAATGATCAAAAGGATTTCCCTGCAAAAAAACATTCACAGGGTTCAGGGAGTCATAATTACGGACTATATGGGTCAAATAGGTGTGACTTTCTCTGCCTATATTCTCCAAATTAATAGCATTCGGTAGAGGATGCGGGCTCTTGTCATACACAGTGTACTCATAGCCCAACTCATCGCACCAACTGATATTCTCAGTGTACTTTGCTATGATCACATGAACCTGATCACGCATCATTTGGGGCCCTCTCAGGCAGCTCTACTTCAATTTCCTGCAATACAAACGCCCTTACATATGTAGGCTGCTCATCAGAGGAACGGCCACCAGATCCGTAACCTACCCCTTTCACCGTTCCCATCGGCATTGAACCGCAACGCTCAACAACGGCTCGCAGCAAAGCCAGACCGGTGGGCGTTGAACGCTCCATGCCACACGGAGATCCAAAGGTAACCAACCCCTTGGCAAGTTCAGCACAAGCAGGCGCAGGAACTGGCATTTTTCCGTGCGCACACTCAATGAAACCGGACCCGAGATCTACCGGTGAAACAACCACCTTCCCAGCAGAAAGACGATCAAGAAGCACAACGGTTCCCACAATATCCACAATGGTATCTACAGCACCTATTTCATGAAAATGCACTCTTTCCAGATCAACGCCATGAACCTTGGCTTCTGCCTCTCCAAGCATTCGCAAGGCGTCATGAGCCCATCCGGCAGCACGTCCTTTCAAACCACAACCATCAATCAGTGTGGCCAAATCCGAATAAGTCCTGAGCGGTTGATCCTTGGTTTGAATGACATCGACATGATTCGTCATGATCCCAGCTATGTTTTTTTGCGACCACTCCAGTTGATACCCTTCTATGTTAAGGGGAGTGAGCGCCTTTTCAAGCACCGCCAGATCACTACTCTGCTCCACCTCACACACAGCATGAGTCAGCGCCGCAAGCAACATATCGCCACTTACTCCAGTAGAACAGTCCAAATATATTGTATACATAGATCCCATTTCGATTCTCGTAATCCTTATATCCACTCTCAATCAGCGTCAGGTTCATTCCAAATTTTGTAGGTGAATGAGCGCAATCCCAATCTGGTGATCAGCGCCATGAAATTATCACGGTTTTTCTCCATAATATCAGCGTACTCTGGCTTAAAAGTCACGGTTGCCATCAGATTGTCATGGTACGCACGTAAGGTGTCGACCCCACGCTCATGAAAGAAATTCTCCATCAAGCGCACCCGCTCCACCCCCTCTGCATCCAATGGTGTGCCCACAGGCAATCTGGTGGCAAGGCAGCTTTCCGATGGTGTATCCCAATTTGGCAGTCCCACAAACCGAGCTAACTGACGCACTTTTTTTTTCGTCAAACCCGCTTTTTCCAGCGGAGAAAAAACACCAAACTCGCGTAGTGCCTTGCGTCCCGGACGCTCCGGATCATCATCCGCATTGGTGCCATCCATAAACAAGCAGTGATCACCATACTCGAATCGCATCATCCTAAAAATGGCACGTTTGCAATGAAAGCATCGTTCACTGTCATTTCGACGGACATTCTCATCTTCCAGCATGCGCATGATCAGCGGATGATGTTCTATCCCTATAAGCTCAGATATCTCAACGGCTCTGGTAAAATCCCGTGGCGTCGTAAATTCACTTTGCATCGTTACAGCCAAACACCTGTCTCCCAGGGCAGCATGAGCGGCGTGAGCCACAAGAGCGCTATCTACTCCACCGGATAGAGCGACAACTCCCAATGTCGTCGTGTCGAAACGATCCTTTATTATCTCGACGAGCGAGTCATACAAGGATTTGTGATTCTGAATCTCTTCACTTTCCGTCATAAGCGATTTGTTCAAGGCTTGCCTTGGTAAATGCACTGCGCCAGTCATCGTTGGAGAGACTGTCGTAATCGGTTCGCCAATTGGCTGATATTTCGAGCGGATTGCAATACTGGGGGATGATCGGATCACCGGCAATAATCAATCCAGGTGTACAACACAATTCAAGAACACTATCCGCAACCAGGTCAGCTTTCTGCAACGCCTCCATAAACATGTCAGGCCCGAGTTTTTCTTCCAGCTCCGGCTGCCAGAAATAATCCGGGATTTGGACAGGCGTGGCCTCTCTATCAAACATGCTGCAAATATTACTGAACTTATTCTTCAAACCCTGTACATGCAGTCTGGAGATTTCCGCGCACTCCTCCGGTTTCCTCAACCATGGAATATCGTATCGTTCCGCAAGCATACCTGCCATGCGAGTCAACGATGGCCACGCATGCACATGCTTATGGCTCGACAAATGCGTGGGCTTGATACCAAGGTCCAGTACCCGCTCGATTTGTGCCGCCCACTCCTGCTCCACATGCATATGGTCGATTTTACCGGCAGCGTATCGTTCAAAGAGTTTCACAGGTTCACACAGGAATGATCCATTTTCATCCACAACCGAAGCGATGTGTTGCCAATGACTTATCGGCCGGCCGCGCAAGATATCCAGATGAACGCCAATACTTACGCCATGTAACTTCGCAGCTTCCTCAACATGTTCACCAGTTGCGACGATCGAGGTAGAAGTAACAATTCCAGCTTCCGCCAGGAGTTCCACAGCCCTGTTAACCGCAGGGTGAATCCCTGCATCATCTGCATTCACTATGATTTTCATATTCACACCGTATCCGCACAACACAAGCTCGTAAAGCCCATTGCACAACTACTACTCGCTGATTTACCAATTTTCTGCCTTTCGACGTTCATCACAGAATGTTGCTTTCTACAATTAACTTTAACCATCTACAGCACATTCCGCTCAACCCTGATTTGTCACCTTCAAAAATACACGGCATATACTATTTAACTCGACTTCCTATCGCATCACAATCCTTGATCTTTTACCAAGTTAGAACATTAAGACACCAAAATAACAGTATTTGTCTGCAAATGTATCATTCCTTCATTCAAGACTTTTCAATGACTTTCTCTAGAAGAATATTGTAAATAGTGATCGATTTTTTTCTACATCCTGATAGTATATTTTTTTAATTTAAACGACATTCCACAAGGGCAACTGCAAACAATTTCAAACTACTGGTTTAGTTGTCGATTCATAAGCGTGTTTGGATTTTATGCACAGACAAGGACTTCTTTGTACTTTGTTGACATTCTTTGACTCATTATGTCAAAGAATGAACATCGCAACTCAGCCTTTGACGTTATGGACATGTACGATACATCCAAGCCCCCCACGCTGCTGACGGTGCGCGAAGTGGCTGAAGTGCTGCGAGTGCACCAGAGGACTGCGTATCGCCTAATTACAGGCGGGAGTATCAAGGCTATTAAAATTGGCAGTCAATGGCGTGTCCCTGAAAGTGCGCTTATGGATTTCATCAATCAGCGTTGGCAGGAGTCTGCTTCCAGCGGCAAAAAGAAGCCTGACTCACAGCAATATAAACTTCCTTTGGACTAGGAGATGAGCATGTCGAAAAAATCGATCGGCGGACACAATTCGGCAGACCCCATTCTGAACGTCAACCTCCCCAATGATCTGGGTCAGGATCAAAGCGTCACTGGCCAGCTTCTTGGTGAGGAAATGTATTTTGACGACAAATCCGGCATGCTGACTATGGAGAAGCTGTATCGTGATGAAGACGGCAAACTTGCCTATGGCATCATTTCCGCCATTGGGCATGCTCGGGAGCGTCGCGCCTACAAGATTGAAGAGAAGGAAGAAAGCTGCATCGTGACCAACGGCACCCTCTCACTTGAATTCTCTTACGATGAACTTTTCGAATTGCTCGCCGTTGCACTCCAGTCCGAACAGGAAAGTGTCAGCCGCCAGGTTAATGAGCAGGTTCGCCGCCGACTTGCCGCCAACGAATAGCCGCCGCATATTTACCAATTAAAAAAGGGCCTCACTTGAGGCCCTTTTTTTGTGCATACTGACGAGTAATGGCTGCTCTCTTTTCTTGAAAGCAGTAAACTAGGGGGTGAAATAACTTTTCTGTCCGGTCGACTCCATGACAGTACACCAGTAGTCGGAGTGAACATTCAATGTACGCCGTTTGCTGGTCACCAATTCCAAAGGCAGATGGACCATAGTCGATTTGAGGTGTGTTACGACCATCCCGGTTTTGCCGCTCATCGCAGCGTGTAGAGCTTGTTGTCCAAGAAAACTACAATACACCCTGTCTGCGGCGTTAGCTGGGACTGATCGAATTATATAACTGGGATCAATGAATTTAATATTACATTCCAGATTCTGCTCACTGAAATGTCGAGTTATCTCTTTCCGCAACAATCCACAAATATCTCCAAGCTTGGGGTTTCCTGACTCATCACGCTTGGTAGGTTGGCCCATAAGGTTCTGCCCTGCCCCTTCAGCACAGACGATCAGAGCATGATTTCTTTGTAAAAGGCGACGCTCAAGGGCTTTCAGCAGTCCATTTTCCCCTTCCAGTGTGAACGGGTCTTCCGGGACCAGCAGAAAGTTCACTTCCTGCATTGCAAGTGTGGCCTGGGATGCAATAAAGCCTGCCTCTCTACCCATCAGCTTTACGAGGCCAATCCCCATATCCACACCAGTTGCTTCGACATGGGCGCACTGAATGGCTTCGGTAGCCTTCTCAACCGCTGTATCAAAACCAAATGATCTGGTTATGAAATTGATATCATTATCGATTGTTTTGGGGATACCAATGACCGAAATTTTCTTTCTACGTTTGGAAATCTCATTGACGATCTCCTGAGCAGCCCGCATGGAGCCGTCACCTCCGATAACGAGCAGCACATTGATGTTCAGCCGCTCCAGCGAGTCAACGATAACGGTTGCATCCTGAATCCCTCGGGATGAGCCGAGTATGGTGCCTCCAAGATGGTGGATGTCTGCGACTCGATCCAGAGTCAAATCAACGAGATCATACCCATACTCCGGGATAAAACCCCTGAATCCATTACGAATCCCAATGACTGATCGAATGCCGTAGTTGTGATGAGCTTCCATGACCAACGCCCTGATCACGTCATTGACCCCAGGGCAAATCCCCCCGCAGGTAACAACAGCGCACTTGGTCTTGGACGGATCAAAGAACAGCTTTTGCCTAGGGCCAGCTTTTTCAAACTGCATGGGAACAACTTCATCTGCGAGTTCGCTCAACTCTTCAGAAGTCATCATCAATCGTTGCGGTACCTTATCATCAACAAAACGGGGATTTCGAAGAGGAGTATCAATCTTGGCGGCCCCAAGATTCATTATCCCCGTATCAATCTCAAATTGTTTCTTTTTTGGCATGGCTCCTCCACAACATTATACTTGGCCCAATCAGCTCCTTGGCAACGTTATCACAATCTGATCATGAGTACATCGTGAAGAACATTTTTACCAACTGGTAACCCTTGGTTCAGGCAATTCATCTACCACTTCGGTCAAATCAGGGATGGATGCCGTAGCTGCGCCCACTTGGGCTACCACTACACCAGCAGCATAATTCGCAAGAGTACAAGCTGTTAACAGCTGCGCACCCGAAGCCAATGCGAGTGCGACGGTAGCAATGACGGTGTCACCAGCTCCGGTTACATCAAAGACCTTTCGTGCAAATGTCGGGATATGGCGGATAGTATCGCGTCCTTCAAAAAGCGCCATTCCGTCACCACCCATAGTGATGAGCAGATTATGACAATCCAATCGGTCGAACAACGCATTACCACCGCGAATGACAGACTCTTTATCAGTTACCGGGAACCCTGCCCCCTCGCCGGCTTCCTTCGTATTTGGTGTAAGAAGGTCAACGCCCTTGTACAGGTCATAATTAACGGTCTTGGGATCAACCAAAACCAAGGGGCGCTTTTCACGTTGATCCAGCATAGCCATGAACCTGTCCATAAACGATCGAGAAATGACCCCTTTCCCGTAGTCAGACAGGATGATCACCGGAAATTCATCAATGATCTCTTCAAGAAAATTGAAAAGAACAAGTGATTCATCCTCACCCAAAGGAACATTCAGCTCTTGATCAACACGAACCACCTGCTGATTACTGGCGATTATCCGGGTCTTTTTAGTTGTAGGACGATTAGGATCACGAATAATTTTAGTCCGAATCCGTGATTCATTACACAGCTCTTCCAACAGATCACCATCAGGGTCTTTACCAGCCGCGGTAACCAGCAAGGCATCGCCACCGAGCGAGGTGATGTTGCGGGCCACATTACCGGCACCGCCAAGTAATGAGGTTTCCCTGTCAACCCGAACAACAGGTACGGGTGCTTCCGGAGAAATACGATCGACACTGCCGATCATATAATGATCAAGCATCAAGTCACCGATGATCATGACCTTATGCCCTTTCAAAGCATCAATGGCCGCATGAATATTTGCTAATGTCATTGTTCAACCGTCATTCAAAACGTTTATTATCCAGCTAGTACTGCTCTACTCTGTATCCAAACAAAATGGGATTATACTCGGCTAACTTCCCAAAGCATCCACAATGTTCCGCAAGCTATCTTCATCATCATAAGCTATCGTAACTTTGCCTTTATTAAGAGAACCACTGACCTTTACTTTAACGTTCAGCAATTCATTCAACTTCGCCTGAATCTCTTCGAGTTCTGGCGAAAGGGGCTTGGAAACAGCCTTGGAGGCTTTGCCTGATGTAGTGCTTTGTCCAACTTCATCAGCGCCGGGAAGGCGCCCATGCTGCTTCCAGAATGACGCCTGAGCTTCTGCCTGACGAACCGTCATGCCGGTATTATTGATACGCTGTTGCAGCTCAGACTGAATATCCGAGTCAGTGACTGCCATAATCGCTCGGCCATGCCCTGCCGACATGCTCCCCTGCTGAATTTCACTTTGAACAGACTCAGGGAGATTCAACAACCGCAAGGCATTGGCTACGGCAGAGCGGCTTTTACCCACCTGTCGTGCAAGCTCATCCTGACTCAAACCAAACTGCTGCTGCAACTGCTGGTACCCAAGAGCCTCTTCAACGGGATTCAAATCTTCGCGCTGCAGGTTTTCGATCAATGCAATTGCCAGGCTTTCCTGATCTGACATTTCCCGAAGTAACGTCGGAATCTCTGTCAGACCGGCCAACTTGGAGGCGCGAAGCCTCCGCTCGCCAGCAACGAGTTCGTATTTTCCCCTTGAAAGAGGACGAATCAATACAGGCTGAAGCACCCCACGCGTCTTGATGGATGCACAAAGATCCTTCAAAGCCTCTTCGGAAAACTCTCTACGTGGCTGATGCGGATTGGGCGTAATCGCTTCGATCGGGATCAAGCGAACTTCAGCGGCATCCGAAGTGATCGTTTCATCCTCTTTAACGCCGCCAAGTAACGCATCCAGTCCACGGCCAAGCCCTTTATTACCCATTGCCATATGTATATCTCCTATTGCTCAGTACATGCTGCTTGCCTGTCCTAACGGAAGTGCCTATAAACCCGTTACAGACAACCTGCATCCACGGAGTATTCATGTCAGAACATATCAACGAACTTTTCGACAAAGACGGCAACCTTATCGGCTGCCTCCTCTCAGCTGAAGCATGGAATCACATCAAAAATGATGTATCCGACAAACTCGGAATCCAGCCAACTGAACCTGAACCAATCATTTCAGAACCCATCCACGAGTGGGAAACCCTCAAAGAGTACTGGGATTTCGACTACCCTGTCGATATGGATGTTCACTGTTCTGAGTGTGGTAGCAATACCGAAGACTGGTCTGCGGATGAACCCCGTCGGTTCTATCTGACCTCAGCCAACCTCGCCGGCCTTGTTTCTTTTAACTGTGTACAGTGCAAATCAAAAATTCTTAAAAAACATTTCAAAGACGAGATAGTCACTGAGTGTACCCCTTACCAGGAAAGCAAAGACAAAAACAAAGAAGCCCGGTACTAACTATCACGCTTTCACCATGTTGATCACCCCTGTTTCGGCAGGGGTTTTTTTATGCCTTGGAGACCTCTTTTGTCTTCGAGGTAGAGTTTTTGACCACTTCCTGGGCCAATGCCATATATGCTTCAGCACCCCGTGATTTTATATCGTAATTGATCACAGGTTTTCCAAAGCTGGGAGCTTCGGAGAGCCGAACATTTCGTGGGATAATGGTTTCGAAGAGATGTTGAGGAAACGCTTTCCGGACTTCATGCTTGACCTGCCAGGACAACCTGTTTCTCGAATCGTACATGGTCAGAACAACTCCAAGTATTTCCAACTCGGTGTTCAACCGCTTACGCACCAACTCGTACGTCATAAGAAGCTGCGCAATACCTTCCAAAGCGTAATACTCGCACTGGAGGGGGACCAACATTTCGTTGGCCGCACACAACGCATTGACGGTTAGCAACCCAAGCGATGGTGGACAGTCGATGATAACAAAATCATAATCCTGATCAATGGTATCCAGGAGTTCACGAAGATAGTATTCCCGGCCAAATTTATCGACCAGTTCAATCTCCGCCCCTACCAGATCCTGTGTACCAGGCAGCAAATCAAGAAACGGGATATCCGTCTCACAGATTGCCTTGGTGATTTTTTTAGGCTCAAAAAGGACAGAATAAATATTTTCTCTCTGATCAACCGGATAGAAACCCAATCCACTGGATGCATTACCCTGCGGGTCACAATCAACCAATAGAACCTTCTTTTCCATCACAGCCAAAGAAGCGGCCAGATTTACTGATGTGGTTGTCTTGCCCACACCGCCCTTCTGATTTGCTACAACGATTTTTCTCGCCACAGAACCCTCTCTTACACGCTGATTTTGTGATCATCACATGTTTCACGTGAAACACAACCGCTTTTTCTTGAATGTTTCACGTGAAACATTTTCTAAAGCGTTCACCTGTTCGTAGGCTGAAATGGATTTGATAGCAAGGAGTGGTGGCAAAAAAAGCGAAAAAAAGGTGAGCTGAAACTCAGCTCACCTTTTGATGGGTCATTACATTATATATAGTCGCCTCCCTAAACCTCGTAATAGGAACGGTACCAATCAATGAAATTCTTGATACCAACTTCAATGCTGGTGTCAGGCTTGAACCCTACATCATTGATAAGATCATCAACATTGGCTTCAGTTGCTGGTACATCACCAGGCTGCATCGGCATATAGTTGCAGATGGCTTTCTTGCCAACCACTTCCTCAATTACCTCAATGTAACGCGACAGTTCAACGATGGCATTATTACCGATGTTGTACACGCGGTACGGCTTCGGGCTGGTGCACGGATCCGGATTGTTTCCGTCCCAGTTCTCATTGGGAGTGGCAGTATTTTTGGTAACACGAACGACACCCTCTACGATGTCGTCAATGTAGGTGAAGTCGCGACGCATTTTACCGTAATTGAATACGTTGATGGGTTTCTCTTCAATGATGTTCTTGGTGAAGAGGAACAGCGCCATATCCGGTCTACCCCATGGGCCATACACAGTGAAGAAGCGCAGCCCGGTTGTGGGAAGGTCATAGAGATTGCTGTAGGAGTGAGCCATCATCTCATTAGACTTCTTGGTCGCAGCATACAAGCTCATGGGATGATCAACACCCTCATGCGGGCTCAACGGCATTTTTGTATTCATACCGTACACGGAACTACTGGAAGCATAGACCAGATGCTCTACCCCGTTGTGGCGACACCCTTCCAAAATGTTGGCGAATCCAACAAGGTTGGTATTCACATAGGCCATGGGATTTTCGATGGAGTAACGCACACCGGCCTGAGCTGCCAGGTTGACTACGTGGGTCGGTTTTTCCTGCTTGAAAAGATCGGCAACCGGACCACTATCCTGCATGTTGATATTCACATGTTTGAACAGGGGGCTTTGTCCGAGTATTGCCAATCGGGCCTTCTTGAGGTTCACATCATAATAGGGATCGAGATTATCCAACCCGACAACTTCGTGCCCTTCCTCTGTCAGACGCTTGGAAAGATGAAAACCAATGAAACCGGCAGCACCGGTAATAAGAACTTTCATATTGCTGAAATCCTTTTATTGAAGATGAAGTTCACTGAAGAGGTTCACACATCCATTTAGATGAATGAAGGTTTCCTCAATGTGAATTAACGTTGTTTTGAAAATTTGGTGTACTCCAGTGATAATGATTACGCAATAATGAGAATTTTCCATTTTAACGGACTAAAAAACGTAAAAAAGAGATAATCACATCATTTCAGCAAGATAACCACGCAACCGAATCACTCAAAATAAGCAAATATTAAATTAAAAATGACCCACAGGTGCCAAACGAACAAAAAATCGCGCATTGGCGAAATATGGGCGTTTTACGCTGGGGTGACTCAATTTAGGCAATTCGAATAGAGGTTAATTGCTCCAGCGCTAACTGCTGCTCGTGAGGAAGAAGACCAACCAGTTCTTTCAACGATGGAACAACATGAATTATCGTGTGTTCCAACATATAGGTCGTTCCGCCAGGTTGAGCATCAGGGAGAATGATCTGCAGCGACTCATTGCCGAAACAGACAATGTATGGAGTCTTCCACAACTCCCACCCTTTCCAGAACATGGAACCATTCGGTTGCAGTGCTCCATTCACAAGACCAGCGGTTGGCCAAAAAGCAGCTGTCCCTGCAGGCCACTTCAAATGATGCGTCAGTGTATTTCGTAAAACTGCTCGACGCTTTGGATCAGCCTGGCCCCCAAGATCTAGACCAAGCTCCATATAGGTACAAACCACTTTGGGATTGGTCACCGAAATTTTCTTCAAATACGAATTCCACGGCTCAGGAAAACGTACTTTGGATGCAGGTGCAGATTGTGTTGGTGGAGACACTTGCTGCTGCGGCTGGCTGGGTTGAGCCGGCTGAGAAGCTTGTGGTCTTGGGGTCGGTTGTTGAGCCTGCTGTGGTTGAGCTGGAACTTGCGGTCGTGAAACCTGCTGCTGGGGAGCCTGCTGGCCCATGGGCGCAGCTTGATCACCCTGCTGCCAACCGCCAGCATGCTGCTGCGAATTAACCGCAGGTTGAGAAACCGCCTGTGCGGCATCTGACGCACCAGGACGGAAAATATACTGTAGCCCGGAATTAACCCACGGACGAAACTGCTCAGCAGTCTTTAATCGAGAAGAAGGTGATCCCATAATCGCCACGCTACTTCGGTTTTTGGCAGTTGAGGCCAGGTCTCTTTGCGGCCATTTTTATCGAGCACAAACATGGCATTGGTGGAAACACCAAAACCACTTCCCTCCTGGGTGATATCATTGGCAGCTATCAAGTCGAGATTCTTTCGTTGCATCTTCCCTTGGGCAGCTTCCTGAATACTGTTTGTCTCGGCAGCAAATCCGATCAACCGTTGATCTGTCCGTTTGGATTGGCCCATGGAATACAGGATATCCTTGTTAGGCT
Organism: Pseudodesulfovibrio profundus; assembly: GCF_900217235.1. Lineage (NCBI taxonomy): Bacteria > Pseudomonadati > Thermodesulfobacteriota > Desulfovibrionia > Desulfovibrionales > Desulfovibrionaceae > Pseudodesulfovibrio > Pseudodesulfovibrio profundus. Next base: position 1,997,530 of record NZ_LT907975.1, on the reverse strand, counting down.
TGAAGGTAATAGTCAGATCATCGGCATCCGCTTTCTTGAATTTCTGGTCTCCATATGGAACAGGATGAAAATCCGCAACAGCAGCAGTGGCACACCCAATATCCATTCCCGGCCACTCTTCCATGCAGGCATCGTACATTTGCGCAGCGGTCGTTACCGGGACTACCGATATACCGGACGGAAAATCGAGGCTGGTCGGCCCGGCTATCACTGTCACATCAGCACCGCGAAGATACGCGGCCATCGCCATGCAGGCGCCCATTGTTCCACTTGATGGATTGGACCAGAAACGAACACCATCCCATGGCTCTCGAGTCGGTCCAAGCGTAACCACTACCTTCTGACCGGCCAAGTCCTGCGGACTGATCGCTTTCAATGTAGCAACAAGTATTTCTTCAAGGGCTGGAAAACGCCCCTGCCCTTTATCGCCGCACGCGACATCACCGCAATCAGGCCAGACACGGATGAACCCAAGTTCACCCAATGTGTTCCAGTTACGCTGGGTAGCCGGATTTGCCCACATACGCGGGTTCATGGCCGGTGCGATGATCTTTGGTCCATCGAATGCCAACGCCTGACAGGAAAGCATATCGTCAGCCATGCCATTGGCGAGCTTGGACATGGTATTGGCAGAAGCCGGAGCTATGACCATGGCATCGGCTACCTGTCCTGGCTCAAGGTGGTCAAAGGCGGTATCACCGGCATGGTTCTCATTGAACATGCTTGTGTATACCGGTGACGCACCAAGGGCTTCAAAGCTTAGAGGCTGTACAAAACGACAGCACGACTCAGTCAATGTAGCCGATACGATACAATCTGCACTGAGATACAAACGCAACAGGTCCAGTGCGCGAAAAGCGGCAATGGACCCGGTGACGCCAAGGTGTACATGTTTGCCCATGTACCCTGCAAAAGCATAATGCGGTTGCATACTACTTATCCTTGAGGGAAGTGCCCCCCTTTACCTCAACGGCAAAGATGGTGGTCTTGGCTGTGGCGAACGAGTCGTCGACCTGAATGACACAACTCTTGTTGTACTTTTCAAAGGTCATGACATGGACAGTGGAAGCCTTGTTGTTGGAAACCAGCGTCCAGTTGTCTTTGGCCATATTATTAAGGAAGTAGTTGATCAGTTCCATGACCTGCACGCGTCCTGTAAAACGCATGATGGCGGCACGGAACTTGGAGTTGTCGAGCTTGTAGGAGTTGTCGGCATCATAGTTGATTTCCTTGGGAATCATGATGTCGTCAAAATCCATGTAATAGTCAGGTTCCTGATAGGTTGCCTGACGGTTTTCCGCAGGTTCCTGCGCGGTGGAAGTAGTGTTTCTGGCAGTACAACCGGCGAAAACAAAGAGGAGTGTCAGTATGATACAAAATTTGGTGAAAGAACGCATGATGCCCTCCTGTACGTTCTTGATGTTGCGTCGATTCCGCTGTCCGTTTATCAAGTGACGGACCGAAAGGAAAGTCTATGATGCAGCGTCTTTAAGACGGTCGATTTTATCCTGTAGAAATTTTTCCATTTCCCGTCTGTCTTTACGCAAACGAACAAGTTCAGATTCAAGGATCTGCAGTTTGGCCTTGATGTCGGACGTATCAAAAGTCAGCTTGAGTGCCATTTCCTCGATTTCCGCATCTTTTTCTTCAAGGGCCTGTGTCTGCGCAAGAATTTCTTCAGGAAGCCCTTCACTGCCGGACGGGAGTTCCTTGAGTCGCTTTTGACTGCGAGCTAAAAGAACAAAGGCGGTTTTGAGCTTCTGAATATCTTCCTGCTGGCGATCAATGACCTGTTTCTGGTTGGCTATGATTTCCATACTGGATGCGACCTTGGAGATCACATCGTTGAACGAGTCAGCCAACTCGGCATATGATTCGGTCGAGTGAGCAGGTAATCTGGTGGTGGTTGTCACATCGATCGTACGGGGAAATTCGGAACGCAAGGCATCCTCGATCTCGGCCGTCACCTTCCCCTCGCCATACAAACGCGAAATGCGCTCGAAGACCGTGAGGGACTCTTCGGGATACTTTGTGACACGCCCCATCTTTCGTCCTCCAAGGAAATCCTTGAACAGCGAAGCGTACCGACGAGCCGTCGGTGCGGGGATGCGAGTAAGTTTGGCTATCTCAGCCACGGAAAGCCAATTCATAAGTTAATGAAATACCACGTATGCCATCAATATCAAGTCTAAAGCATTCAGATACTGCATATAATTATATTTAACTGTAATTATTGAATAAAAAAAACATATCCCCGAAATGGAAGGTATTGTACAACCAATTTCAACACTTTGAACGGATGATTATGATGGACATACCCGCTGATTTTTTACTTGAAAGCTACAATTTTGACCTTCCTGAGGACCAGATTGCGCAGGAACCAGCCCAAAAAAGGGACGGCTCCAGATTGCTTGTGGTCAACCGATCACAGGAATCCATGGAGCCAACGGATTTCAAGAAGCTGATCGATCACCTTCCGAAAAACGCCCTGCTGGTGGCCAACAACTCACGGGTTATTCCGGCACGGATATTCGGCATGAAGCCCACAGGCGGCAAGGTCGAATTTCTTTTACTCACCCCACTCCCGCTCATTGAGCCTACAGTGGAAGACGGCTGGAACATCGCAAGGGCCGAAGGATTGCTGCGCGCTTCCAAAACACCCAAGGAAGGCACGGTCATCACGTTCACGGATACCTTTCGTTTGATCGCACGTGAAGCGGGTCATTTCGGACGCTGGCAGGTGGAGTTACAATGGAAGGACGACCTGACCGAGCACTTTAAGGATAATGGGCACCTTCCGCTTCCTCCCTACATCAAGCGGCCAGATTCTGATTCGGATAAGGAACGGTATCAAACCACCTATTCGGATGCTTCCAAAACAGGGTCGGTTGCTGCACCAACAGCTGGTCTACATTTTACGCCCCAGTATCGTGAGCAGCTCAAGGAGCGTGGATTCGAGTGGGCGGAGGTCACGCTGTACGTGGGCTATGGCACATTCAGTCCGGTGCGCTGCAAGGACATTCGCCAACATCAGATGCACGCCGAATATATCGAAGTGCCAGATAAAACAGCCCGCGCAATCCAAAAGGCGAAATCCGAGGGCAGACCGGTCATAGCTATTGGCACGACCAGCGCCCGAACCTTGGAAGGTATGTACCGTGAATGCGGTAACATATCAGAATTCAAGGGAGAAACAGATATATTCATATCACCCGGCTACGAGTTCAACGTCATCGACGGCATTTTAACCAACTTCCATTTGCCAGAATCGTCGCTCATCATTATGATCTCTGCTCTTGCCGGACGTGAAACCATCCTTTCGGCATATGAATTCGCACTGGCGCACAAGTTTCGCTTCTTCAGTTATGGAGATGCGATGTTAATCATATAGCTATAGTCAACTACAGACATCATCAACAAAACTGGAGTGATACATGTCTCGAATTGAGGTCCAGGAAGATCGCTGCAAAGGATGCCTCCTTTGTACCACGGTCTGTCCTGTGGATATCATCGTCCAGTCGGATCGTTTCAATGTCAGCGGTTATAAAGTCGCCGAGATTCCCGAAGCCGACAAGGACAAATGTATCGGATGCGCTTCCTGCGCATTGATCTGCCCGGATGTGGCAATCAAAGTTTACAAAACCCCCAAAAAGAAAGGGGGCAAATAGTATGAGCAAGCAACCGGAACGTATATTCGTCAAAGGAAATGAAGCCATTTCCCGCGGTGCATTGGCTGCCAAATGCAAATGCTTCTTCGGCTATCCCATTACCCCACAGAACGACATCCCCGAGTTCATGTCCTCCGAGCTGATCAAGGCGGGCGGCGATTTCGTACAGGCTGAATCCGAAGTGGCCGCGGCAAACATGCTGCTGGGCGCCGGAGCTGCCGGTATTCGCGCCATGACCTCCTCCTCTTCTCCGGGCATGTCCCTGAAGCAGGAAGCCATTTCCTATATGGCCGGCTCTGAAGTTCCTGCGGTCATCGTCAATATCAACCGCGGTGGCCCCGGTCTGGGCGACATCGGCCCTGCACAGGGTGACTATTACCAGTCCACCCGCGGCGGCGGACACGGCGACTACCGTCACTTCACCCTCGCTCCTGGCAATGTTCAGGAAGCATATGACCTGACCATCCGCGCTTTTGACATCGCCTTTGCAGAGCGCACCCCGGTCCTTATCCTGGGTGATGCGATCATGGGACAGATGAAAGAACCGATCATCCCCTGGGAACCTGAGAACATCGATGAAGAAGCCGGTCGCGACTGGTGTATCGATGGTCATAAGGACAAGCGTGAAAAGCGCCTCATCAAGTCGCTCTTCCTGCAGGAAGGCGAACTGGCCGGTCAGAACAAGCACCTCCAGGCAAAGTATGATGCATGGCAGGATATGGCCGAAGCCGAGAAATTCGAAGTGGAAGATGCCGATCTGGTCATCTGCGCTTACGGTTCAATCGGCCGCATTGCCAAATCCGCGGTTCGCAAGTTCCGCAAGGAAGGCAAGAAAGTCGGTCTGTTCCGCCCCATCACGCTGTACCCGTTCCCGAACAAGGAACTGCTGGAACTGGCCGAGCAAGGCAAGCGGTTCCTGACTATCGAACATAACCTGGGTCAGATGCTGGACGATGTCCGCCTCGCCATCCGCACGGTTGCCGATTCGGATTTCTACCCCATCTACCCCGGCAACCTGCCCACCCCGGACGAACTGGAGGAGCCAATCCTCAACAGCCTGGAGGGTAAATAGATGTCAGATATGAATGAAAAACTCGTATTCGATCGACCGGAATCCGTCATCGACAGACCCACGCACTACTGCCCGGGCTGTCATCACGGTATAGCTCACCGGCTCATCGGTGAACTCATGGATGAAATGGACCTGGGCGGCAAGACCCTCATGACCACATCCATCGGTTGTTCCGTATTCCTGTATAATTACCTGAATGCCGATGCCGTTGAAGCACCGCACGGCCGTGCTCCTGCTGTCGCCACCGGCGTCAAGCGTGCCCGCCCGGATCACTTTGTCTTCACCTATCAGGGTGACGGCGATCTGGCTTCCATCGGCATGGCCGAGATCATGCACGCCGCCAACCGCGGTGAAAAGATCTCCGTCGTGTTCGTGAACAACACCGTATACGGCATGACCGGCGGCCAGATGGCTCCGACTACCATGGTCGGCCAGAAGACCACTACCACGCCTGCCGGACGTTGCCAGACACACGAAGGCGCGCCCATCCGCATGACCGAAATCATCGCCTCCCTTGGTGGCGTTGCCTACGCGGCACGTGGTTCTCTGGACAATGTGAAGAACATTCGCACTGCCAAGAAATACTTGAAAAAAGCCTTCGAATTCCAGACCAAGGAAATTGGTTTCGGCTTCGTTGAGCTGCTCTCCGGATGCCCGACCAACTGGAAGATGACTGCATTGCAGGCCAACGAACGTATTCAGAACGAAATGATCCCGTACTTCCCTCTGGGCGTGTACAAGGATATTTCCGATGAAGGAGGTATCTGCTAATGCGCTACATCGATTCCATCATCGCCGGTTTCGGCGGTCAGGGCGTCATGCTCATCGGCAACCTGCTGGCCTACGCCGGAATGAAAGACGGCCTGAACGTCACCTACATCCCTGTTTATGGCCCGGAAATGCGTGGCGGTACCGCCAACTGTACCGTGGTTTTGTCTGAAGAGGATATCGGCTCTCCGATCATCCACAAACCCAAATCCCTCATCGCCATGAACCGCCCTTCCCTGGACAAGTTCCAGTCCCGCGTTGAGGATGGGGGTATTCACATCATCAACTCATCACTGGTTGATATGGAACTGGCAGATCAGGACCGCCTGAAATGCTATGCAGTCCCCTGCAACGACATTGCCGACAAGCTGGGTAATACCCGCATGGCCAACATGGTCGCCATCGGCGCCTTTGTCGAAGCATCCAAGATCATCTCCATCGATGCTGTCATCGGTTCGCTCGAAAATGTCATTTCCGAGCGGTACCACAAGCTCATTCCGGCCAACACCGAAGCCATCAAGGCCGGTGCGGAAACCGTCAGCTAAACAGCTTCCCCGTACTATCAAACAGCCCGGTTCAGGATCACCTGAGCCGGGCTGTTTTTGTTTTGTCACCCACCACTGGCCAGATAAAATAGTATTTACACGCCGTAACAAACCACCTACCCCCCTACATCACAATTCATTTTTCAAGACTGTTTTCCACAAAAGTTCATATCCATATCAACTATACTGAGATCAGTTTGAAATTGATTAAGTGAGGATACGACACGCTGTTGCTGATTACTTTTTCATACCTGCAAACAATAGCCACATATAAACCACACAATTTACTCATACAGAGCACACAAAAAAGCCTGCCGCAGTGTGCGACAGGCTTTTATCAATCTATAAATAGTCTATTTTAAATACTTGTAATATCGTCGACTTTTTCTGTGAGCAGGAAATCACCATTTTCGATCCACTTCTTGAGTTCATCTGCGACCTCAAGGGACATGGAATAGCTGGTAAGCGGAACCGTGCTGGTCTCCTTGCCGTTGACGGTGATGGTGCCGGATTTGAGATCTTCAAAGGTAGCACGACCGAGCTCACGAGGAATACCGTTGGGGTAGTCGTAACCGTAATCCTTGACCGGCATGGTGATGTCGGAATCGGAGACACCGGTGAATTCGGCCATATCCTCGTTGAGCATGGGAATGGGAATACCAACACCCAGTGCCAGGGATGGACCGTAGCCAATGATGGATTGTGCGCGGACATAGCGCGCCTTCATCTGCTTGAAGTCACCCTTGAGCATGAGCGTGCCCGAGGGATTCTCGGGGATACCCTTCTCGTTGCGCTGCGGCTTGTGAACATGCTGTGTTCCTTCGCCGATGACATACCCGATGCCACCGCCCAGGAAGATACGTGTTCCCATGCCGATGGTCCGGTAATACGGATCATTGAACAGGGGAGAAAGCTGGCCGGAAGTGGCATAGTTGGCATTGGAGCAGTTGGATTTGAGCGGGCCCATGTACGTGTAGATAGTCCGGCTGGTCAGGTTCACTGCACAGTTGTAGTTCTGGTAGCAGTTGCGCGGATTGAGCATGACGGCGTTGGGCAGGTCAGCCAGAGTGATGTCTTTTTCCAGCTCGGTGCGCGGGTAACAGTCGGTTCCATACCCTTCTGCGCGAAGGTGAACAGCTTTGCCCCGAAGCAAATCTTCCATTACATGCCCGCCTCCGTACGCAAAGCGTCCGGGATGGACCTTGTTAAGGGGATCGTCCTCGGAAGGCTCTGTGCACCCCAAATACGCGTCTACAGCGGCAAGCCCTGAGTAACAGGGAACGTTGTTCAGCCACATGCGTGAAACTTTCATGACCGGAGGCTGCTGCCCGATATTGATCAGCAGGCCAGATGAACACATGGGAGAAAAGGTTCCGGTGGTGACGACATCGACTTCACGAGCCGCGTTGACCTTACCTTCCTTGCGGACGATCTCAACCATTTCCTCGGCGTTGACGACAACGCCCTTGCCTTTGCGGATCCGGTCGTTGATCTCTTTAATCGTCTTGTTCACCTGATGCTGTGCCATGTATCCTCCGTCGCTTGATATTGAGCGTATTGGTCTTGTTTTTTCAAAGAAACGAATCATGTCGCAATTACCCGCCAAAATCAACGGCTTTTGTATGTCTCGACAGGCTGAACACCCTTGGCATTAGGTATATTTTAATGTATATGGACGAGGTGCTTTCGTGATAATTTTTAGACTAATTTGAATTTTTTTTTTAAATAATAAAATCAAACGGATAATAGGAATTATTCCAATACGGTCAAACAACGTGAAACAGTCCCTTCGCAAACATCTTCTCCAGACCAATTCTGAGAGCGACCTCAAACGTTGGTTCGATCCGCTTCACTTCGAATACGAAGAAGAAGAAAAGCGGGTGACCGTCGGATTTCCCCATTCCTTTTTCGCCAAATGGTTCGAAAGCGAAATACAGGATAAGTTCGAGGCGCAACTGAATCTTTTCCTTGGTAACGGCTACCTTGTATCCTACCGTGAAAACGGACAAAACGACACAAACGGTACCCCTTCTGTCACGACGGTCGTCAAACGGATCGATTTCCCCTTCGGTCAGGAATTCACGTTTGACACCTTCCTGATCAACAAGAAAAACTACTTCCCCATCGCTTCTGCCAAGGAAGTGGCCAAGCAATCCGCCTCCCTGTTCAACCCGTTCATCATCTGCGGCCCGGGCGGGTCAGGTAAAACCCACCTGATGAAATCCGTGGCCAATGCGATTTCCAAGAACATCGACTACTCGACGATCTTCATGGGAACCATGGACGATTTGAACACCCTGTATACGATCCAGTTCAAAGGGGACCCGTTCCGAGCCAGAAATCACCTGTTCTATTACGATTTCCTGTTCATCGACGATTTTCATAAAGTGCGTGAATACCCCCATTTCCAATCGGAACTGGTGAATATTTTCAACCACTTTTACGACAATAAGAAGCAGATGGTCATTGCCTGTCGCGACAAGGTGACCAGCTATGATTTTCTTGACGATTCACTCCAGTCCCGCCTCGGTTGGGGATTGATCGTTACGCTCAAGGAACCGGATCTGGAAATCAGGGTGGGCTATATCCAACGTCAGTGCCAGATGAAACGACTCTCCTTGAGCAAGGAACAGATTTTGACCCTGGCACAGCGTTTCACGGACTTTCGGTACCTTCAGGGCATCCTGCTCAAGCTGTTCGCTTTCAAGGAGCTGGTGCGCAAGGAATTGACGGAAAAGGACTTCCAGCACATCCTCTCCAATACCGAAGAGAAAGCGACTGACGATCTGACCCCGCGCAAGATCATGGGTGTCGTCAGTGAACATTTCAATGTTCGGGTGAGTGACCTTACCGGCACGAAACGACACCAACATATAGCACAGGCCCGTCAGGTTGCGATGTTCCTATGTCGTCAGATGCTGAATACATCCTACCCCTCCCTTGGTCGTTCCTTTGGTGGAAAAGACCACTCAACGGTGCTATATTCGGTTAAAAAAATCAAACAAATGCAAGAAGATGACTACGATTTGAAACAACTGTTGAAAACCCTGAAGAATAAATGTCGCATGACATGATCATAAAGTAAAAATGGTGTTTCCGGTTCAAAGAGTTCCAAATCAGCAACAATCAGTGTGCTTACTTTTTCAAGTTATTTCTTGAGCTTAAGTTAATTAGGAACAAAGGAACCGAGACAATAAATCTCAATAAAGGAGAATTTATTTATGTTTCTGAAAGTGAATAGAGATGAGATCATTGAAGGACTCCAGAAGTCGGCCAATATTATCCCGGCCAAAACCGGAGCTGCGTTTCTCCGTACCATCTGGCTCCAGTGCGAGAATGGAAACCTCAATGTGATGTCCACGGATTCCAATCTGGAATTTCGAGGCGCCTATCCTGCCTCCATTGAAGGCGAAGGTCTGGCCGGTGTTCAGGGCCGTGCTTTTTATGATCTGGTCAAGCAGCTCCGTTCCAAGCAGGGTGAATTGACCATCCGCACGGACGACGATTCTGCCAACGTCGTAGTTGAGCAGGGAGCCAGAAAATACAAATTCCCGGTGAATGATCCTGAATGGTTTCAGAAATTTTCCACGTTCCCTGAGAATGGAACCGTTTTCTGGTCAGGTGATTTCCTCCATGAAATCATCGAAAAGATCGCGTTCTGCATTTCCGACGAAGATTCCATGGAAGCTATCGCCTGCATCTACATCGCTCCCCGTGAAGTGGCCGGTGACAAGAAAGTCGAAGTCTGCGGTCTCAACGGCCATCAGTTCGCCATGTTCAATTTCGTCAACGACGATATCTACAACATGCTGCCCGAAGATGGTGTGCTGATTCAGAAGAAGTATCTCTCCGAGCTGAAGAAGTGGCTCACTGCCGATGAGATCGAGCTGGCCATTTCCGACAAGCGTCTGTTCTTCAGAACCGGTGATCAGCGCGAAACATTCACCCTGCCGCTGTCGTACTACCAGTACCCCAACTATCAGAACTTCCTGGCCAAGCTGAACGATCCCGATGTTTCCAAGCTGGAAGTCAATCGTCTGGAAATGGTGGATGCCCTTTCCCGTGTCTCTCTGTTCAACACCGATTCCAACCGCTGCGCATACTTCACTTTCGACGGGAGCGAAGTTTTGGTGTCCGCCCAAGGCCAGGAGACAGGAACCGCGAGAGAATCCCTTGATGCCACCTTCAGCGGCGATATGAAGCGTATTGCGTTCCCTACCCGGAACCTGATCGACATACTGAATCACTTTAATTCCGACACTGTCACTTTCACGCTCACCGGTACCGAAGCGCCATGCGGTGTTTCCGGCCCCGATGACAAGGATTACCAGGTTATCGTCATGCCCATGATGATCCAGGAAGAGACTTACTACACAGAGGAAAATGCGTAGATGAGCGAGAACAACAACTATAGCGCCGAGTCAATTACGGTACTCGAGGGGCTTGAGGCGGTTCGCAAACGGCCTGCCATGTATATCGGTTCCACCGATATCCGCGGTCTGCACCATCTGGTTTACGAAGTCATCGACAACTCGATCGATGAAGCGATGGCCGGTTATTGCGACAGGATCAAGATCACCCTCCACATGGACAACTCCTGCACAGTCACGGATAACGGCCGTGGTATTCCGGTTGAAATCCACCCGAAGGAAGGGGTTCCGGCTGTTCAGCTGGCTATGACTACCCTGCACGCCGGTGGTAAATTCGACTCCGATACCTACAAGGTTTCCGGTGGTCTGCACGGTGTTGGTGTGTCATGCGTCAACGCCTTGTCCGAATTCATGGAAACAACGGTCAAAAGAAACGGTGTCACCTATCGGATGAAATTCGAGCGTGGCAACGTGGTCAACGAACTGGAAGAGATCGGTCCGGCCAACTCTACCGGTACCAGCCAGCGTTTCCGTCCTGATGAAGAAATCTTCGAGGTCAATCAGTTCGATTATGAAGTGCTCAAGAAGCGTTTCAAGGAGCTGGCCTACCTCAACTCCGGTCTTGCCATCGAGTTCAAGGACGAGCGCAACCCGGACACTGAAACCGAAGTGTTCAAATTCGAGGGTGGTATCAGACAGTACGTCAATGATATCAACCAGAACCTGAACACCATCGGCGAGATCGTCTACGGCGAAGGTCAGTCCGAAGACATGATCGTCGAGTTCGCACTGCAGTACACGTCTTCCTACAAGGAAAACACCTACACCTTTGCGAACAACATCCGCACCATCGAAGGTGGTACCCACCTGGCCGGTTACAAGACCGCCCTGACCCGTGCCATCAACAACTACGTCCAGAACGCCGATCTGCCCAAGAAGCTGGTCAAGAAACTGACCGGTGATGATGTCCGTGAAGGCTTGACCTCGGTCATTTCGGTCAAATTGGGCGATCCGCAGTTCGAGGGACAGACCAAAACCAAGCTGGGTAACTCCGAAGCGACGGGGCTCGTTTCCGGTATCATCTACGAAAAACTGAACATGTTTTTCGAGGAGAACCCCAAGGAAGCGCGCTTCATCATTGAGAAGGTCGTTGATGCGGCCCGGGCACGTGAAGCGGCCCGCAAAGCGCGTGACCTGGTTCGTCGTAAAGGCGCACTCTCCGACAACGCCCTGCCCGGCAAGCTCGCCGACTGCCAGTCCAAGAAGCCCGAGGAATCCGAAATATTCATTGTTGAGGGTGACTCTGCAGGCGGCTCTGCCAAACAGGGCAGAGACCCGAAACATCAGGCTATTCTCCCACTGCGCGGTAAGATTCTCAACGTTGAGAAGACCCGCATGGACAAGATGCTCGGCAACAAGGAAATCCGGGCACTCATCACTGCTCTGGGCATCGGTATCGGTCAGGATGAGGAAGAAAAGGATTTCAACAAGCTGCGCTATCACAAGGTTGTGATCATGACAGATGCTGACGTCGACGGCTCGCACATTCGGACCCTGCTGTTGACGTTCTTCTTCCGTCAGTACGAAGAGTTGATCAATCGCGGTCATCTCTACATCGCCCAGCCGCCGCTGTTCCGCGCCCACAAGGGTAAGTTCGAGCGGTTCATCAAGGATGAAATCGAATTGGACAATTTCCTGCTCGATCGTGTGGGTGGCGACGTTGTGGTCAAGACGCCTACCGGTGACCAGTATGCCGAGGGTGACCTCATGTCGATCATGGAGAAAATCCGCTTCCTGCGTACAAAATACAGCGAAGCCGAAACCACCGGTGTTGAATGGGAGCTGTATCAGGCACTCCTGACCTACCCGCAACGGATTTCCTTCACCCACTTTGAAGAGAACGACCCGGAACAGTTCAAAAAGGACTTCGAAGCCCTTGGATTCAAGGTCTACATTGATGTTGAGCGCGACCATGAATTGGACAAGGACCGTACCTACGTCACCTTTGAGAACGGAAATGGACACCGCATGCGTCTGGCCATGGAATTCTTCCATTCCAAGCTCTACAAACAGGGCTACAATGTCTTCAAGGAACTTCAGGAAGCCTGTGGCGGATTTGAGTTCGTGATCGACATCAAGGATGGCGAGAAAGTGGTCAACGGTTTGTTCAATCTGTACGACGGCGTCATTGAGGAAGCCCATAAGGGTTGGCAGATCCAGCGCTATAAGGGTCTGGGTGAAATGAACCCGGATCAGCTGTGGGAAACCACCATGGACCAGGAAAAACGGACCATGCTGCAGGTGACCATTGAAGACGCTGCCGCAGCCAATGACATTTTCATGGACCTGATGGGCGACAATGTCGAGCCCCGTCGCGAGTTCATCGAGAAGAACGCGTTGGCTGTTCAGGATCTGGATATTTAGTGAAAAGAATTCCGGAAATAACAACTCGGAATTGATTGACTATTTATATTAGCCCCGCCGCATTGAAAGCAAGGTGGCATTGCTGCCTGAAAGCGGCGTAACACAACGTTTGGGAGAACATAGGGACCCGTCATGGGTCGCACCGTCAAAGTTCACAATAGAGGCTCTGACGTTCTCCTAGGAGGCAATTTGATGAAAGATACGATTACTATCGAAAGTGAGCTTAAGAAGAGTTACCTTGAGTACTCTCTTTCGGTCATTATCGGGCGTGCAATCCCGGATGTGCGCGACGGGCTGAAACCCGTTCACAGGCGTATTCTGTACGCCATGCATGATCTGGGTAACTATCACAACAGGGCATACAAGAAATCAGCCCGTGTTGTTGGTGACGTTATCGGTAAATACCACCCGCATGGTGACTCCGCCGTTTACGACGCACTTGTTCGTATGGCGCAGGATTTCTCCATGCGGGACATGCTGGTTGATGGTCAGGGTAACTTCGGTTCCATCGATGGCGATGCCGCGGCAGCCATGCGTTATACAGAAGTTCGCATGGCCCGTTTGTGCGGTGAATTCCTCGGTGATATCGAAAAGAAGACCGTCGATTTTCGTGCGAACTACGATAACACCATGCAGGAGCCGTCGGTTCTGCCGACCAAGGTTCCGAACCTGCTGCTCAACGGTACCACCGGTATTGCGGTCGGTATGGCTACCAATATTCCTCCTCATAACCTGGGCGAATTGATCGATGGTACCGTCCACCTGCTGGACAATCCCGATTGTTCCATCGAATCCATGATGGAACATGTCAAAGGTCCGGACTTCCCGACCGGCGGCATGATTTTCGGCGGTCAGGGATTGATCGACGCCTACAAAGGTGGCCGTGGTTCAATCAAAATCCGTGGTAAGGTCGAGGTTGAAGAAGCCAAGAAAGGCAAAAAAGAATGCATCGTAATCAAAGAGATTCCGTATGCGCTCAACAAGTCTTCGCTGGTGGAAAAAATAGCCGGCCTGGTCCATGAAAAGAAGATCGAAGGCGTTTCCGACCTGCGCGACGAATCAGACCGTACCGGTATTCGTATCGTGCTGGATCTCAAGCGCGGCGCCATCGCTGATATCATCATCAACTCCCTCTACAAATTCACACCGCTGGAAACCAGCTTCGGCATCAACATGATGGCTGTTGTTGGTAAGCGGCCCATGTTGCTGAATTTGAAGGAAGTTCTGAGTCACTTCCTGGATCACCGCCGCGAAGTCATTATTCGCCGCACCAAGTTTGATCTCGATAAATGCGAAAAGCGCGTCCACGTTCTGGAAGGACTTCGCATTGCCCTCGACAATATCGACGAAGTGGTCAAATTGATCCGTGCTTCAAAATCGCCTGAAGAGGCGCGCATCGGACTGATGGAACGCTTTGAGCTTTCCGAGATTCAGGCCAAGGCCATCCTTGATATGCGCCTGCAGAAGCTGACCGGTCTCGAACATGACAAGCTGCTCGAAGAACTGGCCGAGTTGATGAAGAAGATCGAGTATTTCAAATCCATCCTCGAGAATGAAGAAGTCCTCAAGGGCGTCATTCGCGACGAACTGGTTGAAATCAAGGAAAATTACGCCACCCCGCGTCGTTCCGATCTGCTCATGGCTGATCCTGACTCCATCGACATCGAAGACCTTATTCCCGATGAAGAGACTGTGGTTACCCTGTCTCAGCGCGGGTATATCAAGCGTACCCCGCTGTCCAACTACACGGCCCAGCGCCGCGGTGGAAAGGGTATTGCCGGTGTGCAGACAGGTGATGGTGACTTCATTCACACCTTCATGCTCACCACCAACCACCAGCATCTGGTGCTGTTTACCAACCAGGGCAAGATGTTCAAGATAAAGGCGCATCAGGTACCGGAAGGTTCCCGCTACGCCAAGGGTGGTCACGTCAACAATCTGTTGCCTTTGGACAAGGATGAGTATATCGCAACCGCACTCTCGCTGCGGGAGTTCGATGATGACCGCTTCTTCCTGTTCGTCACGAAGAAAGGCATGGTCAAGCGCTCCTCCATCGGTCTGTACGGCAACTGCCGCACAACTGGTATCCGTGCGGTTAATCTGCGCGATGGTGACGAGTTGATGATGGTCCGTGAGATCGAGCCGGATGTGGATTGCATCCTCGCCACACGCGATGGATCGGCTATCCGCTTCAATATCAACGATGCCCGTCCGCTGGGACGCGCCACCGCCGGTGTCAAGGGTGTAGCCCTCCGCGGCGACGATGAGGTTGTCTCCTGTGTCGTCACCGGTGATCCGGAACGAAGCCAGCTGCTGACAGTCTCTGAAGGCGGCTACGGCAAGCGTACCTCCATCGACCAGTACAGAGTACAGTCTCGCGGCGGTAAGGGTATCCTGAACATGCGACTGACCAACAAGACCGGCAAGGTCATTGGCGCCTGCATGGTCAACGAGAGTGACGACGTCATTCTGCTCACCTCGCAGAACAAGATCATCCGCATGTCCGTGGGTGAGGTCAGCCTGACCCGTGGCCGAGCCACACAGGGTGTCCGACTTGTCCGCATGGACGAAAAGAACCGTGTTGTCGGTTTCGACTTTGTTCGTGACGATGACGATGAGTTGAAGAAGAACTCGATTCAGAAAGACGAAGAATAATCATCCGGGGCGGATACAATCTGTGTCCGCCCCGTTTATAACACCCTACAATCATCTCCTTGTCATGGCATGGGAAGGATGTCAGATGGGAAATGCATGTATAGAGGGAGTATGCGGCGGTTTTTACTACTCTTGATCCTGGTTGTCGTTATGGGGATGACGGCAGCGTGCAAATCAGGCACTTCCCCAGGTCACGAGGATATAGAAAATGCCCGGGATGCCTATTCCAAAGGTCTCTATCTGGAGGCCGAGAAAGGCTATGAGCGCTATCTGCAGGTAGAACCGCAGGGGACGTTCCGCAAAGAGGCTTGGGATCGCCTCAGCGAGATTGCTATTTCTGTGAAGGGCGATTTTGATCGGGCGGTGGTGCTCCTTGAAGCAATGTATCTGGAGCTGGGAACAGATCCTGATGTGGCATGGTCTATCATGTTCCAGATGGGTGATGTGTATGCACAACTGGGTAACTACAGCAAAGCCATAGAATCATACGAAAAATGCCTTGTACATGCGGTGAATTCGCCGGAGAACACATTCAAGACCCAATTACGTATGGCTCGGTTGTACCGCTCCATGGGCGATTATGAAATGGTTGCAGCGACCCTTGTAAATTGCGCTGATTCCACCAATGACAATGAAGCGAAAGCAGAGTGTATGTACGAGCTGGCCCAGAGTTATTCGTTCATCACTAATTGGAACCAGTCCAGGCGCGTACTCGAATCCCTTTTGGAGCTGGATGGCGTGTCTGAAGAGCGAAGAGCCTTGGCCATATTTCTGCTTGCTGATATTTACGAAAACGAAAGGGATTACGCCAAGACAAAGGAATTGTTGGAATCGATTCTGACCACGTATCCCAATCCGAAAGTCATTGAATCCCGATTGAGTAATCTGCCGTATATTGCACCCAAGGAGATTCCTGCTGTTCCGCCGGCTCAGTAACGCGCTCTGAATAATGGTGATTTAGCGAATATATATAATAGCTTTTGTTTCAAATTCTCTGCATGGTGTATTTCCAATCGGGGAATCTCATGCATTTGCGATAGTCGCAGGGAGCTTGCAGCAGTGAGTCGGCACCATTACCTTGGGTTGATACTACTCGTTTTTGTCGTCAGTCTTTTCGTTCCCGCGAAAAGCGACGGGCAACTTGTGCGCCGGGTTCTCCTTCTCAATTCCTATAATCGTGACATGTTGTGGACGGATAGCATCACCCGTGGTGTTTCCGACGTTCTGAGCAAGGATTCCACATCCTACAAAATGTATGTGGAACACATGGACACGAAGAACTATTTCAGTCCTGAATACCTTGAATTACTCAAGGAACAGTATCGCTTCAAGTACAGTGATGTCGCATTTGATGCGGTTATCGTTTCCGATGATAATGCCGTTAATTTTGCTGTAAACAATCGGTCGCTTTTCAATAATGCGCCGATTGTATTTTGTGGCGTCAACGATCTGGATTTTCATAACACACACGATATGTCCAATATGACGGGTGTGTTGGAATTCACTGATATACGCCTGACCATTGAAGCAGCTTTGCGCCTCCAGCCGGATCTGAAGCGGATGTATGTGGTGGTGGATGATACCACCACGGGCATGATCAGCCGTAAACTGATTCAGGATATACTTCCGGATTACCGTGGCCGTCTGGATTTTGCCTGGATAGACAAGATGAGCATGGCTGAGGTGAAGAAGACCATTTCCAATCTGGCCAAGGGAAGTGCTGTCTTGTTGGCGTCATTCAACAGAGATGGACTGGGTAACTGGTATACCTATACTGAATCTATCACACAGCTTCGCAGCGTAACCAGTGTCCCCATATATGGGATGTGGGATTTCTATCTGGGGAGAGGCATAGTTGGGGGGATGATTACCTCGGGGTACAGACATGGTGTCATGGCGGCTGAAATAGCCCTGGACATTATGAATGGAATGAAACCTTCGGATATCGAGGTTGTCACACAGGACTCCAATCAATACATGTTCGATTACAACGAGCTGGAATCGTTTGATATCAATCCAAGGCTGATCCCGAAAAACAGTGTTGTAATAAACAAGCCGATCAATTTGTATGAACGGTATCGGTCACAGATACTGATTGCTGCATTACTCGTTCTGACGATGATTCTGTTCATATTCAAGCTCCTTGCCAGTAACAGGGCCAAACGCCTCGTTGAAAACGAGCTTGAGGAAATGAACAAGTATCAGGAATCACTCATAGAGCAACGTACGGAAGAACTGGTCCAGCGATCTCGTGAATTGGAAATGGCCAATCACGAATTGAAGAAAGTGGACAATCTCAAAACAGCGGTGGTGAATACCGTTTCTCACGATCTGCGCACTCCGCTCACGTCGGTTCTCGGTTTCTGTAAAATAATAGAAAGAGATTTTATTAAATATTTCGTGCCATTGTGTTCAGAATATGCAGACCTTGGTGAACGAAGTGAACGGATTCGTAAAAATCTCGGTATCATTGAAAGCGAAGGGGAACGCCTGACCAGGTTGATCAACGACTTTCTCGACCTGTCAAAGATCGATGCAGGTGAAATAGCCTGGAACGATGTGTCTATCGACACCAATGAGTTGTTTGTTCAGGCGCTTCCTATTTTAGAAGGGTATTTCACGGGTACTGCCGTAAAATTTCATATGGAAGTCGATGACAATTTACCGGGTGTAGTCGCTGATCCGGACAGGTTGCTTCAGGTGCTCAACAATCTGGTCGGCAATGCCGCAAAATTCACGTTCCATGGTTCGGTCAACCTGCGGGTGACAACCACAGAGGGCGGATGGCTCAAGGCAACTGTCAGCGATACGGGAATGGGAATTCCCAAAGAGGAATTGGCAAATATCTTCGATAAATTCTATCAGGTGACCCAGAGCACCATCAATACCAATATCGCCCGCGGAAGCGGTATGGGGTTGGCTATTTCAAAAAGAATAGTCGAGCATTATGGTGGAATGATATCCGCTGAAAGTGAACATGAGTATGGGTCATCATTCACTTTTACCATACCGACTACAGCTAAATAGGTAGATTTGTGCGGCGGCAGTGCTAGAATTGTCCTGCACAGATCGTATCAACACATCCTGCGTCTAATCACACTTTCCACAAGTTGCGAACGACTTTGATGAGAGCGGCAATGGCCGGATCTTCGGCCTGTGATTTTCGGTAAACGAAATTCAGCTCCACCGGATGCCTTCCAAGAGAGGAACAGACTGCGCCTGTCCCGTCTTCCAGCAACTGCTTGGCTTCATCATCACGCACAATGGCCAGTGCTTTGCCTTCGACAACCAGTGGGCGGATGACTTCTTCTGAATCAGCGCCAATGGTCCTTGCCGGAGCTATGGCGTGTTCCTTGAATATGTTGAGCTGTAATTCTCGAAACGGACAATGGCTTGTGGGCATGACCCATGTGAACTGGGACAGCTCGGCAGCAGAAGCGTTCTCCAACTGTTCTTTCCACTTGGCAGCTCCCATGATCGAGTACTGCGGTTCAGCCAGCTTGATGGCTTTTACGTCGCCGTAAGGGTTACCTGAGAAAACGAATCCGGCATCAATATTCTTGGAGCGCAGTTCGGAGATAACAACTCCCGACGGGGATTGCACCAGCTTGAGATTCAGTTTCGGGAACTGCTCATTCATGCTTTCCAGCAATTCGGTGACGTTGAGATACCGTGGATCGGTACACAGCCCAATGGCCAGATTACCGGTGATTTCTCCATGAAGGGTGACTGCTCTGGCCTGCATTTTTTCTGCGGCCGCCAGTACCTCGATGGCATCACCGATGAGTTCGGTTCCGGCTACGGTCAGCTCAACACCCCGGGGAGTACGATCAAACAGACGTACGCCCAACTCCTCTTCCAACGCTTTTATATGGGCGGAAACTGCTGGTTGCGTTGCGTGTACCCGTTTACCCGCACGGGTAAAGTTGCCTTCTTCTGCTACGGCCAATAACGTTCTAAGCTGATATAATTCCATGTAATTACCTTACTGAAAAAACGATTTTGAGCGATAGCATTTTGTTATGACAGCCCTCACGCTTTGTTATTGGACCAAGGGCGTCCTAATTCGTATTAAACTGCCGTATTGCAGGGCGGGTAACCGAAACGTCCGCAACCACTGTTCGAGGTGATTGTATCGTTTTCGGGCTGAGGACTCAACAACTCCCGTACGGTTCTGCATGATGTGATACAAATCGACGCTATTGTTATGGTAATATGATATTGTTCGATTGATATATTTATTCCGACAGTGATAGAACGTTCGGCCCTCTCCCCAGTTTGTCGGGCGTTCAAAAAAAGCGGCACGTTTCCTCTCCCTTTTGAAACGTGCCGGTTTTTTTTGTCTTTTGCAGTGGAATTGGCGTTGTCTATTGATAATACGTCGTCATAGCCAGCACTGTAGAAGCGGTCCGTTAAAACAGGCTTCCCTTGCCCCGTTACGCGTATTCGCGTATTTGAGTTTGATGGTGGCAGAACAATCCCCCAATGAATACCAGCAGAAGGCATCGAAACGATTCATCCGTGATTTCGTGTGGGTAGCTATTATCTGCGGTTTGATTCTCGCTGGACAGGGTGTCCGTTATTACCACAACTGGGCGCAATTGAAGCAGATAGAGGATGCCACTCGTGACCTGTATGTTTCAGTGCTTGGTGAGGATATCGGCGGTTCCCCGTTTGGTCGTCTGCAATTTGAGCAGGGGAAACTGGCGGCCAATGTCCGTATCGGACTGGATCCGGTCAGCGTGCTGGCCTCATTGAGTCGTCCGGCGGTACCGAGTCTGCGGATAGAGACAGTATCCCTGAAGGGGATGCAGGGGCGTATCAGCGGGTTTTTCGGTCCCAATGTGGGCAAATTCGACCAGTATATGAATCAACTGACAGACGATGACATGTATTATTTCACGTTGGAAAAACGTGAAACCGTGTTTGGCGGTCTGGAATTCACATTGTTGGTGGAGCCGAAATAATGCCTGACACCAAACAATATTTCTGGAGTTCATGGCCGCAGATTTCGCAGGACAAGTTTTTCCGGAATGTGCTGGTCGGGATGATCATCCTGACCCTGGCGGTAACCGTCGGTTTACGGCTTTTTGCCACCAGTATCACTGAGGAAATCGCCTCACAGCGAGAGATGTATGGTAATGTCGCCGTCATTGTGGAGGATATCAAGTCGTTGCGGGCGCAGCAGGGTGGGCTTGCTCATCTCTCCGTCAATGATGCTGTGTGGTTCATTATCGACGATATACAGATTGAGACAAAGCTGATTTCCATTCGCGAGACCACCGTCAACAGGGCGACCGAAGGTCTTCAGGTCACATTTGAGGGACTGTCTCTCACGGAATTGATGGGGTTTTTGACCGCTCTGCGAGATAAGGCCAGTCTGCAGACCCCGAGTTGCATGATGACTCGAAATACGAATGATCCGCGATTGGCCGATGTTCACCTGATAGTGGCGCGTTGAGGATGAATGATGACATCACCCTTTGATAAAACATATTCCTCACTGCCAGGGCGCATTATCGCCAGATTTTTCCTTGTCCTCCTGGGATTTACCATCGGTATTGCCCTGTTTACACCATGGAACAAGATTTGGGCGTCCGCATTGGTCTCCCTTGATGAGCGGCTGCCGACCATTGGTTTGCGCTGGGAAGGGATCGACCGTGACGGACCCATCGGATTTCGCGTCCGCGGCTTGGAGATAACCGTTGCCGACACGCCGGGAAGCCTGAAGTTCAACTGGGCGTATGTCACCATGGGATTCTCGCCCATGGCCTATGTCCGCCTCGATACAGGCGGTTCCGAGTGCGAACTGGAGTTATTCGGCAATGGCACGATGGCCTTTGAAGGGGATGTGGATATCACTGCACTGCTTGGCGGGGCGGATATCAAGGGTCAGATGCGGGTAGCAGGAAGTTTCTTCCTTCCGCCTGGTGCAAAACTGCCGAAAAAAGGGTGGTTGGACATGCGATCCCAGCAGTTGATTCTACCGGGTGAGCGCTTTGTTGAAGATATCGCTTTCATGACCGAGATTAAGGAAAGAGAGCTATCGGTGCGCGACTTCTCCATGGGCAGTCCCCTGAAAATCAAAACATCAGGCACTGGTATTATCGGCGAGGGAAATCTTTTTCTGACGACCTTTGAACTGACGGGCGAAAAAACCGTTGGCAAGGAAATCGTTCCCTACTCGGTTGAAGGGAGCCTGGGCGACGCCATCTGGTAGCCGGGCTACTTCGTATAACCCATGATTTGCTTCTCACGCTCAAGTAGCGCCTGTTTTCGCTCTATTCCCCAGTGGTACCCGCCCAGACCGCCATCCTTGCGCATCACGCGATGACAGGGGATGATTACAGCCAGCCTGTTTCTGCCGCAGGCCGAAGCCACCGCACGGAAAGCCTCCGGCATACCCATATCCTGCGCTACTTCGGAATAAGTCCGAGTCTGACCGACCGGGATTGTACGCAACACTTCCCATACGTGCTGCTGAAAAGCGGTTCCCACGCTATCGATCGACATGCGTAGTTCTTTGGACGGATCATTGATATATTGAACTATCTCACTAAGTTCAGCACGGAGTTCCTTTTCACCGGACCGGATGTCCGCTGCGGGAAACCTGTCTGCAAGTGACTGTATGAGGGCGTCCTTTGATTCACCGAATTCGATGGAGCATACACCGTTGCACGTGAAACTTGCGAGGATGGGACCAAAGTCTGTTTGGGCGTAAATGTGTCGCAGGAGCATGGTTGCGTCTCCCTGGCATGCAAAGACGTGGCTCGTACGGATAGGTCGCACAAGCCACGTTGTTGATTATTTGGTGGCTGCCTCGATGATGGCCCGGCAAAAGGCAGGCAGGTCGTCGGGCTTGCGCGCTGAAATCTGATTGCGATCGACCACGACCTCTTCATCTACCCATGTTGCTCCGGCATTGATGAGATCATCCTTGATGCCGGGGGTGGAAGTACAGGTAAAGCCCTTCATGATACCGGCTGAAATGGGAATCCAGCCGCCATGGCAGATGTGGGCCATTACCTTTCCGGCTTCAAATATTTCGCGTGTCAGGGAGAGCACTTTGGGATCCCTTCTGAGCTTGTCCGGGGCAAAACCACCGGCAATGACGATCAGATCGAAGTCATCAGCCTGCTGATCGGCTATGGCTGCGTTGGACTTGAATGGATACCCGTTTTTTCCGGTATACACGGCTCCTGCCTCGGGACCGGCGACAACCACTTCAGCGCCTTCCTCGATCAATCGATAGTAGGGGTACAACAGCTCCATATCTTCGAAGATATTATCCACAAACATCAACACGCGTTGACCTTTCATTTTCATCGAAACCTCCATTTATTCTGATTCAGACTGGATCGTATCACATAATTGAACACATTGCCGAGGGGAAGTGATGCTCCCTGCAATTCAAAAACAGGCGCAGACTTCCTGTTCGGAAACAAAAACTGGCAGATGCTTAATCAGGCAAATCGTCTTCTCAGTTTGAGTCGCCCATCGATGAGCGCAGCGGCCAGGCAGATGATGACCATGCCGGTGGCCAGTCGCCAGGTGAACGGCTCATTGAGAAAGGTTATACCCAGCCCGGATGCCGAGACAGGGATGAGCAGGGTGACAAGGCTGATATTGGTGGCGCCGGACGAGGTGAGTATCCGAAAAAAGATGAGATAGGCCAAGGTGGAGCAGACAAGGCCGAGCCCTATTACGGCGAAAATGGCATCACTGCCGGGCATGGGCAGGGTCCATGGGCGGCAGATGAAAAACATGACCGGGGTCATGACCAGTGATGATCCGGCCAACTGGCCGCAGGCTATCACCATCGGGGGAATACCGGTCATTCGACGGGCATAGGTTGACCCGAAGGCGTAAGAGCATGCTGCGCCCATGATGGCGAGCTGCCCGAGCACATGATCGCCGAATCCGGTCAGGGCATCGGTACCGATAAGCGTGGCAACACCACCCAACCCGATGATCGCACCGGAAAATTTGCGCATGGAAGCGGATTCGTCATTGGTCACGAAATGGGCGACAAGAATGGTAAAGGCCGGGGTCGTCGCGTTAATGACTGCGGCAAGCCCGCTATCAATATACTGTTGACCCCAGACGATGAGGTTGAAGGGGATGAATGTGTTGAGTATTCCCAGAGTCAGAAACTGCCGCCAGCGATGGAGGTGCGACCGGACATTCTGATTGGTCAGGGCAACAATGGCAGTCAGCCCGAGAAATCCGATGAACACGCGT
Source organism: Pseudodesulfovibrio profundus (assembly GCF_900217235.1). Classification (NCBI taxonomy): domain Bacteria; kingdom Pseudomonadati; phylum Thermodesulfobacteriota; class Desulfovibrionia; order Desulfovibrionales; family Desulfovibrionaceae; genus Pseudodesulfovibrio; species Pseudodesulfovibrio profundus. The sequence goes on along the minus strand of NZ_LT907975.1, from coordinate 1,973,787 downwards.
CCCCACACCACGACCAGCGGTGGAAAGTCGCGCAGGGCCACTGCATTGAAGAAGAATGAGCCACCCCATATGATGGAAAGGGTAGTCAAAAGCAGCCATTCGGTCAGGCCCATTCGTTTGATTGTCGCAGTGGTCATGTTTCCTCCATGTATTTTACGGGCAATTACCCGTGACGCCTTCTAAACCATCCGGTTCCTGCGGGGCAATTGAAAATATCGGTTTCAGCCCTGAGCGGCATGATTCAATCGGAGACAGGTGGCGTCCTCTCTTTACCTGTGAACGGGAACGCGGTATCCCAAGGGTCCTATGAACAGCGTTATGGGTATTTCATCCTCCAGGAATCGTCTTTCAGCCGTTCCCCTTGCCGCAGCGTATGTTGCCGTACCAATGGGCATGGCAATGGTTCGACTGGTGGATGGGCAAGGTGCTTACCTGGAAAACCTCCCATGGCTGCTGTTGGCAGGACTGGGTGTCCTGATAGGCCTGCATCGGCCCTCGCCTGACGCGCCGCGTTCAACCGGTTTTACTTCCAAGACGCTCCTCTTCCTCTGCCTTGTGGCCGGACTCGCTCTGTACACATCGGATATCAGAATCCTTTTGGAAACAGTCTTTCCATATATCAGGGAATTCGCGCCCGTTGCCTACGCCCTGTTTGCCCTGCTGTGGGCGGGAACCTGCGGTATGGCGGATCGATACGATTTTCAACGATTCGGTGCGTTGCTCTCTGTCATCTGCATAGTGAATTTGGTATTTGAAGTATTCATGTACGGCACGGTTCCGACCATTCGCTGGATTGGCAACGCCGATATTCTGGCCGGGCTGCTCCTTATCTCCCTGTGTGCCGGCCTGAAACCCGGCCTCAATGAAGGAGGGCGGGTTGAACCGGATCAGGGCAATACGTGGTGGCGTGTACTGGTCTTAATCGGGCTGCTGACCTGTTTTTCCCGAACCGGATATTTCGCCGCCGGTTGGATAGTTCTCTGTTTCGGTCGCGGCCGACTGCTCATGCGCAGCCTGTATGCCCTGGTATGTGCGCTCCTGCTGGTGGTGACCTTCCTTCTGCCGCCCACGGCATCGGAATCCATTCGGTATGTGGATTACTGGCTCTGGGTGGAAGCTCTGCGATTGTTCTCTGAAACGCCTTCTCTGTTGTTGACGGGCTACCCGCTGAACATCGGATTACCGGTGACGTTTCCTCCGGGAATGACAGCCATTTGGGAAACGGCAACGGGTCAGCCGACCATCATGGGCGTCTATCTGACACAGGTCCCGTCTTTCTGGCTCCGCTTGCTGTACGGGTGGGGCGCGACAGTGCCTGCCGCGCTTCTGGTGTTCGTTTTCACGCTGCTTTTCAAGAATCTGAGTCGCATGGGCGCGGGATTGACTGCGGCCCTGTTTGCCCAGGGAATGACTACGCCTCTGTTGTTTGATCCGGCCATGGCCGTACCTATTGTCATGGGGTATATGGTGGCGCTCTCTTCGCCCGCAGATCAGGCCAACGCAAAGGTGGACGAACCCGATGGAAGCAAGGTACAGCCTCTCGACCCTGCCGCAGAATGGAACATGCGGCCCCTTTAACCACGAGAAATGATCATGTCCGTATTCGAGAAACAATCCGCCATACTTGTCACCTGTCCCAAAGGTTTGCCGGAATACCTGCAATCCGAACTCAAGGAATTGGGATTTGACCAGACACACGTCATGGACGCCGGTGTCATGGTTCGCGGCACACTGCACGACTGTATGCGCTTGAATCTGCATATCCGCACCGGACACCGTGTACTGTTCGAGCTCAAGCGGTTTGAAGCGTTCGGACCGGATGATCTCTATCGCACCATCCGTAATCTCCCGTGGGAAGAATACATGGATACCGATAGCTATTTCCGTGTTGATGCGGTCATACGGGATACGGGTGTGAACGACTCGCGTTTTGCGGGCCTCAAGGTGAAGGATGCCGTGGCAGACAGGTTCATGGACCGTTTCGGGTCCCGCCCCGATTCCGGGCCGGAAACCAAGGGCGTCTGCCTGTTTCTGCATTGGCGTGGCCGTGAAGCGACCATCTATCTCGACACCACCGGCGAACCGCTGCCCAAGCGCGGCTACCGGAAGCGTCCACACAAGGCGCCCATGCAGGAGACACTTGCTGCCGCATGTATTCTTTCCGCTGATTGGCCGAGAATTGCCAAGGAAGGGGGACATTTCATCGCGCCCATGTGCGGAGCCGGAACCCTCGCCATCGAGGCAGCGTTAATGGCCATGAACGGCGCGCCAGGACTGCTTCGCGACAATTTCGCATTCATGCATTTGAAAGGATATGATGAAGAGCGCTGGAACGGCCTGATCGATGCTGCTGAAGATGCGGAGAATCCCGAGATCAAGGGCCGTATCATTGCCACTGATCACGATCCCGATGCTATTGAGGCGGCCAAGGACAACGCCCGAATCGCCGGAGTGGGCGATTTCATCGAGTTTGGGTTGTGTGATTTTCGGGAAACCGAAATTCCGGAGGGACCGGGGCTGGTCTTTCTGAATCCTGAATACGGCGAACGGCTCGGTGAGGTTCGTGAGTTGGAAGATGTGTACAAGGGCATCGGCGACTTCTTCAAACAGTCGTGTGGTGGCAAGACCGGATTTATCTTTACCGGGAACAGTACTCTCGCCAAAAGAGTGGGCCTGCGAACCAAAAGCCGCAAGATTTTCTTCAGCGCAAAGATCGAATGCCGCCTGCTCGAATACGAACTGTATTCAGGCACGCGCAAGCAGAAGTAGACGAACGGGCTCAACTGGTGGTGTGAGTCTGCCTAGGTACGCCACAGTTTGACCACGTGATTGATGACGGCCTGCATGACAGGGTCCTGATCTCGTCGCTGCAGACAAACGAAGTGCAGATCGATGGCGAGCTGATCAAAGGGCATGGCGTGGACCTTGCCGATTCTGTTCGCCAGAGTCAGCTCGTTTTCCCGCATGAAGGACAATCCTCTGCCTGCGGCCACCAGAACGCGAATAACCTCATCGCCATCCACTTCCAGTGTGTTTCGCGGCCGAATGCCCATTGATTCGAAGAACGGCGTTGTCAGCTTCTGCACGGGGTTGTCGCTTGGGTCGAGTATCCACGGCAGATCGGCCAGTGCTTCCATTCCCATTTCCATTCGGTCGCGATAGACATCCGGTACAGCAACAAAAAACCGCGTGGTTTCCAAGTGAACCGCGTGGATATCCTTGTGTCGAGGCGCGCCGAAGATGAATCCGCAATCGAGCTTCCCCTTGCGGATGGCCCCTTGAACCGAGGTACTCCCGCTTTGCTGGATGAGCAGGGTGACTTTGGGGTGCTCTTCACCCAGTGATTTGAGCAACGGAACGATTTGCAGGTATTCGGCATCGGTGTTCAGGCCCATGGAAATGTCGCCCACCAACTCATCACCCATATTTCGCGCTTCAAGCCGCAGTTCCCGTGCTGCATTAAGGACGTTCTGTGCTTTCATCAACAGACGTTCTCCAGCCTCGGTAAGCTGCATGCCTTTTGGAGTTCGGATGAACAGCCTGGTCTCCAACTCTTCTTCCAGGCTCTTGATATGAGCGGAAACCGTGGGCTGGCTGGCATGCAACCGTTCGGCTGCCCGAGTGAGATGCCCCTCTTCGGCGACTATTACAAAAGTGTTAAGTTGATAAAGCTCCATAACTGCCTCGTTTCATATAAAATACGTTTTGTGATTATCATATCTGATGAAGAACTCTATCACCATCAGGAAAACTGAACAAGTGCATCGAATTAAACAATTGGATTGATGATCCGTCCTTCCGTAGATGTTCAGTCATGGAAATGCGTCCAAACACGGACCAAGTACATACAACCCGTTTGGTGACAAGGTAAGGAGATAATCATGAGCATGGAATGCGATACCCGACTTTCGATGATGGCTCTGCGTGACAACAACCGTCCGCAAATCGCCCCGCGCAAGACCCGCAGGCGCCCGTTCCGCGCCATTTCTGCCGCTTCTGCTGCAATGGCTTCTTTCACCTTGCTGCTGTTCACTCGCGGCGTCTAAATTTTTCAGGGAGCACACGCTCCCCGATCAAGCGGGTTAGAGCCGCCCTTACCCGGATACGTCATCCTTTCCGTCCGGGTAGGGGCGACTCTTTTTTTTGTCTCTGATTCAGTGTTTCCCCATTTATGATGGAGGCTCGGGCTCCATGTTATTAATCAATGGCATTCATTTCGATGCAATGCTATTTCCTTATATACATTAACAGGCTTAAATGTTTGTTTGATTAGTTACTGATAATTCAAGTAATTATAGAAAAGTAGTAATTATTATCATTTTTTGCTTGAATCTAACGCCCTGTTTCGATACAAATTATCCCGAACAGACCAACAACCCCTATTTTCAGGAGAAAGAAAATGAGCAAGACATTAGACAATCTGAAAGCAGCCTTTGCCGGTGAATCCCAGGCCAACCGTAAGTACCTCGCATTTGCCGAGAAAGCCGAAAAAGAAGGCAAACCCGGTGTTGCCAAACTGTTCCGCGCCGCTGCCGCTGCCGAGACCATTCATGCCCATGCTCATCTGCGCCTCATGAAAGGTATCGGTTCCACTGAGGAAAACCTCAAAGCCGCCATCTCCGGCGAGACCTACGAATTCGAGAAAATGTACCCCGAGATGATGGACGACGCCAAGGAAGAGGGCGAAAACGCCATCCTCCGTTACTTCGGTTTTGCCAACGAGGCGGAAAAAATCCACGCCCAGCTCTACACTGAAGCTCTGGAAGCTGACGACGACAAATTCGCCGAAGCCGACTTTTACATCTGCTCCGTCTGCGGTCACACCCAGGATGGAGAAGCCACTGAAAAATGTCCTATCTGTGGCGCAGCCCCCAGCGCGTACCACAAGGTCGACTAAGAGTTTACGCTGATCGTACAAAGCGCCCGGTCCATCACGGATCGGGCGCTTTTTTATGTCGTCTGGTCATCAACCGGCGGATAACACCGTCGCAATAGTGCTTTTGGGTGTTGGTGTTCCTCATAAGAAAAGCCGCTCCAGATGGAACGGCTTTGTCGTTGTCGGTCGTTGTAGCGGAGCTAGACGGCCATGCTCGTCAGTTGCGGCTCTACAGGGACATATGCGTCGTTGTAGGCATTGGCTGCGGCCTGCTGGGTCAGCTGCTCGGGGTTGATCTGTGCTTCGATCTTGGATGTCAGGTCCTGCAATTGCGCAGTTTCATCCAATTGCTTTTGCAATTCTTCCAGCAATTGCTGGGTCGGATCGATAATCTCGCCATCCGAGGCTTCCTGAACAGCATGGCTGAAGAATCGGGCGCTCAGGTTCTGCGTTTGAGATGCTTCGCCGGTTTCAGCGGGAGAAACTGCATAGAACAGCTCGCTCTGACCATTCTCGAAATAGCCGTTCAGGGAGTCGTTCAGCGAACCATTGAACTGGGCAATGGCACTATCTCCGGCTGCAAAGCCGAAATTGCGATCAATGAATTGCAGGGTGTTGAGCAGTCCGTCGCTCAGGGAGTCCTCGGTGACGCCCGATGCGGTGGACTGAAGGATCATGCCCGCGGCAGCGGATGCTGTTTCATCGCCGAACCGCTCGCGAATCCAGTCCATGGTCTGACCAAGTGACTGGCGGAGATCATCGGAATTCTTGGGCTGCCCTTCACTATCGAGGGGGGCACCGTCAGCGCCTTCCAGCCGTCGAATCACTTCATTGGCAAAGACGGTTCCAAGGGTGAGCTGTTCCCCGTCAACTATGCCCAGCTTGTCCTGTTGTCCCGGTGCCTTGGCAAGGGCTTCGGCAGCAGGTGTGAGTCCGGCATGGGCGGGGTCCATATCGAAATTCTTGGCTATCTGGCCCAAACGCATTCCAGGCTTTTCCTGCAATAATGCCTCGGCAGACCCGAGGTCCTGCCCCTGGTCCTTGCGCGATTGCAACTTTTGCATGAACGCATGGTTCATATGACTGCCTTGAATAATCATGCTGCTCTTATCGTCTGTCTACCGGGGAACTTTAGGTTGTTTTGAGCAAAAAAAGGAACAAGAGGCATGCATCTTGAAAACCCCGTCATACACGGCAAAGATCGCCACATCATGAATCAGGGGGATTTCAAGTGAAAAGAAATCGTTGCAACGAATGCCAACAGGAAATCGACAGACATGATTTCTTCATGGAAACCAAGAAGGGAAAAATATGCAGTGACTGCCTCGTGGAGTCCGGTCCTGTGGAACCGGATACCGCGCATTTGTTCACAGCGCAGAAAACACGGCATGACAAGCAGGATGGCAGTGGCGTTTTGCTGACACTGCCGCTCAAGGAAGCGTTGTAATAAAAAGGGCAGCCAATGGGCTGCCCTTTTTCATTCTTATTCGACTACTTCAAAGCCGATTCGGTGAATGGCTTCCTTGATGGCGTTGGGACTGATGGGTTGATCTTCTTCGTAGGACACTTCGCCGGAGAGCAGGTCCACGGTCACATTGGTGGCCCCGATCTTTTCCATGGCTTCAGTTACGGATTTGACACAATGCTGGCAGCTCATTCCTTTCACTTTGATGGCAGGCATATGGTTCTCCTTATTTAGTTGGTACGGACCAAGTCCGCACATGACTCTATCCCTTGAAAAAACGCAGTCGCAGGGCGTTGGACACCACGGTCACGGAACTCATGGCCATGGCTGTACCCGCCAGCATCGGATTGAGGGTCGGGCCGCCAAAAGCGAAGAGCAGTCCGGCCGCCACCGGGATGCCGATGGTATTGAAGGCAAAGGCCCAGAAAAGGTTCTGCTTGATATTGGTCATGGTCGCCTGTGACAGCCGCAGTCCGGTGAGCAGGGCGCGCAGATCAGACTTCATCAGTACCATGTCGCCGGATTCCACGGCCACGTCGATTCCCGAGCCCATGGCAATGCCGATATCCGCCTTGGCAAGGGCCGGAGCATCGTTGATACCATCACCGATCATGGCGACCTTGCGTCCTTCTGATTGCAGGCGATCGACCTCTTCGGCCTTCTTGTCAGGCAGAACTCCGGCGATAACGGTCTCGATCCCGGCCTTGTCAGCCACCACTCGGGCGGTGTCCTTGTTGTCGCCGGTGAGCATGATTGGTGTCAGGCCGTTCTTCTTGAGTTCAGCCACGACCTCGGGGGTCTCGTCACGCATTTCATCGCTGATGGCGAACAGTGCGTTCAGCTTATTCTCACTGGCGAAATAGACCACTGTAGCGCCCTGGCTTTCGTAATGAGGTACGGCGGCCTCTGCCAGGCTGTCATCATCAAATCCGAAGCCGTACTCATCCATGAGCGCCTTGTTGCCGATGATCACTTCGCGGTAGCCGATGGTTGCCTTGATCCCCTTGCCGGGAATGGCTTCAAAGGAATCAGGCTGGGGATATTCAAGTCCCAGACGTTCGGCTCGGCGAACCATGGCCTGCGCCAGCGGATGCTCGGATTGGCTTTCCGCAGCAGCAGCAAGATAAATGGCCTCGGTCTGGGCCATGGTACCACGAACCATGGTGATGTCCGCCACTTCGGGTCGACCGTGGGTCAGGGTCCCGGTTTTGTCAAAGATCACGGTATCGAGGTCTCCGGCTTCCTGTAGGGCTCGGCCCGACTTGATGAGCACACCGAGCTGGGCGCCGCGACCGGTTCCGACCATGATCGAGACCGGCGTAGCCAATCCCATGGCGCAGGGACAGGCAATGACCATGACGGCCACGAAGATGCGGAGCGCAAACGGGAAGCCCGCGCCACTCATATACCAGGCGATGCCGGCAATGAGCGCGATGGCCATGACCGCCGGGACAAAATAGAAACTGATCGTGTCGGCGAGGTTGGCGATGGGTGCCTTGGACCCCTGCGCTTCCTGCACCAAGCGGATGATGCGCGCCAGAACCGTGTCCTGCCCCACACGCTCAGCAGTGATGGTCAGGGAGCCGTGGGTGTTGAGCGTACCACCGGCCACGGTGTCGCCGATATCCTTGCTGACAGGCATGGGTTCGCCGGTGAGCATGGATTCATCCACAGAGGATTGCCCCTTGGCGATCTTGCCGTCCACGGGAATCCGTTCGCCCGGCTTGACCAGCAGGGTATCCCCGGCTTCCACTTCATCGATGGAAATAGTCTGCTGGGTGCCATCCTTGATGATGGTGGCGGTTTCGGGTGCCAGCTCCATGAGGGCGCGGATGGCGTCAGATGTCTTGATCTTGGAGCGGGCTTCAAAATATTTACCCAGTGAGATCATGGCGATAAGCACGGCAGCGGACTCGTAATACAGATCCATTGCCAGCATGATCGTTTCGGTCGAATGCGGATCGCCCATACCGATGGCAATGGTGTTCCACAGGGAGTAGATGAATGCCGCACCGGTACCCATGGCAACGAGTGAGTCCATGTTGGGACCACCACGCAGCAGGGCTGGGATGCCCTGTGTGTAGAAATGGCGACCGGTCCAGATGACAGGCAGGGTCAGTGCAAGCTGTGCCAGGGCAAAATTGAGCGGCACAAGTTCCGGGTTCAGGGCATCGGGCAGCGGCATGCCCCACATGTGGCCCATGGAAATGATCAGCAGCGGCAGGGCAAAGACAAAGGCAGGGATGAGTTCCCGTTTCTGGGCAGCCAGTTGGGCTTCTGCTTCCCGGCGTTTTTCCTCGAAGAGGTTGGTTGACCCGGACTGCACCGAAGAGGTGAACCCTGCGTTGCTGATGGCGTCCCGGATGTCGCGTCGGGAGACCAGCGAGGGATCGAAGACGAACGTGCCGGAATTGGCGGCCAGATTGACCGAAGCGGAATCAACGCCCTCCAGACTGCCGGTTACCCGCTCGATGCGAGTTGAACACGCTGCGCAGTGCATGCCTCCAAGCTCCAGATTCAGCTCTTCAAGACCTGAACTCGCCTGAAAGATTGCCTCGAAACCCAAATCCTTGATTCGTTGGGCCACGTCTTCGGTAGTGACCACTTCAGGATCGTGGGTCAATTGCATTGTCTCGGCGGCAAGATTGACGGATACCGTTTCCACACCGTCCATGGCGCCGACGGTTCGTTCAATGCGCCCGGAACAGGCGGCGCAGTGCATGCCTTTGATCTGTGCTTGTATTGTCTGCATAGTTGAAAATCCTTATCAATGAATGAAAATCCATAGTGCGCATAAAAAGGATGTTTGGCAAGGGGTGTGAAAAAAATGACATTATGCACCGCTGCCATAAGAGGGAATGGCCGGAATCGGTGTAATGGGAAGTCGTAAAAAGGTCGGATCAGGCTGCTTTAGCCAGAGCCAGACGAATACCCAGTCCGATGAACAGGGTTCCGGCTACGCGCTTGATCCAGACGGAGAACCGGCCGCTTCCCTTGAGCAGGCGAGCGGCGCGGGCGGCGAACCATGCCCACCCGAGATTGACCATGGTGCCATTGATGGTGAACAGCACACCAAGCAGCAGAAAAGCCAGCGGTTTGGTCGTTGAGTCGGCGGACACGAATTGCGGCAGAAATGCCAGAAAGAACAGGGCAACCTTGGGGTTGAGCGCATTGGTAAGGAAGCCCTGTGTGAATATTCGATGCAGGGAGGGGCGCTGAGCAAGGCATGTTTCCTTGACGTTACCGTTGCTGCCGCGCCACATGGTCAGGCCTATCCAGATCAGATATCCGGCACCGGCCAGCTTGACCACGGTAAAAGCGGTAGCCGAAGTGGCGAGCAGGGCGGACAGCCCCAGCGAAGCGGCAAAGACATGGACGAAACAGCCGGTACCCACGCCCAGCGCGGCAATGGCACCGCCGCGCCAGCCAAGACCGGCACCGCGACTCACGATATACGCCACATCCTGACCCGGCGTGATGTTCAGCAACAGGCCGGATACGATGAACAGCGCGATATCGTGAATCCCGAACATCGTGTTCCCCTAGCTTTCCACAACAGTCGGTGTTTCAGGCACCGGGAAGACGCGGTCGTACGCCCAGTTGAAAACATAGGCATAGACCAGGAAAAACAGCACGAATCCCAGGTCGGTGACAAACGCCTGCCACAACCCCATATCCAGCCACCAGGCGACCATGGGCACGGTGAACAGGAGAAGGGATGCTTCGAACAGCACGGCGTGGATTACCCGGAGCATGGGGGGTCTGTCACGCAGGGAGCGCCCCATGCGGACCAGGGCATGGTCGAAGGCAAGGTTGAATATATAGTTGCAGACCATGGCCGTCAGCGAGATGGCCAGGGACATGCTGCCTATCTTGAGCAGTTCTTTGTCCAGCAGCCACGAGGCAAGAGGCGTGCAGGTCAGCAGGCCGATTATTTCGAACATCATGGTGTGTCGAAGTCTATCTGATTGAGTACGCATGGGCGAAGCTCTACACCTCGTTTCTGATCATGTCCATGATCGTTTCCGGAATAAAAAATAACATGGTTGAGCCAATCAATGCTGTAGTGCTACAATTGTACAATCTATAAAAATAACCGGTCTGGTTTTGCATCCAAGGGGGATCTATGGGCATCATAGGGAAAGGGCTGGACACGCACTTCGCCGCTCCGGAACGAGGTGATTACAAATCCGTCAAGAAGATATCCGAAGAACTGAAGAACGAGTTTCTCCTGCCCTGGTTTGATGCTGTCCCTGCATGCGTCATGGTTCTCAATATGCACCGCCAGATCGTTTACTGTAACGAAGCGTTCAAAAAACTCTCACTGAAACAACACATTGAAGATGTCATCGGCAAACGTCCGGGCGAGGCATTGGACTGTGTCAACGCGGCCCTGATGGAAGCGGGATGCGGTTGTTCCCTCGATTGCCGCTCATGTGGGGCTGCCAGAGCAATTGTCAAGAGCCTGCAAGGAGAAGAAGATTGTCAGAATTGCCGCATGACCCGCGTGGTGGATCACAATGAGGTGCCGCTCGATTTGCAGGTCTTTACCCGGCCGACCACGTTTCGGGGTGAGAATTTCATTTTCCTGTTCGCCCTCGACATCAGCCATGAACTGCGACTTCGCTATCTGAATCGTACTTTTTACCATGGGCTGATCAATACTGTGGGCAGCATCACTTCCCTGGCAGAGCTCATCGAAGCCGAACCGGAAGATGTGACCCTGTTCCCGATGCTCCTGAATACGTCCCGAAGAATCCTCCGCGACGTGATGTATCATCGCGATTTGTACGCCGCGGAGCAGGGCGCCATGGTCTCCGAGAAACAGAATATAACTCCCATGCCGTTCATCAGTGACCTTGTGAACGAAGAATGTCGGATTCGCAACGTGCAGCCCAATATGGTTGACTACGATATCATGTGCGGGACCCTGTATAGCGATCCTAAAATTTTGCGTCATGTGCTCCGCAATATCTTCGTCAATGCACTTGAAGCACGAGAGACTGCTGGTGGTCGTATCTGTATTCAATGTCGCCGATCCGGTGATGGAACTACATCGCTCAGCATAACCAATGACGGGGATGTCCCGGTTGAGATCCAGGGCCAGATTTTTGGCCGCTATGTTTCCACCAAGTCACCTGATCGGGGACTGGGTACTTATGTCGCCAAACTGTTCACCGAAAAGTACCTCGGGGGCAGCATCGCCTGTTCCACGGGTAATGGTGAAACAACCTTCACTCTTTTTCTCAGTTGATACCGTGAGATGAACCAATCCGAGCGGTTCTTGTCGCTCGGGATTGCTGCCCATTGGCTCTTTTTTTCTTGGTAATCGAGAAGAAAAGAGCTTTTTTGTGGTCTTTCGTGTTTCTTAACATGCTGAATTATCGTATATAAAAAACAAACATGGGAAAAAGTAATGAGCATATGCTCATTTTTTCTTGACGAGAAAACGTATGAGCGTATCGTCATATGACGAATCGTTCACATAAGGTGAGGTCCATGGGAAGGAAGAAGATACGACGGATGATTCAACGGGAGCCGGGGGCGACCTTTTACAAGCCCCAAGGCATACCCATGCGTCTGTTGGAGGATATCACGCTGACCCACGAGGGTTTCGAGGCGATACGGCTGGCGGACGGGGAAGGGTTGTCTCAGGAAGAGGCAGCCCGGCAAATGGGAGTTTCCCGCCCCACGTTCGGCAGAATTCTCGCCACTGCACGCAAGGCGGTGGCGCAGGCCCTGACCCGCGGATGGGCCATCCGCATCGATGGCGGCCACTTTAAGTTGGCCAAGGGATGCTGCAAAGCGACCAAAACCGACACGGACGCTTGAACCGGACATTGAGTCCAAAGGAGGCAGTCATGCCAGGAATGAACAGATCAGGATCAGGCGGACCGGGAAGTGGTCGTCGTTGTCAGGGTGGTCAAGGCCGTGGAATGGGCCAGGGCCAGGGAAAAGGGCAAGGTCGTGGAAATGGTCGCGGTTCGGGACAGGGCCGTGGTCAGGGAATGAACAACCGTCGTCGGGCCGCTGGTCCGATGAAAGCGGAGGGCAATGCCATGGAGGCGAAGAAAGTAGCGGTGTCCAGTGAAGGTCCGACTTTGGGAGACCGCGTGGACCCTCGGTTTGGCCGCGCAGGCGGCTTCGCAGTGGTGGATTTGGAAACCATGGAAGTGGAGTACGTGGACAACGGAACATCACAAACCATGGCCCAGGGCGCAGGAATTCAGGCTGCCGAGAACGTGGCCAACGCCGGAGCGCAGGTTCTGCTTTCGGGCTATGTCGGCCCCAAGGCCTTCGCGGCACTCGAAGCAGCAGGGATAGCCGTGGGTCAGGATGTCGACGGCATGACCGTTGGCGAGGCTGTGCAGAAATTCCGCAACGGAGAAATCCCGATGGCGGAAGGGCCTAACAGGCAAGCCGGAGGCAGAGCGTGATTTTCGCCATAGCCAGCGGCAAGGGGGGAACGGGGAAGACTACGGTTTCCGCCTCCCTTGCCTCCCTTTGGGAAGATGTTCTCGCCGTGGATCTGGATGTGGAGGAGCCCAATCTCCACCTGTTTCTGCATCCCGAATTCACCAATACTGAAATCGCCTATCTCGAAGTGCCGGAACTCGTGGAGGACAGGTGCTCCAAGTGCGGCGCCTGCCGGGATATCTGCCAGTTCAAGGCCATCACGCTCATGGCCGGACATGTGCTCGTCTTCAACGAAATGTGCCACGGCTGCGGCGGATGTCTGGCCGTGTGTCCGGAAAAGGCGCTCTTCCCAAGTCGTCGTGAGCTGGGAGAAGTGCTCTCGGGTCAAGCAGGAGACATCCGGTTCCTGATGGGTCGCTCCCGCATAGGCGAAGCCATGAGCCCACCGCTCATGCGTCAGGTCAAGGATCGGCTCGGCATGATGGGGATTGCGGGCGATGTCATCATTGATGCGCCTCCGGGTGTCAGTTGTCCTGCCGTCAGCGCGGTCATGGATGCGGATGTGATCGTTCTGGTCACGGAGCCGACACCGTTCGGCCTGCATGATTTTCGTCTGGCGCACGAGGCGTTCACTCCACTGGGCAAACCCATGGGCGTCGTCATCAACCGTGCCGGTATCGGCGACAAGTCCGTATACGCCTACTGTGAAGAACACGGTCTGCCCATCTGGGCGGAAATCCCCTACGACCGGGCAGTGGCAGAGGCTTACTCCCACGGTCATATCATTGTCGATGCCGTTCCCACGTTGCGCGAGACCTTTGTCTCCCTCAGGCGCAACATGCTCGAAGCCGCAGGCGTACCGGAGGTCTCCCATGCGTGAGATAGTTGTCATCAGCGGCAAGGGCGGTGCAGGTAAAACCACCATCATGGCGGCATTCTCCCATCTCGCAGGAGAGGCTGTTCTCTGTGATCTGGATGTGGACGCACCTGATCTCCATCTTTTGCTCAACCCGAAAATTCAGGAAGAAAACGCTTTTCGTTCGGGCCATGAGGCAGTCATCAATCCCGAAAAATGCGTCATGTGCGGAACATGTCGGAACATGTGCCGTTTCGATGCCATTGAATTGTCTCTGATCGGCTACTCCATCAAGCCCTTTCACTGCGAAGGGTGCAAGGTCTGCGTGGAGTTCTGTCCTTCGGAAGCCATCGATTTTCCCGAAAAGCACTGCGGCAACTGGTATGTTTCCGATACCCGTTTTTCCCCCATGGTCCATGCACAGCTGTTTCCCGGTGAGGAGAATTCCGGGCGACTGGTCACCCTGCTCAAACAACGGGCGCGGGAAATGGCGGAGATCGCCGGTGTTGATCTCGTGCTGTGCGACGGAGCACCGGGCATAGGGTGTCCGGTGATCAGCTCGCTGGCCGGGACCGATGTCGCCATTGTGGTCACCGAACCGACGCCTTCGGGCATTCATGATCTGGAGCGGGTGGCTGATCTGTGTGTCGGATTCCGAACCAAGGTGGCCGTATTGATCAACAAGTGGGATATCAATCCGCCCCTTGCGGAATCAATAGAGTCCTATTGCAGGGAAAAGGGATTTTCGCTGGTCGGTCGACTCGCCCATGACCCGGGCGTGGTCAATGCCATGATTCAGCGACAGGTTTTGACCGAATACGATCCATCTGGACTGGGTAGCGTGCTGCACGGCGCCTGGGAGAAGGTCCTCGGTCTGTTGGAAGATGACAAGGCAACAAGTTGATTGTTCGATAACCAACACAAGGAGTTATGAAATGAATACCGTTATTGCCATTCCTTCTGCCGGTCCCGAGGGACTGGATGCGTCCATTGATGCCCATTTCGGCCATTGCGCCATGTACACCCTCGTCGAGGTCAAGGACGGCAAGGTCGAAAAGGTCGACTCTGTTCCCAGTTGCCCGCATGAGCAGGGCGGCTGCCTGGCGCCGGTGAATTATCTCGCCGAGAAGAACGTCACCAAACTGATTTCCGGTGGCATGGGCTTCCGTCCGCTCATGGGCTTCAATCAGGCCGGAATCGAAGTCTACCATGGCAGCGGCGCACCGACGGTCAGGCAGGCTGTTGATGCATTGCTCAAAGATTCGCTGCCGGTCTTCACCCCGGATCAGACCTGTGGCGGCGGCCAGCACTAACAAGGAAGGGAACGATGTCTACTTCCTGCATTATCGTCACACCGCGGTCAGATGACCTGCAGTCGTTCTCTGAAGGACTGAAGGAACAGGGGGTCTCGGTGACAATGAAACCGGATGCTGAAACCCTTCTGGAATCAATCAGGCAAACTCCGGTGAATCTGGTCGTTGTAGATCAGGAACTGCCGGGGGCGGACCCTGTTCGTCTGGTAATGGATATTCTCACAGTGGATGCCACCATACAGACGGCAGTCATCACTCCCCTTTCGGAAGAGGATTTCCATGAAGCCAGTGAAGGGCTCGGGGTTCTCAAGGGGCTGCCGATACAGCCTCAAGCCCTGGACGGAAAGGCGCTTGGAGAACAAATTAAAACAATGACGGTTGGGTAACTCCTTCCGACATCCTCCCCAATTGGTTGAACGCGGTGCACGTCGCGTTCAACCATACTTTTTTGTCACTTGCATCTAGTCCGGGTTCTCGACTACATTATTCACCAGACCAAATGATCAGGACCTGAAATCAAGTGAATAGTATTACTTTATATAGTCGCCCCTTCTTCATGGTGGGCCTGCTGTTTTTGTTGTTTGCCACCAATGTCCATGCCAAAAATCTCGAATGGTATCGTGAAAACGGAGTCAGCATTGTCAGTGGCATCGGCTCTGCCCCCATGTCTTATGAAGGGGTAAACGGCAACGAGAAAGGGTTCATCATCGATTACTGGCGTCTGTGGTCGCTCAAAACGGGCATCCCCGTGAAATTCACGCTTGGCACCTGGTCTGAAACGTTGCGCTGGGTTGCCACGGGACAGAGTGATATCCACGGTGGTATTTTTCAAAATGCCGAGCGGGAACGGTTGTTCGAGTTTTCCGAACCATTCCATAGCCTTCAGGCGGCACTTGTGGTCAGAGAATCCCGGAATGGCAGTGTTGATACCATTTACAAGCAGTATCGTCTGGGGGTGTTGGCCGGTGGGTATGGTGAAGCGTACATGCTGGAGAACCATCCTGAATCGACCATTGTCGGCTATCCGAGCGTCGCAAAACTGGCCTCGGCGCTGATGGATGATGAAGTGTTGGGCGTTGTGGGCGATCACCCTATCGTTGGGTTCGAGGTCGGCAGACTGGGGAGCACCAAGGATCTGCTGATCAAAGAAGTTCTCTACGAGGAGCAGTTGCGGGCCGCGGTTCGCAAGAGCGACCTGGAGTTGATGGAAATCGTCAAATGGGGAATGGCCCAAATCAGCGAGGAAGAGATCGATGTCATCCGCGGGCGCTGGTTTGTGGAAGACTCCAGCACAACCGTGTGGATATGGGACACGCTGATGATTGTTGGCCCTCTTCTGCTGGCGTTGTTCGTGCTCTTTTTCGTTGATTGGCGTCGGATCGGCCTGGGCGGCGGGTCCGGTTAATCAGCCCTGTCGGTCCATGGAACGGTAGTTGATGGCTTCGGCTAGGTGACCCGTTTCTATGGCGGGTGCCCCTTCCAGGTCTGCGATGGTCCGGGATATGCGCAATATCCGTGTATAGGCGCGGGCCGACAGTCCCAGTGTTTGTACCGCCTGTTTGAGGAATCCGTGTTCCTCCTCGCCGATGGAGCAATATTTTTCAAGGGCTGCGCCTTCCAGTTCGGCATTGGTCAGAATAGGCATGTCAGCGTATCGCTTTTCCTGAATGGCCCGTGCATCAATGATGCGTTGGCGCATGGTTGCCGAATCGATATCTCCCCGCGCCTTTTTTAAATCCTCATACGGGACAGCCGGTACCTCCACCTGCAGATCAATCCGATCCAGCATGGGGCCGGAAATACGGGACCGGTAACGCCCCACAGCCAGCGGCGTGCATTCGCACGGGTGGGTATCATCGCTCAAATAGCCGCAGGGGCAGGGACTTGTTTTCATTTGGACAACAGATTATCATGATGTTCATGTCAAAAGCAAACAACAAAAAAACTAAGGCATATAGCTATATTAGGATGTCTTCAAAGAAACAGCTTCATGGCGACAGCTTACGAAGACAACTTGAGGCGACCCAGAAATACGCTGAGGCAAATGGACTTATCCTCGATGATACCCTGCGAGATTTAGGGGTTTCGGCGTACACGGCGGCGAACGTCACTGAAGGAGCCTTGGGCCAGTTTTTGTCCCTTGTCCGGGAACGGCAAATACCGAGTGGCTCTGTACTGATCGTAGAGTCGCTAGATAGAATTTCACGAGCCAAGGTTTTAGATGCATTTGACATCTTTCGCGAAATCGTTCGCGCTGGAATACAAATCCATACGCTTGAGAATGGGAAAACATACACACATAAGAACATCAATGACAATTTTAGCGACCTATTGATTTGTTTGGGTATCATGGCGAGGGCAAACGAAGAATCCGAAAGAAAATCAGAACGACTCGGAGCTATGTGGGATCAAAAACACCATCTAGCACAGAAGGGTGTCCCGATTGGCGGTCTGAAACCTGCGTGGATTGAGTACTCGGAAAGCGAGGATAAATATTTCCTAATCCCGGAGCGATCCGCACTGATCAAACGGATGTTCGCTGAAACCATTACTGGTTACGGCAGACGTATGATCGCAATGCGTTTTAACGCAGAGAAAATCCCAACCTGGGGCCGGTCCAAAAATGGCTGGTCGGCTTCGTACATTGGTAAAATCCTTGATGGCAGATCGGTTCTTGGTGAATACCAGCCATACACAGGCGGGCAACGCCAGAATGGAAAACGAATCGCATTTGGGGAGCCGGCAAAAGACTACTGGCCAAAGGTGATCGACGAGGAGACTTGGTTGCGGGCAAGGGCTGCTTCGAAACGGCGCAAACTGAAACCGGACACTGGCGGGAAGGGTAGGAAGGGATATGTCACAAACATCTTCCGCAAGATTGCCCGTTGCGGACTGTGCGGGTGTGCCATGCGCCTGCGCACAGCCCGGGCGAGAGACAAATATCTCGTTTGTGACGGCCGGAGTCGCGGGACGAACTGCGAACACACATCATTCCACCAGTACGCCCGAATTGAACAAGCGCTTCTTGATGGCCTCTTGCAAGAAATCGACCTGGACTCAATCGGCGAGGAAAAGACTATCAAAAAACCGGACCTTCAGGAGGAACTGAAAAAGGCGAAAATCGAACTGGCGGAAAGCACGAGGACCTTGGACAAGTTGGTCGAGTCTTTCAGGGCCGACTCCATCCCGCAAGTCGCGCAACGCATCCGGGAAATACACGAGGACGTCAGGGGCTATAAGGAAAAAATCCTGGACCTTGAAGATCGACTTGCGGAAAGCCAGGTAAAGCCGTCCATCAAAAAAAGACAGTCCAACATCACGGCCTTGGCCGAAAAGCTGAAAAATGCAGATGATGAAGAAGCGTCAAGGCTCCGCGGGGAGTTGACCGCCGAGTTGCGCCGGGTTGTCCGCAAAATTACTTTTTTCCCGGATCGGGTAGCTGTTTTTGAAATCGGTGGCGAACATACAGATATGCCTGATAGGACCCTATATTATGCATGCTTCTGTCCACCGCCACGAAGAGTAAATGAAAAGGTCGTCTGGCAAAGATTCCTTTATAAAAAACCCGTACCGCCTGAATCCATTGTAGCAGGTGGTCCATTTGTTAAGCTAGATGGAACTCCCGCTCCACCGGAGCAGACACACTATGACTGGGAGCTTGAGGACTTGCAAAAGTGGATCGCTACTCGATCAAAGCAACTGTAAAAACCGGCTACATTTTCCGCAGAAAGGCCCTTGGGGCGTAATCCTCCTTGCCCTGTGCTGGATGGTTTTTTTGGCCTTCTCTGGGCAATTCAGGAGGTAGCTGCATGGTAACCGCCACTCCTCACTCCAAGCTGCCCTTGCCGAACACGACCTCAACCAGCCTCTCGGCCTCGGCTTCCTTAAAGACATATTCCGTGAACCCGTCGGGCATCTCAAGGAGGAGTGCCTCGAATTCGCGGCGTTTCATCTTGGCCTGCTTCCACGGGGCGCTGGCCAGGTAGCGTGATTTTGAGCAGTTGAGCACATCCCATGGCCGACGTTCGTTGGTCTTGCAAAATTTCTTCTTCATGCTCGTCCCCGCACAATCCTATACCGAGACCTCTGCACGGCAAATCCCACACTTTTACTCTTTAACTATTTGATTTATTATGCTATTATTTCTCCATCCAAAGGAGGAAGGCATGGCTATTCGGCAGAAAGGACCTCGGTTGGGTGATTACTTCCTGGGGCACCGCAGAACCAAGACCACATTTCTGGATGAGATCAACGAACTCATCGACTGGCAGCCCATCAACGCCTTTCTGTGCAAGAAGATCAGGCGCAAGGCCAACGCCGTGGGCAATCCCGCCTATCCGCCTCTGGCGATGTTCAAGATTCTGCTCTTGCAGCGTTGGTACAACCTGAGTGATCCGGGCGTGGAGCAGGCGCTGCTCGACCGGCTCTCCTTTGTCAGATTTACCGGTTTTTCCATCGAGGACGACGTGCCGGACGAGACCACCATATGCCGTTTCCGTAACGGTTTGATCCGCCTGAAGGTGCTGGACTCCTTGCTCGACATGCTTAACCGCCAGCTTGAAGGACAAGGGCTTCTTGTCCGTGAGGGAGCCGTGGTGGACGCCTCGGTAGTCGAGTCGCAGCGGCGGCCGCGCAAGGTTATCGACGTGATGCCTGAGGACCGTTCCGAGGACGCCGAAGAACAGGATGGGCCGGTGGACTGCCGGGTCAGCTATTCGGATGACGAGGAGGCGGCCTGGCTCCGCAAGAGAAATCGGGCCTATTACGGCTACAAGCTCCATGCCGCGACGGACAGTCGAGACGGGTTTCTGCTCTGTGGTCACATCACTCCCGCGAACCATTCGGACACGGGCGAATTCGAGCGGCTCGTGAATGGCGTCGGCCTTGATCCCGGCGCACGGGTTTATGCGGACAAGGGCTATTGCAGCGGGAAGAACCGGGACATTCTGTTTGATCGCGATTTGGAGGACGGAACCATGGACAAGACGCCTCGTGGCGGCAGGCTGACAGACTTCGAAAAGACCCGCAACCGTGACATCAGCAGCATTCGGCAAATAGTCGAGCGGGCCTTCGGCACACTCAAACGTGGCTACGCATTCTTTCGGTCCCGATACGTGGGTCGTGAGAAGGTGGAGGGAGAGTTCCACATCCTCGCCATGGCGTTCAATTTGAAAAAAGCTGTTCGACTGGCGCGAGCCTGAAGGGAGAGGTGCGTCCAAAATCCGGCATTTCGGCCAGAAATGGCAGGAAAAGGCCGGGAATGAGCCCAAGCTGGGGTGCGGTCAGAACATCAAATTGGGTGCGGAGCGCAAGGCACGGACGCGAAAAGGGGATGCGCAGAGGTCTCATCTTGTGGTGACATTGCAGTCCGGTAATTGTCTGAACTATCCGTTCACCAGCGCTCATATCGCCCGTACTCGTTTAGCAGTTTGTTATGACTTGACCCCGAACGAGAGTGAGCCGACGCTCTCTATCTTTTGCGTCCACGATAGCAGAGGCCCCATCAGCCCGATAGCCAAGTCTTCCAGACCAAAGCTGTTGGGTGTACGTTCACCGCCGTCAAATAGGAGGTGGGGCAGATCGGTGCTTCCCGGACGATTAAACCAACCCGAATGCCCCGGTGACGAGTCTGTGCTGATAAATCAGTTCGACGCGCCAGCTTTCGGGCTTTTCCAGAAGATGACCGACGCCTTGCAGTTTTCCTGTACAAGACCGTCCGATGCGCCGGCCATGACGTTCTCCTCGATCATCCGTTCCACGCTGTCGGTGAGTTGTGTATACTTGGTGTAGAAGAGCTTTTGTTGGTGAATTTTACTCTCTACGGATCGTTTCGTGGAGTAGTCGACAATGCGCACTTCCGGATTACGGCCCATGGCATAGAGCAGATTGAACGCGAGGGGGAACTCCGAATACCCGGGCTGGGGGACGTCACCCATGATGGCGTTCCACATCCCGTCACTGTGCCCGCTGGTTTCGCCGCCTGCTCCACCGACGACGCAGCAGAGATCGCGGGAGACCGTCTCAAGACGCTCCAGCTGAATCCGAAGGTCGCGGAACATCCACATGGTAATGGCGGAAAGCGCCAGATCGAAGCGTCCGCTGAGGCTCTCCGTGTCCACATCCTGCCAGATGGACGGCATGACGTCATAGTCTTCTATTCCGGCGGCTTCGGCATTGGCCCGTAGTTGCCGGATCATCTCTTCGGCTGGTTCCACAGCCGTGACGCGACATCCTGCCTGCCCCATGGGTACGAGGATACTGCCGGGGCCGCACCCCACGTCAAGAACTTCGGCTCCGGCCGGAAGAAACGGCGTAAGGACACCGGTGATTTTGCGTCCAAAATCATAATCGCATGCCTTGCGGCCAACAGAGAAATCCTCGGCCCGGGCCTGCCAGTAACCCATGTGCGCGCTGCCGACATACAGGCTTTCTCGGGTGTCCCAGCGCTGTTCCCACAGTCCGTCCCAGTGTGCCACGCTCAGTCTCTCGTCCATCTCATACTCCTTTGCGTTGTCCGTCCGGCGCATTTAGGCCTTCCACCACATCATGGTCATTGTCGCCGGCACTTCGTACACACCGTCCGTGCTCCGGGTTGCAATATGCTCGTCGATCATCTCGGTGTCCTGCTCCGAAACCGTGCGATACTTGGAGACGAGGTTTGTCCACATGGACCGCGCGGAGTCCTCGGAGCGTCGCATCACATAGCTGACGTTGGAGAGGCTGGCAGGTCTGCCGAGCTCATTCAGAACATTATAGAGGTAGAACGGGCGGTCCACCTCGGGGGCGTTGATGCCCAACTTTTTCTGCATTGCGAGGTTTTCCGGGTCGCCTTGCCCCATGGTATCCGCGAGACAGCAATAGCCTGAAGAGAGCCTGCTCATTTCTTCAATCAGCCATGTCGCGTCCGGAAACTGCCAGGCCGCGTGGCAGAGAAAGGCGAGGTCGAAAGCGTTGCCCTGCGTTTGTGCTGCAAAAGATGCAAAATCAGTTACTTCCGGGCTGACGTTGTTGATATTAGCTGCAGAGGCATTCTCTTCCAGCAGGTCAGCCATGGCTTGGGCAGGCTCCACGGCAGTGACGCTGGCTGCCCGGCGGGCCAGCGGAAGCGTGACCGCACCCACGCCGGAAGCGATTTCCAGCACGTTGGAGTCGGCCCCCAGCATCGTGTTCGAATGCAGGATTTCGGCCATCCGTTCCCCGTACTCAAAACTGCTCGATACTATGAAATTGTTGTAATCTTCGGCTCTTCGATTCCAGTATTGCGTATCGCTGCGCGCTGCCATGTCTTCCATCTGAATGCGCCAGCGGTCTTGCCAGGAAACAGTATCTGCTTCGTTCATTTTCACCCCTTTGCTTGTGATTCCAAAATAGGTATGCCGCCCGATATTTCAGTTCTGAATTTAATGCTTGATTCGTGCCACCCAATTAACTAACGTGTCAACAAATTAATCACCGTGGAGGAATCATGTTACTGAAAATTCGTCCGGCTCTTAGAATCCTCATGCTGAGCCTGAGTCTTCTTATTGCAATGGCAGGCTATGCCACTGCTTCGGAAACGGTTTTGAACGTCGCGGGACCGTGGGGGCCGAAGACGCTCGACATCCAGAAAGCAGGCTATGTTTTCAAACGCCTTGGCGTGACCGAATGCCTGATCGAAGTGAATCAGGATCTTGAGCTGAAGCCGGGTCTGGCCGAGTCCTGGTCTTTGTCGGACGACAGGAAAACGTGGACGCTCAATCTGCGTGAAGGCGTTCTCTTTCATGACGGAACACCGCTCGTTGCAGGGACAGTCAAGGCCGTTCTTGAGCGGCTTCAGGAGAAAGGGTCCCTGTTCAAGGCTGTGCCGCTGGAGTCTATAGCCGCTCCTGACGATCAAACCCTTGTGCTGAAAACCTCCGAACCGTTTGCTCCGCTGGCTGCCTATCTGTCCATGGGCGAAACCGCGCCTGTTGCCGAATCCTCCTTTGATGCCAGCGGTGAGATGATCAGACCGGTGGGCACCGGCCCCTTTGTTTTTGAAGATTGGAAGGTGAAAGACAGCGTCACCGTCACTCGCAACGACGCGTACTGGGGCGAAAAGGCCAAGGTTGACAAGGTGTTCTACCGCGGTGTGCCCAACGCCGTGACCCGTCTGGCCATGCTTCGGGCCGGAGAACTGGACATCGCCCAGATTCTGCCGCCCGAGGCGATTCGCTCTCTCGAACAGTCGGGCAAGTTCGAGATTCACCGCACGTCCATAGGCCGCTGCCGCATGATGGGTCTCAACATGGCCGAAGGGCCTTTCACGGATATTCTTGTCCGCAAGGCCGCAAACATGGCCGTGAACCGTGACGACCTTGTTCGCTATGTGCTGGAAGGAGTGGGGGAATCGGCCACGACGCTGTATCCGCCCATGGTCTATTGGGCAAACAAGGAAGTGAAGGGCTACAAATTTGATCAGGCCGGGGCAAAAGAGATGCTGGAAAAGGCCGGGTGGAAGGATTCCGACGGTGATGGGATCAGGGAGAAGAACGGTACGCCGCTGAAGATCAAGCTCGTGACTTACCCCGAGCGCGCAGCACTGCCGCCGACCGCCGAGGTCGTGCAGGCGCAGCTCAAGGATGTCGGGTTTGATGCGGAGCTTGTTGTGACGCAGGTGGACGCCGCTCACTCAATACGAGACAGCGGCGACTTCGACATGTTCTTGGTGGGCCGCGGCCTGCTTTTCGTGCCCGATCCGGACTACAACCTCATGAAGGATTACTACTCCGAAAACACGGTTGCGAGCGGCTGGGGTGCATATCACTACAGCAACCCGAAAGTTGACGAACTGCTGCTGAAGGGCAGGAGTGTTTTCGACCAATCGAAGCGCAAGGCCATCTATGACGAGGTTCAGGCCATCCTCATGAAAGAGGCTCCCATGATGTATCTGAACTATTACGTTAACGTGGACGCCGTGGCCAAAGACATTGACGGGTACACCATGCATCCGACCGAAAGCAGCTATCATCTGGAAACCGTCAGCGTGAACAGGTAGTCGTGCTTCCCTTTATCCTCAAACGAATCGCCGCGCTGGCTCCGGTCCTGTTCGGAGTCAGCGTTGCGGCGTTTCTGTCCCTCTCGTTCAGTCCCGGAAACCCTGCGGAAATCGCCCTTCGAGCGCTCACTGCGGCTGAAACACCGCCGAAGGCCGCGGTCGTGGAGCTGGAGAAGGAGATGGGGCTGGACCGCCCGCTTTACGTCCAATACTGGCGCTGGCTCGGAAGAACCCTCAAGGGCGATCTGGGCCATTCCTACCAGACGGGACAGAGTGTCGTGTCCGCCATCGGGCAGGCGTTGGGACCATCGGCTCTGCTTGCCGGAGCGTCCATCCTGCTCGCGCTTGTCATCATTCTGCCCTTTGGAGCGCTCTCGGCCGCCATGCCGGGATCATGGGTGGACAGAGCGGCCATGACCGGCTCCATGATAGCGGTCTCCACGCCGGATTTCTGTGTCGGGGTGGTGTTGTTTCTGGTCCTGTCGGTGCAGATGGACCTGCTCCCGGTTGCGGGGTACGGCTCCTTTTCCAATCTCGTGCTTCCGGCCGTGACGCTGGCGGTAGCCAGCTCCGGGATAACCACCCGGCTGATGCGTACCTGCATGATCCAGTCGCTGGAGGAAAAATACGTGATTACGGCCCGGTCCAAGGGCATGAGCGAGTGGCGCGTGACCGGACTGCACGCCATGAAGAACGCGCTTCCGCCCGTGCTGACGTACCTCGGCGCACAAATGGGCTACCTGTTCGGTGGGGCTGTTGTGGTTGAATCCATCTTTCTCTGGCCGGGGCTTGGCAGCCTGCTCGTGGACGCGGTCAGGGCTCGGGACATGTACGTGGTGCAGGGGTGCATTCTGGTCATCGCCTGCGTTTACGTGCTGATAAATCTTGCTGTGGATATGCTTCAGGTCTGGCTGGACCCGAGGGTTCGGGAGGGCGCTTATGAAGGATAGATGGAAAAGCCCGGGCATGCTCCTCGGCATGGTCCTCTGTTCGATTCTCGTGTTCTTTGCCGTGTTCGCCCCGCAGATGGCCCCGCACGATCCTGACAGACAGCACCTTGCCCATCGGCTTGAAGGGCCGAGCGCCGAGTTTCCTCTGGGTGCGGACAAGCTGGGACGCTGTGTTGCTAGCCGAATCATGTACGGCCTCAGGCCGTCCCTCGGGTTGGCGGTCACCATCACCGCGCTGGCTGGCTTCATCGGTACGTCGCTCGGGATATTCGCCGCGTATTTCAAAGCGCTCGACGCCCTGCTCATGCGCATAACGGACTGCTTTTTCGCCTTTCCCGGCATTGTCATGGCGCTCATCGCCATCAGCATACTGGGCCCGGGCGAGACCAGCCTCATGATCGCGCTGGCCCTGCCGGGGTGGCCGAAATACGCCCGCGTTGCGCGCTCCAAGGCGCTGTCCATTCGCGAGTGCGGCTACGTGGAGGCCAGC
This sequence comes from Pseudodesulfovibrio profundus, assembly GCF_900217235.1. Taxonomy (NCBI): domain Bacteria; kingdom Pseudomonadati; phylum Thermodesulfobacteriota; class Desulfovibrionia; order Desulfovibrionales; family Desulfovibrionaceae; genus Pseudodesulfovibrio; species Pseudodesulfovibrio profundus. The sequence continues at coordinate 1,948,404 of NZ_LT907975.1, read as the reverse complement.
CGCGCCATCGGGGCCGGGCCGTTCTACATTTTGCGACACTGCATCCTGCCCGGCGTTCTTCCTTCTGTCGTGACCATCTCCACGCTGGGCATCGGCGGCAAGATCATTCACATCGCCGGGCTTGGGTTCCTCGGCCTCGGGGTGCAGCCGCCGGTTCCGGAATGGGGGACCATGCTCATCAAGGGACTGCCCGTCATAGAGGTCGCGCCGCACGTATCCCTTTCTGCCATGGCGGCAATTTCTCTTAGCGTGCTCGCTTTCACGATGCTCGGCGAGGGGCTTCGGGACGTGCTCGACCCGCGCAGCAACCTTTCGGACTGGCGAAAACTGCAGTTTGCCTCATGAGGAGGATCGCATGAAAAGTCAGCAGAATTCATCGTTGCTTCAGGTACGAAATATCAAGGTTCAATTCGACTCGCCCGCTGGCATGGTTCGCGCCGTGGACGACGTGAGCTTCGATCTCGGATGCGGCGAGAAGGCCTGTCTTGTGGGCGAGTCCGGGTGCGGCAAGACCATTCTGGCGTTGTCGCTGCTGCGTCTTCTGCCGCCGGGCGCAAAGATTTCCGGGCAGGTGCTTTTTCGCGGCGACGATCTTCTTGCGCTCAGCGAGCGGAAGATGCGCCGCGTTCGCCGCCGCGGCATGGGCATGATTTTCGAGCAGCCTTCGGCCTACCTCAATCCGCTTTTTCCCGTAGGCTGGCAGATCGCCGAAGCGGTCCGGCTCAGCCGGGGATGCGGCAGGCACGAGGCCAATCTGCGAGCCTTGCGGCTTCTGGACATGGCCCGAATCCCGGAAGCGAAGAAGCGGTTCCGCCAGTTCCCGCACCAGCTTTCCGGAGGCATGCGCCAACGGGTGATGGTCGCCATGGCGCTGGCCAAGGACCCCGTGCTGCTCGTGGCCGACGAGCCGACTACCGCGCTCGACCCCACTGTGCGCCGGAGCGTGCTGGGGTTGTTGCTTGACTGTCTTGAGGAGACAGGGGCGGCGCTTTTGTGCATCACCCATGACTGGAACGCGGCCCGCCGCCTCTGCCAGACCGCCGCAGTCATGTATGCCGGGCAGATTCTTGAGCTGGGACCGGCCGCGCAGGTTCTGAACAGACCGCGGCACCCGTATGCCTCGGCCCTGCACAGGTCCATGGACGGTTCCTGTCCGGAGCCGATCCCCGGCAGCCCCCCGGCCCTGACGGATCTGCCTTGTGGCTGCCGGTTCCAGCCCCGGTGCAGCAACTCCTGCGAGACCTGCTGTTCCATTGTGCCCGAGTTCAACGGAGGCGTTCGGTGTCACAACCTGCAGTGATTCATCTGGAAAGGATGAGCAAGACGTTCGAGTCCGGGTTTTTCTTCAAACGGAGGAACGTCGCTGTTCGCGACGTGACGTTTTCCATCGCTCCGGGCAGGACGCTAGCGGTGGTGGGCGAGTCCGGCTGCGGCAAGACGACACTTGCACGGATGGCGGCGGGGCTGCTCAAGCCGGATTCAGGGCTGGTCTCCTTTGCGGGGCGCCCGCTGCCGACATGGGACGACAGGAGCTTGCGGCAGCGTCTACAGATGGTTTTTCAGGATGCCGACGGGTCGCTGAATCCCAATTTCAAGGCCCGCGACCTGCTTCTTGAGCCGCTGCGGCTGCATGGCCTGCTGCATGGCGATGCGGAAGCGCAACTTGAGCGTCTGTTGTCCATGGTGGGCCTCGTGCCGGACCTGCTGGACCGGTATCCGCACGAGATGTCCGGCGGACAGCGCCAGCGTATCGGTATAGCGCGAGCCATGTCCCTCGCGCCCGATCTGGTGATTGCAGACGAGCCGGTATCCTCGCTTGACCGCTCGATTCAGGCGCAGATTCTCAGCCTTTTGCGTTCTTTTCAGGAGCGCGACAACGTGGCGTACATGTATATTTCGCACGATCTCGAATCCGTTCGGGCCATCGCGCACGATGTCGCGGTCATGCTCGGAGGGGTATTCGTTGAAACGGGGCCTGTTGATGAAATATTTACCAACCCGATGCACCCGTACACGCGGCTTCTCTTCGAGGACGCGATAGAATCCTGCGACGCAAGGGCTGCCAGCGACTATGACATGGAGTGGTGTCAGGCCAGTGTGGACGGCTGTGCATTTGCGCCGCTCTGTCCCCATGCCGTGGCTGCATGTTCAAGCAGTCTGCCAGTGCTCATCGAGCCGACTCCCGGGCGATACGTCCGATGTGCCTTGGCTGCTGATACCAATGAAATCGCGGCCTGAGGCTGCAAACGTTTTCTCGTCTGGGCCGGGAGAAAAACTCCCGGCCCATGTTTTTTACATGTGCCGGAAAGGGGCCATGACCCGTTCAAGGACTCCCTGCGTCTTGGAAATCGCGATTCCATAGTTCGTCACCGGGACCCCGCGCCTGCGGCATTCCCGGATGCGGCGGAGAATCTCGCGGCGGTTGGTCATGCATCCCCCGCAGTGAACAGCAAGGGCGTATTGCTCAAGGTCTTCGGGGAAGTCGTGTCCTGCGTAGACGTCGAACTCGAGCGCGCGGCCCGTGTACTGTCGCATCCAGCGGGGAAGCTTGACCCGTCCTATGTCGTCCGCCACTGGATGATGTGAACAGGATTCACAGATGAGCACCCTGTCGCCGTCCTGAAGCGAGTCCATGCGTACCGCTCCTGCGGCCAGCTCGCCGAGGTCGCCCTTGTAGCGGGCAAAGAGCGTGGAGAACGTGGTCAGCGGGATGCCTTCCGGGACATCGCCGGCAACACTCGTGATGGCCTGTGAGTCGGTGATGACAAGGGCTGGGGGCTTTGCGAGGTTTTCCAGAGCGGCCTGTACCTCGCACTCCTTGACCGTCACGGCGATGGCGTCCCGGTCCAGAATGTCACGCAGGACCTGAACCTGCGGAAGAATCAGCCGTCCCTTGGGCGCGGCGAGGTCGATGGGCACGACGCAGACAACCCAGTCGCCTTTCTGAATCAGGTCTCCGGCGAGTACCGGGTCCTCCCGCATCTCGGGCGGGGCCGATTCGATAATCAGCCTTTTGAGTTCATCCACGCCGACGCCGTTGGATGCCGAAACCACAACGTACGGAATGCCTTTTTTCTGGTTCATCCGGCTAAAGCGTACTTCGCTTCGTGAATTCCCATGATCCTGAGCTTGAAGAACTCGGTATCCCGATATCCGTAGGCTTGTCGTTTCAGCGTCTTGATCTTGTTGTTGGTTCCCTCGATTGGGCCTGATGAGATGGGATGGTCGTAATAGGCAAGAATGCCGAAACGATACGAGGCAAGCGTCCTCGCCATGATCTGCAAAGGGCGTATCTCCGAGGCTTCGGCTCTGGCGATCCAGTCGTTGATGACTTTCTCTGCCGTCGCCTTGTTCGGCTGGGACCAGAGTTGCCGCAAATCCTCTTTCAGATAGTAGGCTGTCGCCAGAGGTTTGTTCAGCCGCAACGCTTCATCCAAGCGCTCCTTTTCATCACGGCTTTCATCCAGATTTTCGGGGTTTTTCAGAAGAATCCATCGAGTTCCTTTGACCGCTTTCCTTTCAAGTGGCGAGGTGAGTTCCCGAAAGAGCTGGCGGCGGATCTGCGTGATTTTCTCGTTCATCAGCTTGACCACATGAAACCGGTCAAACACGATAGCCGCATTCGGCAAGTTCTCCATGACAGCGCTGATGTAGCCTGCGTTCATGTCCGTCGCCACAGCCGCAATCTTGGCTTTTGTCTTCTTGAGACGTTCCCAAAACGGGGTAAGCGTTTCTCGACTTCGTCCTTCACCAACAAAGACGACTGCGCCACTTTCGAGGTCCATGACCAGCGTGAGGTACTTTTGCCCTTTACGGACGCTGATTTCGTCGATGGCGATATACTTGATCTTTCCCAGGCTGGGACTTGAGAAACGGCGAAACAGATAGCGCTTGAAGATTGATTTGATGGTGTCCCAACCGACGCCCAGCAGATCGGCAACATCCTGAATCGTCATCTTTTTTGCCAAGGCGAGAGCATATCGCTCAAAGGCTTTCGTATACCAGCGCCTGGACTCGGCGATCTGAATGTCGATCAAACGAATGACGCCGCAATTGCGACATCCTACCCGTTGGACGGGAATGACCAGCCAGACGGGCTTGAAACCGATGGGCACAGTCTGAACCCATCTTTCGGCAAAGCCGTGGCGAATGATGTTTCTGGAATGGCAGCAAGGACAACGAATCAAGTCATCCTTGGGCTGCACTTTCAGGATGATGTTGCCTGCGATGAAATCCTGCCGAACGTAGTCGTAGCCTCGCAGGCCGAACGCGTGGTAGATGAAACTCGTGGACATGGTGATTACTCCTCCCGCTGGTTGGTGATGCTTCCAACGGTTGGACGCCATGTCCTTTCATTTTGTCAAAAGTACGCTTTAGCCGGATGAACCGCTATTGTAGCCAAAGTACCTATGATCGCTGTGGCAATTCCGACCGTCTTGTTATTGTTTAATAAAACAATTGACAGGAAAATGAAAAAGCCACCACACAAATAGTCAAACCTGAATCCTTTGTATGACTTATCAAGGTTTGAGATGAGTTCCTCTCTTGATTTTGATGTCAATTCCTGTGAGCTTGCAGAATTAAACTGAACAGCATCAGGATGAGAAGAATGAACAATTTCTGTTTCCCTTGGGGGCGTGGCGTCATTTGTAGGAGCAGAATCTCCTCCTCCTAGGGTGTGTCGACAATCACTTCAGCCACAGCCACATTGCTCCTACGTACACGAAAGCAAGATAGGACGTCGCCAGCTTGTCGTATCGTGTTGCAATCCTTCGAAACTGTTTTAAATTTCCAAACATACACTCTATAGCACTTCGCTCCTTATAGAGATGTTTGTCATATGTTCGCCTTGTCTTTCTGTGAGAGCGAGGAGGGACAACCGGATTGGCATTCATGGCTTCAATTGCCATTACAATTTCATCTGAATCATAGCCCTTATCAGCAAGGACATGCTCGGCAGCCTGTCCTTCAATAAGCGGAATCGCCATACTGCAATCCGCTGTATTTCCAGGTGTTAATATGAATTTAGTTGGACATCCGAGAGCATCTGTGGCAGCATGGACTTTCGTTGAAAACCCTCCTCTAGATTTCCCCACCGACTGCTGGAGGTGCCCCCTTTCCGCCAGCCGAATGCTGATGAGCTCGCACTATTGTGCTGTCAATCATGAGCCATTCAGTATCAGCGTCTACCGCAAGCGTGTTGAAGATCATTTGCCATACACCTTTCTTGGCCCAGCGGATAAATCTCTTATGGACCGAAGACCACTTGCCATAGCTTTCTGGCAAATCTCGCCAAGGCGCCCCTGTCTTGCCAATCCACATGACTGCATCAATGAATAGCCTGTTATCTTTTGCAGTTACACCGCAGTCACTTTGTTTTCCTGGAAGATATTCTTTGATTTTATCCCACTGATCGTCGCGTAGAGCGTGTCTTTTTTGCACTGCCAACCTCCTGCCAAGAAGTATAGCAAATCTCAGAATGATTGTCGACACGCCCTAATTCCTGACGATAATAAAGCCCATATCTGCCTGCATGTAGATAGCTTTTCCCATTGGGACGGACACCTACTCTAAACCCTTTAACGCCAACCGATGCGCCAATACCACTCTTGGACAAGTTAAATCTTACTGGCCCAAGCCGTACAGATTTTCTTAGATAAAATGCCATTTCATCATCCTAGTTGTGACTAATTTATCTAGCGCATGAAATACGTTGAGAGGCAATTGCCGAGGTACTCATTAACCTTCTGCGAGAGCCGCTTAACCCCCAGGATATCCGCCAAGTCCCGGACTCGGTCTTTGCTCATCACAAGTTCAGGATGGTCAGCTATAAGCCCGAATAGTTCGTGGCGCGAGATGTCTGTGACGGCTCTGCTTTCGATGGGCCTATAAGGGACCTTTTCCTGATAAGTTCCAGGTGACCAGATAAAAGTCGCCTTACCTTCCTTGCGGAGTTCATTTTTTCCGAGACAGGTATCGATTTGCTGCCTGATATTGGCCCCAGTCCTTTTCCAGCCATGGGCTTTGCAAATGGTCCGGGCAAGTCGGTCGGCCTCGATGGGACCCTCTATCTCTACCAGATAGTCGATCAGTTGACAGAGAATCGGTGTGTACCCGGCATCGAAGAAACGATCCGCATCCGGTTGGACGGGCCATTCGATGGATGAGACGTTACTTGATGCCGCCGAGTCATCCACACCGGTTGATTTGGCATATTTTGAGCTTTGATCTGGTGGTTCCGGATCAGAATACGGAAGCTCAAGTTCATTGCTTACATTGGGAAGCTTGACTTGTCTTGAAGTCCGAGGCTGCAAAACATGCTCTTCTTCCGGTTGCGATTTTATTGTTTCCGCAACAAGCTCTTCAGGCACCTCTCTCCATTCTTCATTTTGCTCGGCTTGTTCTTTGGCCTGGGCTTCTATTTCTTTCTCCTTTTGGCGGGAGTTTTCGAGAAGCTCCTCCAGTTCTGTATGAACCCGTTTGAGCGCTTCCGCAGGATTCATGAACCAGTCTGTTGACCATATGCGGATGATGTTCCACCCGAGGTTGCACAGGACCGCCTCACGGATTTTGTCTCGATCCCGTGCGCTTGCGGAACTGTGGTAGGTTGCGCCGTCACACTCAACGCCCGCCAGGTAGGCCCCTGCGTGATCGGGATGGACCACGCCCAGGTCGATTCGGTAATCGGAAACACCAATTTGAGGCCGTATCTCCCAGCCCTTGTCCTGAAGAGCGGACATGACGGCTTCTTCAAACGGACTCTCCGCATCACCAACGGAATCACCCCTACCCGCACCGCACGGGAGCGCTATCGGGCCGCGCTTGGCGTAGTCAAGAAAGGTCTTGAGATGGGCCACGCCAAGGGCCTTGGTCCGCGATGTGTCGATGTCATCGGCCTCAATTGATGAGAAGACATGCATTTCGGATCGGGCGCGCGTCACGGCGACGTTCAGTCGTCGTTCTCCACCATCTCGGTTGAGTGCCCCGAAGAACATGGACATTTTGCCCCCATTGTCCCGCCCGAAGGTAATGGAGAAGCACATGATGTCCCGCTCGTCCCCTTGGATATTTTCCAGGTTTTTGACGATGACCGGTTCTTCCCGATTTTCGCTGAAGAACCATTCAAGCTTCGGATTGGAACGCCGGGCCTCGTCGAAAAGGTTGAGGATCAATTCCTGTTGCTGGATGTTGAACGTGATGACGCCAAGGGTCGGTCTGGATTCCTTGGGGAGTTGCAGCCAGTGTTCCAGTCGTGACCTGGCAAACTGGACGATTTCTCTCGCTTCCGTGATGTTGGTACGGCCCGTGCCTCTCGCATACGCGCCGTCGTTTTTGTGAAAGACAAGGGCGTCCGACTCGGTTTTGGGAGAAGGGAAGGTGATGAGCCTGCCACCATAATAGTGATGGTTCGAGAACGAGATCAACGATTCATCTCGGCTGCGATAATGCCAGTTCAACTGGACTTCCGGTAGGCCCGCCGCACTGGCTTCTTCGAGAATACTGGGCAGGTCTTTTTCATATTCGGCGAGGTCTTCCTCGTCCTCGTCGTCGGTGCGGCCGAAAAAGTTGGTGGGGGGTAACTGTTTCGGGTCGCCCACGATGATGGATTGTTCGGCCCTGGCAATAGCCCCGACCGCATCCCATGTCGTGATTTGAGAGGCTTCGTCGAAAATAACCACATCGAATTGTGTCTGGTTAGCGGGAAGGTATTGAGCCACTGATAGCGGCGACATAAGCATACACGGAGCCAGCTTGGTGAAAACGGTGGGGGTGCTTTCGAGCAATCTGCGGATGGAGAGGCTCGGCCGTTGCAAAGTTAGTTGGTGTCTCAGTGCCCCCAACTCCGAGCGGCGAGGGACGCTATCCCTGGTGGGAAGTCCATGCGCGGTCTTAATCAATACCTAGTCCGTGGCCATTTTTTGGACGGCTTCGTCCCTCTTTCGAAACTCTCGTATCAAATCTTCATGGGACCAGTGGCGGAAGCCGCGAAGCTCAGAACTGGCGTCTATGACGAGAGGCAGCCACCAATGGAAATATGCCACCCGGAAATCCAACTTGGCGTTTTCGATTTGCCCGGTTCGCAGTGCCTTCAGAAATGGATCAAGACCCAGTGCTCGTGCTTCCTCTCTGACCGCCACCCAACGGACCCAATCCGCAAGTTGAGTCTTGTGGGCGATCAAATGTCGCAGGTCCGTTTCAAGGGACTCTATCGACTGGATATGCAGCTTTCCCTTGGAGTGGACGGCGTAGGCTTCACTGGCCGATTTGAATTCCCTGAGCGCTGAGTGAAATGCCGTTGCCATGCGTTCGGCGTCAGGTTGTTGCTGCCCGTGGTTGAGCAGGGAGTCCAATGCGGCTCCAAATCGCTGGGCATCAGAGGCATGACGCCGAACATCGGCAAGCGCTTGTTGCAACTCTTCAGCACCTTTCAGGTATTCCAAAACGTTGGAATGGTCAGTCTCTTCGTTTTGAAATACCGGAAGCCCTGCCAACTCGCTCTGGTCGATGGTTTCAATGTTGTTTTGGATTTCCCGCAGGGGAACTATTTCCGAAGCGACATCCACCTTGCCGTCCGCCGCATAGCTCTGGAGAAGTTTGCCGATTCGTCTGCGCTCGAAGGCCGAAAATGGCCACATTTTGGCATTTGCCTCTCGCCATTGGCGGTCGATGTCGTCCACGGGGATGCGTTTCAGTTCGGCGTTTTCATAGCTGGCCGTAAGGTTCGACCGGGCCTGGCGAATGACGGTGATGGCGGCGTCGAGAGATGCCGCAGCTTCTTCCAGACGGCCCAATTCCGCATCTACGACCTTGCTGTAGTCCTGCCCGGAAGCGATCCGGCAGACTTCATGGAATCGATTGAGTTGCTTTATGCGCTCAAGATTTGTTTCTTCAGCGTCCGGTAGCCCTATCTTATGCACCAAGGCGTCGGCTGTTTCCTTGAGTTGGGGAATAGTGGCCAAAATTGATTCGGCGTGTTCAATCAGGCTGTTTTGCCAAGAAAACGTCCAGTCCTCAGCGTCGATGCTGTCGAATCCCTTGCAGTCGTGGACAATGGTGTGAATCCTGTCCGCACGTATTGCGGTCTCCTCAAGCCTGGCGAACATGCCCGGATCGTGCGCATTGAGATTGTCGAACGTGAGAGTGAACCGTGGGCGATGTCCGGTGACAATGCCGATGGCTTGGAAAACACTGAAGCCATGGCTGCCGGGTGCGTGAAGTTGTTCCACATACCTGTTGAGCTCGTCCCTTGCCTCTTCCAGTCTGCTGGTTGCACGGGTCCATGAATCTGCAGCGTATGTCTCGCTACGTTCCCAAGCGGCTCCCAGTTGGGCCAGAACACGTTTCCTGTCGGATTTATTGGAGTGGAGTTCAAGGCAGACGTCGCCAAGCCCGTATGCCTTTAATCGGCGGTAACCCACGTCCAGCGCCGCTGATTTCTCCGCCACAAAAAGGACGCGTTTCCCTACGGATAGGCACTGGGCGATCATGTTGGCGATTGTCTGGCTTTTTCCTGTGCCGGGAGGGCCGATGACGACGAAGTCGTGCCCGTTCATGGCCGCAACAACGGCAGCCAGTTGGGAGCTGTCGGCGGGAAGCGGAGTGAGCAGGTCATGCAGGGGGATCTTTTTATCGATCTCGTTGGGCAGGGGAAGACAGGGGCCGTCACACGCTTGGACAAAAGGAGTTTCGGGCGAGTCGATGAGATGTTTGACAAGCCGGTTGTTTCTCAGGTCCTCGGTTCGGTCGACCAGATCCTTCCACATGAGATACTTGGCAAAGGAAAACGTGGAAAACGCCGCCTCCTCAACAACCTCGAATCCTGGGATGTCCCGCACGGCCTGGCGCATGAGCGAGAAGACCAAAGGGACGTCGATACCTGATTCGTCTTTTGGGAGCTCTCCTTCCAAGGACGGAACCCTGAGTCCGAAATCCCGTTGCAAGAATTGAAGGAGGGTCGAGTTGATGCGGATGTCGTCCTCATGGTGTGCAAGATAAAAATCCGATTTCGCCGAACGACGTTTCAGGGAAACCGGGAGCAGGAGGATGGGGGCCCGATACAGCGTCGGGTCGTTTTCCGTTTTCTTCCACCTGAGGAAGCCCACCGCCATATACAGGGTATTGGCACCGCCTTCGGCAAGCTCGCTGTTGGCCTTGCGGAAGAGCGTGATCAGCCGGTTGCGCATCTCGGTTCCTGAAAGGTCGATGCAGAGTTGCTTGCGCTCCAGGGCGTCCTTGGCAAACTCTTCATGGATGTCCTTTCCGTATTGCTGTTGATACAGCTCCGGGTCTCTCGCGCCGACAGGGTTCTCATCCTTCAAAGAAATGACTCGAAGGCGTTTCCCGTCAGCCAGCATGTCCTCCAGTCCCGGAAGATCAGGACACAAGACCGGGATGGTCTGCTTGGTGTCCTTGAAGTTGAGGAGGCGATTCCGAAGAGTCAGATCGAGAAGCTTTCGTTGCCAGCGGTCAATTCTGTCCTGAGGTGTCTGGGGAGTTTCGTCGATGACTTCGCCCGGCAGCATGCCGAAATCCGGTTCCGGCGGGAGAGCCGCAGGGGCAACATCCTCTGCGGCTTCTTTTGATGATTCCTCAACATGATGGGCAGCAAGGGGAGTGACACCTGCAAAACGAGCCCTACGGATGTCCACGGCACGCTCGAAGTCGACTTCGTTTTTTTCGTTGAGTTTCACCCTGGCGTTTTGAACCGCTTGGGTGAAGTCCGCTACGGGGCGATTCGTTACCAAGGTTGTTTCGAAGGCCACGAATTCCCGTGCCGCGATGGCTTTGCGGAGTTCGACGACATCCGGTTCTTCAATGGAGGGCAGGGTCTTGTCCGCAAGCCAGACGCCTGTAAAGGCGTGTCCCTTGGTAAAGATAATGACAGGGTTGAGCCCCGCCGCTTCAAGCGCACCAGCAAATAGCAGCGAGCTGTCGAGGCAGGTGACCAACCCCTCGTCGTGTATCCGCCGCGGCCCTCTGACCTTCTGCCCTCTGGATTCAAAAGAGGCGGGAGGCTGTGCATAGCTCAGTGCCTTTTCGGTGATGGCCGACCATATGCCGGCAGCAAGCATGTAAGCCCGTTTGGGGTCTTGATCCTGGTACCCGTTGAGCGCTCCGTTGTGACCACCCTTTTCCAGGAGTATACTTGCCCGTTTGCAAACTTTTGCGACAACGGGATCGTTTGGCGAGACAAACGCGGCGAGAATGCTGGCCATCTCGCCCAAGCCGCCCCATTCGTCTCGCGCCAGAAGCCTGATGGGCAGAATCTGTTCGCCCAAGGGCGCCTCGTTCCGGCGAAGCCGGAAGGTCAGTTGTCCACGCTCAGCTTCGTTGAGCCCATCGAAAAAAGCGAAGTCGTATTCCAACCTCAAGTCGGAGAGGGATATGTCGCTATTGGCATGTATTCTGTCTATGGTCCAAGTCTTGTTCCGGCAAAACGGAGGGTGAGGAGTGAGCTCCAGGGTGATATTCTCAACAGGCACATCCGAGGTGTTGCGGATTTGGATGCTTCGCAGGATGGGAACCGAATTTTGCGCGGAGGCAAAATTGATGCATTCGGCTGCGAATATTACCAAAGTGAGCGTGCTGTCCGTATTCATGTCACTGCCTCGAACTCATCAAGATACGTTTGAATTTTCGTTTTCCGTTGAAGTTAATCAATACACATTATAGAAAGGGTTGAAAAGGTGCTGAAGGTCAAGATTTAATTCGATCTTACCTAGGCAATGGAATTTCTTGAGCGTGACTTGGAGACGTTGTGAATAGGTTAGACCATTGTATCGAAGTGTTGTCCGTAGAGAAACGGAAGTTGAACCTTCGCGAAATTGCCCAAATTCTCGTCGCAAGGTATCCCGCTGTTTATGGTGGCCTGGATTTGGAGGATTTGGGGAAGAAGGTCGGCCAATCCATCAGCAATCATATTCGTAGCGCCAAAAGAAAAGCCAAGATTTCCAAAGTTCCCAATGGCAAAGGCGGGCACCTCTCCGGCGTGTACAAAGCAAAGCAGAAACGGAAAAAGACAGCATCAGAAAAATTTCCACAGGTTTCGAATTTATATACCGGTAAGGCTGGAGAGTATGGGTTGTTAAGCGAACTCCTGTTTCGAGGGTACAACGCTTCAATCATGACGGTTGATGAAGGAATTGACGTCGTTGCATCCAAGGGAAACAAGTATTTTCATATCCAGGTGAAGACGGCAAATTGCAACAAACACGGAAAGTTTCAATTCACAATCCAAGCAAAGAGCTACAAATCGAATAATGCCTCAACAACATTTTATGTATTTATTACTAGGCGACTCATCGTCGGGGCGTGGAGAAGCGACTATATAGTATTTCAAAGTGGAGAGATCGCAAAACTTATTGCAACTGGTGTTGTCGCATCCGGCAAGCAACATTCGTTTTTGGTGCAGTATGATGGCAGCAAGTGTTTATTGAATAACGGAAAGGACATAACATATCATTTGAATAATTTTGACCCCATGAAATAGTTGTGTGGAGAGCCTGTTAGCATAATCCCAATCCGTTTCGAGATATCTTGACTTAACGGTTGGCAGCCTCTAAAAAATGTCTGTAGAAAATGAATTCTCGGGAATGAAAATTTAACCGATTGAGGACCGATATGCAGAAGAAGAATGATGACCACATGGAAAAATTCGGGTTTGCCATCGTTTCCGACGAAGACGGCATGGACAGCGTCGCCTACACGGCCTCCTGTTCCGGCAGCCGCTCCGATTGCTGCACCAGGACCTGCTCTGCGGATGCGAATTTCGTGGAGAACACCGAGGCCTGGGAACAGTATCTGGCGGTCAAGGGCGGTCAGGTTCAATATTAGCAGGCGAAGCCCCAATGACACAGCTGTCGGAAGCCTCCGCCCCGGAACTGCGAGACGGGGTGGAGGTTTTTCTTTATCCTCAAAAGGAAGGGATCTGCCCAGTTCTCTTCCTTTTTTTGTCCAACCGGAGGCGGTTGCGCATTGAGTGTAAACCCGCCTTTGCGGCCCTGCTCAAGGAATTGTCCAAGCCGCAGCCCTTGACGGATTCCCTGAGCCATTCCGGGCTGGTCATGGACGAAGAAACCGAGGCCTTTCTCTCCTTTCTTGATACTGAAGGAATCGTGACCTTGTCCGATCCGCTCGAAACCGACCTGTTGCCGGTCGAGTATGTGGAACAATACAAGCGCCAGTTGTATTTCCTGCTGGATATCCTCAAGTCGCCGCAGAAGGCTCATGAAGTCCAAAAACGGATTTTCGACGCCCGGATAACGGTTTTCGGCCTGGGGGCCATGGGCAGCGGCATCCTGCAGCAACTCAGCATGATGGGGTTCAGGCGTTTCACCCTCATCGACTATGTCGATGTCGAGGAGAGCGACATTGCCCGGACGCCGTATCGGATCGCCACACAGGTCGGCATCCCCAAGACGGAGGCCGCTAAGGCGCTGGTTGAGGATTTTGCCTTTGAACCCCAAGTCGAGTTGCGCAATGCCACCCTCAGGACGCACACCGATCTCGACGAGTTGGTCCGGGGAACCTCGCTCATCGTCAACACCACCGATCAACCCTACGTCGGCTACACCAATATCAAGCTTTCGCGGTATGCCCTGCAGCATGACATACCCGTGTTGGCGGCCGGAGGGTTCGATGCCCATCTCGCCTCCCTGGGCGAGTTGCTGATCCCCCATGTGACGCCGTGCGCGGATTGCTACGCCACGTTTTTTCATGAGAGCCTGAAGGATTGGAAGCCCATTCCCCATCCGGTCAAGGAGCGCGAAGGCTGGTTCGGCGGGTTGGGCGGCCTGTCCACGTTCAGCGCCTCCACGGCAGCGCTGGATATCCTGGGCTACTTCATGAACCCGGAAGACCGAAAGGCGGCTCCCGGCGGGCGGGGCGAATTCCTTTTCCATGACTACAGCCTCGACACCTTCGTCGTCGAAAGGGACAAGGAGTGCCAGTCCTGCGGGGAGGGGCGCAAATGAGCCGCTACAGCGAGGAGCGCTTCCGCCTCCGCCCATCGGTTTCGTTCGTGCCCATGCCGCAGGAGAGGACGTACCAGTTTTTTGTCTCGGACATCCGGCAGAGTTTCAACTTGGCCTTTGCCGATGAGGATTACGTCAGGATTCTTTCCAATCTGGATGGGAGCCTGCCGTATGACAAGCTGGCGGGAACCTACGCCCTCACTGACCGGCAGTGTGTCGGGCTGGAGCGGCTTTTCGACGTCCTGATCGAGCGTTGCGCCCTGGAAGATGTGCAGGTAGTGGCGTCCCGCGAATCCGACCCGTTCCGGAGGGTGAAGACGTTCATCGGTTCCTATGTCCCGTATTACGATGTGGAATCCGCCTGGCAGCGGTTAACGGAAAGCCAGGCGGTGGTGATCGGGGCCGGGGGCGTGGGGAGCTGGGTCGTCTCCCTACTGGCCCAGATGGGGATCAAGCACTTCACGTTGCTCGATGACGACGTGGTGAAGCCGCACAACCTGAACCGCTCCCTGTTCACCAAGGGAGATGTGGGCAGCCTCAAGACCCTGGCTCTCGAAGGGATGCTCAACTCGCGCCGGGAGGAGTATTACACGGTCCGGGCCATTGAAGAGAAGCTGGAGAGTTCGGAACGGCTGATCGCGTTGTTGAAGGACGGCTTGAGGTCGCAGACGGTCCTGATCAACTGCGCGGATTTTCCTTCGGTGGGCCACACCTCGGCGATCATCAATGAGGCGGCCTTTGCGCTCGATCTGCCCTACATCATTGCCGGCGGCTACAACATGCACCTCAGCCTGGTGGGGCCGACGATCATCCCCGGCAAGACGCCGTGCTTCCACTGCATCTCGCACGGCATGGACCAGCTTAAGGTGGCTGAGATCGAAGGTGCGGAGCGCATCGTCAAGGAGCACCGCAACCTCGGCAACCTGGCCCCGCTTGCGGCGATCTCCGCATCTTTTGTGGCCAACGAGTGTCTGAAGCTGTTGCTGGGGCTGCCGAACCTGAAGCCGACCATGATCGGCAAACGCGGCGAATTCAATTTTTTTACGAAGAAGTTGGTGCTGGAAGAGTATTGCGTGTGGGATGAGTGTCCATATTGCAGCGGGAGGAACCTATCGTGAGATTTATATGGAATTGTATCGTTGCGATCGTGAGATTTTTAGGCTGGGTGATAGCCGCCCTCTCTGTATTGGGATTCGTATACCTTCTTATGGTTACTTTGCGCGGACAATCTTGCAGCATTTTGCATGAAATAATTGGGATTGCACCTGTTGCGCCAGTGATGGCTGATACTGCAAAAGACTCTTTTGGGTTATATAGAGATTTTGTGACTACGGTTACAGGGATGCTTGCTTTGGTTGTAGGTGCCATCGGTGTTGGATCATATATTTCGAGACCTCTGCACGGCAAACCCCACACTTTTACTCTTTAACTATTTGATTTATTATGCTATTATTTCTCCATCCAAAGGAGGAAGGCATGGCTATTCGGCAGAAAGGACCTCGGTTGGGTGATTACTTCCTGGGGCACCGCAGAACCAAGACCACATTTCTGGATGAGATCAACGAACTCATCGACTGGCAGCCCATCAACGCCTTTCTGTGCAAGAAGATCAGGCGCAAGGCCAACGCCGTGGGCAATCCCGCCTATCCGCCTCTGGCGATGTTCAAGATTCTGCTCTTGCAGCGTTGGTACAACCTGAGTGATCCGGGCGTGGAGCAGGCGCTGCTCGACCGGCTCTCCTTTGTCAGATTTACCGGTTTTTCCATCGAGGACGACGTGCCGGACGAGACCACCATATGCCGTTTCCGTAACGGTTTGATCCGCCTGAAGGTGCTGGACTCCTTGCTCGACATGCTTAACCGCCAGCTTGAAGGACAAGGGCTTCTTGTCCGTGAGGGAGCCGTGGTGGACGCCTCGGTAGTCGAGTCGCAGCGGCGGCCGCGCAAGGTTATCGACGTGATGCCTGAGGACCGTTCCGAGGACGCCGAAGAACAGGATGGGCCGGTGGACTGCCGGGTCAGCTATTCGGATGACGAGGAGGCGGCCTGGCTCCGCAAGAGAAATCGGGCCTATTACGGCTACAAGCTCCATGCCGCGACGGACAGTCGAGACGGGTTTCTGCTCTGTGGTCACATCACTCCCGCGAACCATTCGGACACGGGCGAATTCGAGCGGCTCGTGAATGGCGTCGGCCTTGATCCCGGCGCACGGGTTTATGCGGACAAGGGCTATTGCAGCGGGAAGAACCGGGACATTCTGTTTGATCGCGATTTGGAGGACGGAACCATGGACAAGACGCCTCGTGGCGGCAGGCTGACAGACTTCGAAAAGACCCGCAACCGTGACATCAGCAGCATTCGGCAAATAGTCGAGCGGGCCTTCGGCACACTCAAACGTGGCTACGCATTCTTTCGGTCCCGATACGTGGGTCGTGAGAAGGTGGAGGGAGAGTTCCACATCCTCGCCATGGCGTTCAATTTGAAAAAAGCTGTTCGACTGGCGCGAGCCTGAAGGGAGAGGTGCGTCCAAAATCCGGCATTTCGGCCAGAAATGGCAGGAAAAGGCCGGGAATGAGCCCAAGCTGGGGTGCGGTCAGAACATCAAATTGGGTGCGGAGCGCAAGGCACGGACGCGAAAAGGGGATGCGCAGAGGTCTCTCTTTAGTGCCGATTTTTGAAATTAGAGATAAGGATATGTCAGCCTTTTTGTCCCAAATGTTTTTACCAATTCTTTTGGCGTGGCTGAGTAAGTTCTGTTTCTCGTCTGAAGATGTTGTTGAATCGCTATCTTCGAGGTCTATGATCTCAGCACAGAAATCTATAAATGGGTCTTTGCTGTAATCTGCCTTCCAAGCATTGTAATAGATTGAAGGGTAATCTTCGCCTAGCTCTGAGATGCACTGATTGACAAAAGTTGTTTTGCCTGTCCCCCAAGGCGAGTTGAGGGCAATGACAAATGAATGGGATAATCCTTTGACGAATGGGATGAATATATCAAGAGTCTCAGATCGTTTGATCTCTTCTTTGTCAGAGATAATAACCTTTAATGGTGCTTCAGACATCTTGTCTCCTTAGTTTTTTGTGGTCTAATGCAATAGAATTCTAGTGCAAATTAACAGCACTTTGCATTTGTGTCTACTAATCTATATAGAATCAAAACTTGAGAGAGCTTCAGTCAGAGTAGCGGGGATTGAACAATGCTGTTTCTCTAGAGTTATAAAAACCACTTCTACTGATTTGCGTCTGGTCAAGGGAACCATTCATGCTCAAGAACTTCCTTCGCGCCGTGACACCATCAAAAAACAAAGGCGTCAGAGAAGTTACCCTGACGCCTTTAATTGTAGTCCCTAATCCGAAAGACTTGATCTCAAGCACAGCATTCATTGCATGCCATGTTTACGTTAAAGGAACAGTCCTACGTATCGTTCTTGTGGTACCGTGTTTGCTTGTCCTCGTCCGCATCGCACTCCCTTCGCGAGAGCCTTTGGGAGTTGTTCGGGAGAGAAGTGCCGTAAAACTCCTTGGGGAAGGGTGGTTTGCTGTCCTTTTTGGGAGGCCCGACAAAGGGCTTCATTAATTCTTGTAATTCGTGTCTTTTCATATCCTGTCCTGTTGGAATCATTGGCAACGAGACTCATTGATGTGGTTTTTCGGCAGGCGTATCGCTTAGGGCTTACGGGCGACACGTAAGTAGGATTTGACTGAGCGGACTCCCTTCACGGACTTGGCGTGAACAATGGACTTGCTTATCTGTGCCTGGGAGCCGACAAGGCCAAGCAGTACGACGTTGCATTGGACAACCTTAACCTCAACATTGGTCGACCATATCTCGTCGTCGCTGATCAGCGCTTTCTTGATGTTGGCGAGAATGCCCAGGCTGTCGGAGGTTCCACAGGTTGGGTCTTCCTTGGCAGGCATAAGGTGTGTAGTGATCCCTGTTACGCCTTCCACGCTTTTGGCTATTGAAACCGCTTTGGAGCGTTGGACAGAGGTTTCGTACTCGCCCACAAGGTAGACATGCCCGATGAATGTATATGGCTCAATGCTCAACACGGACATGTCGTCGTCATCAAGATACCGTTTCATGATGGTGCCGGAAATATTGGCATCTGCGGTTTGCTGGCTCAGGCTCCTCTCATCCATTGCGGCTTTGTAGATTGTCCCACATCCAGCCATTACCATGGCCAATAGGGTCATCAACAACACTTTGCTTACGAATCGAGACATGCTGTCCTCCTGGTTGAAAATGCATATGCCAAAAGCAAATGAGTTTTCGATTGATTTCTGCCTGCACTGTTTTAAAAGCATGGATTCCAAATTAAACTGTAGATGGCGGATTGCAGTGCGTCAATACGTCCATGAACAATGATGCGGTCCCTGAAGTGAATTGCCATAGCTTGTGGAAGCGACCAAAGGCGAAGTAAACGGTTTTATACATCACCGGGAATGTGATAGGGTGTATACATTCAATGGTACTATCTGTTTGTGACTATGCAGGCAGTTTGGTTTTGAATGGCGGTAAAAAAGGATCAACTTGTATGAAAAGAGTATTCGTGTGTTTTCTTGTCGCATGTTTTTGTTTGGGACTTGTTGGCTGTGCCAATCTGCAAACGAATGAGGAACGAGGCACGGCATATGGCGCCGGGGCAGGAGCGGCAACAGGCGCTGTTCTTGGGCAGGCCATCGGGAAAAATACGCAGTCTACACTGATCGGAGCCGGAATCGGTGCGCTCATAGGCGGACTCGCCGGTAACCAGATCGGTCAATATATGGATAGGCAGGAGCAGGAACTCCGACAGGCACTTGCTGCTTCTGAAGCCGCAAGCATCAGAAGGGAAGAAGATATACTGCGCGCCACCTTCAAGGGCGAGGCCTACTTCGATTTTGACAAAAGTGATCTCAAGCCTGCGGCGGTCATGGAATTGCGGAGAATCTCGGAGATCCTGAACAAGTATCCCCACACCATCATGGAAGTAGCCGGGCACACCGACACACAAGGATCGGCCGAATACAATCAGCGTCTTTCCGAAAGAAGGGCGGAGGCCGTCAAGGCCGAGCTTATTCGTAATGGGGTGATGCCTCAGAGGATTACTGCCGTCGGATATGGCGAGTCGCGCCCCATCTCCTCGTCGGATTCCATGAACAGGCGTGTGGAGATCATTATTCTTCCAATACGAAATGGATGATGAACACATCAGTATAAGCAAAGCCACCTACAACAGTAGGTGGCTTTTTGTGTTTAGCTAATTGGTTGCTGATGGCGCTCTCTAGGTCAATAGATGGAACACTTTGGTAGGTGGCAAAAAGCCATGCAGTGTCAAAGTGTTGTAAAGTAGGAAAACAACTGCTTGTTTTTTGAGCTGCATGCAACTATAGGGATGATACGTATTAAAAGAATCCGATGCAGGCGGATATATGAAGATTATATTCTTGTTAGCGAACAGGCTGACTTTAAGTATTCTATGTGGGTTTGTTCTTTTGTTTGGCGCCTCAGCCCATGCGCATGATGTAAATATCAAGAAGGTCGTCACCACCAGTCCCTCCTGGGATACGTTCACCAATCGGGATGGCACCGGTCTCTACCATGAAATAATGCAAAAAGTGTTTTCCCTCCACGGGATAACCGTTGAACACCTGTACTCGAAATCCGGCCGGTCGGAAAAGTTGGTTGCCGACAATCAGGCCGACATCATGATGTGTGATGACAAGCCGTATCCTTCCCTGGTTATGGGGCGATACCCCATGTACCAGAACGATTTTTATGTCTTTTACAAAAAAGAACGCATTGGTCCCTGGCGTGGCGTGGAAACGCTGCGGGACAGGGAAGTGCTGAGTCAGGCCACGTATTACGATCATGAGAATTTTAATGTCCCCGTGACTGTGAAGGATGTTCAGACAGGGGAGCAGGCATTGAAGATAATTGTCTGGGATCGGTCGGATTTTTACGTTGATGACATGACGCTCATCAGGCAGTCCATGAAGAGTAGTACAATATCATTTCAGCCAGAAGAGTACGCTATCAACAAGGTGGGCAGTCGCTCTTACTTCCCTTTGTTCAATACTTCTGCTCGGGGCAAGCGCCTGCAGGAAGTGTATGCTAAAGGCATATACACCCTTCACAAACGAGGGGAGCTCAAGCCCATCTACGATAAGTGGGGGTACAAATATCCCGACTTTGAAGCTTTTTGATTTTTACGATACATGGTGGCCCTGATCGTTGATTTGTAGTAGTATATCATTAATAGCTGTAAGAAATTGAAGGATGATTAGATGAAATTCTGGAAAAAAATATTGGTAGTTTCCTGCCTGTTGGCCATGATGCTTCCTGCTTTTGGTTGTCAGGAAGAAGGCCCCATGGAAAAGGCTGGCAAACAAATTGATGAAGCTGCTGAAGAAGCAACTGATGCAGCCAAGAAAATGTTCAATTAATGAACAGCATACAATCGCATCGCAATCGCAAGACCTGCCACTCGGCAGGTCTTTTTTTTATCGTTACAACATCTTTTTCCTGATGAAATAAATGAACATGGAAATTCCGAGCACTGCCATGACCGCTATGCAGATGAAGTAGCCGTATCGCCATTGCAACTCGGGCATGTATTGGAAGTTCATGCCATATATGCCGGCTATGAAGGTCAGTGGAATGAATATGGTCGCTATGATGGTGAGAAACTGCATCACGCTGTTGGTACGGATGCCGATCAGCGAAATCTGATAGTCGATCATGGATTTGAGTATGTCATGCAGGGCCACAGTGCCTTCTACGGCCTGCATATGATGGTCTGCGACATCTCGGAGATACGCCAGAGTTATCTCGTTTGTTTCCGATTCTTCCGCCAATAACTTTTTGAAGATGTCCTGCACGGGGACGAGTGTGTTGCGGAGCAGAATGGTTTCGCGTTTGATTCGGTACAACTGGTTGAGCAGGTCGTCGGTTGTCTTTTCCAGAAGGTCGGCTTCGAGTCGCTCGGCAGCCTCTCCGAGTTTACCAAGTGCTGAAAGATGCTTGTCGACTATGGCATCAAGAATGGCTGTCACCAGATAGGTGGTGCCGCCTTTGCGGATGCGTCCTTTGCCTTTGCGTATACGGCTGAGAATGCCATCGAACATGTCTGTCTGATTTTCCGAAAAGACAATGACAAAATCATCACGCCAGAACAGGCTTACCTGCTCATTGTGAAGTTCATCGTCTTCGATACTCACGTTCTTGACCACGATAAAACCGGTTTCGTCATCCAGCCAGTCCTGCTTGGGGCGCTGGCCGGTATTCATGACATCCTCCAGTGCAAGGGGAGGGAACTGGAATGCGTGTCCGAACTCCTTGATCAAGGCCGGTTTATGCACGCCCTGCACGTGGATAAAGAGCGTTCGTCCTGGCTGGGTCTCGATATCTTCCGTATTTTCTATCGACAGTTCCACCATACCCTGCTCATCATAGGCATAGCCGGATATACTTGGAGAAAAGTTTTTTTCCTCTCCAGCATATATCAATGTTCCCGGAGGAACGTCCCGTTTGAAACCTGTCCATTGTAGAAAGTCGAACATGGCTACCTTCCGTATTTTGGAATAACTTCTTGATTCAAAATCAAAATATATTGATGATATCATCTTGTCCACGCAAGAATCTCCGGAGTGACCATGCAAGAACTACTGGCTAATCCATATTTTGTTAAAGCGTTGAAGAGCGTCATCGTCGTGGTGATCGTTTTCTTGCTCAGTCGAGTGGCCATGCTGCTTACCCGTAAAAGGGGAAAGCGGACTTCCGAAGCGCCTTTCATCATCAAATATACCGGTTTTTTCCTTTTCGGCGTTTCCATGATCATCATCTGGCTGGAAGGGATCGGGCCGATGTTGACGGCCTTGACCATTGTCGCGGCTGCCCTGACCATTGTTTCCAAAGAGATGATTCTGAATTTCCTTGGTTCGTTTGTCATTTTCTGGCGTGAACTGTTTGCCATTGGCGACAGGGTGCAGATGAACGATCACACTGGAGATGTGATTGATAAGGGATTGTTTTATTTCACGCTCCTTGAGTCGGGGAGTGCCGCTTCCACCGGGCACAGCACCGGAAGGCTCATCAAAATACCCAACTCCCTTGTCATGACGGTGCCTATCATCAATGCCACGCGCGGGTCTGGTTACGTCTGGAACGAGGTAAAATTCCTGGTGACGCGCAAGTCCGACTGGGAAAAGGGCAGGGAACGCCTGCTGGCAATCGTTGAAGAGTACCTCGAAAGCAGCCGTGTCGATCTTGAGCGGGTAAAGGCCACGTTTGAGCAGAAAAACGTGTATTTTACCACTCTCCGCCCCAAGGTGTATATAGGTGTCGAATCAGGAAATATTCTTCTGACCGTTCGATACATCTGCCGTTCACGCCTCATACGCGAGAGTGAAGACTATATCACTGTGCGTTTCCTTCGTTGTCACGAGGAAGGCATTATCCAGTTGGCCGATACAATCGCATAGAAAATAATCGTCAATCATGCGCTGACAATGTGTAATGATTTCGATACAGTGGTCCCCGTTTTGACCAACGCAGGAAGGATAGGCTGGGCGTTGTCCGAAAGAGTACGGACAGTTGGCGCCGTTTCGGTGACAGTATAGTAGCCAAAGGGTACACTATGAATATTGGTATGGACTTGGACCTGATTTTTTATGTCATCGGCATTTCCGCTGTCGCTCTGTTCGCTTTTTGGTGGCTCTATCACCGCGTTTCTTCCTTGAAAAGTCAGCGTGTTGACCGCATAAAAAACATGTTCCACGATCCGGAAACCATGGCGGCCATGCCGACGGATGTTCTGACCGCATCTGAGGAACGACAAGAGAAAAAGAAAATAGTGAAAGGGGTCAAAACCCGATTCACCATCATTCAGCGTACACTGTTCTTCTGCATTCTCTTCATCTGGTTGTTTGCCATAACCGCACCCTTCATTGGCAGCATTCCAAGCACCATGCTTTCGATTCTGATCGCCATTACCACTGCGGTCGTTGGTATTGCTGCGCGACCTCTTGTCGAGAACATGATCTCCGGCATCGTCATCAGCTTCTCAAAACAACTGCGCGTCGGTGATACCCTCTCCATGGATCAGCAGTATGGGACTGTCGAGGATATTTCCATTACCCATACAAAGATCAAAACCTGGGACTGGAAACGGTATGTCATCCCCAACAGTCGAATGCTCAACAAGGAGTTCGTCAACCTGACGCTCAATGACTCCCTGCTGTGGGCCTACCTGGAATTTCATGTTTCCTACGATGCGGACCTCGATGAGGTGATGGAAGTGGCGCTGGAAGTAGCCGAGACCAGCGAGTACCGCATCAATCAGGAACCGGCACAGTTCTGGGTCATGCGTATGGAAAAAGAGAGTGTTGTCTGCTGGCTTGCAGCTTGGGCGGAATCTCCGGCCGAGGCGTGGAACCTGAAAAGCGATATGGCTATCAGCCTCATAAAGATGCTTCGCGAGCGGGGCATACCTGCCCACACCTCCTACGTTGACCTGAAAGGAAAGCTGTCTTCTTCGCCTGTTTGATCAGGGGGTGGGTGACGTCGTCGTGATGTAGGGGGTGATGATGGCCTCAATCGTGCCGTCGGCCCACATCCTGCCGAGTTCCTTGTCGAGGCGTTCAAGCATATTTTGCAATGCCGGAGTCACTTCCCTTGAGCGAGGAATTGCAAGGTAGGCGCCCCTGTTGGCCCGAACCAGAAGCGGACTGCTTCTGATTTGGTCCAGAACCCCTCTTTTACGCGCATAGTACAGCACGGAAACCCTGTTGCTGATCAGATATCCATTCGGGGATTCCAACAGCCGTGACAGGCCGTCCTCTGTGTCTCGAGCGTACGTTGGCCTGATCCTGTTTGTCTTCACAGCCTCGTCAAATGCATCACTGATGGAAAAACCCGCTGCAATGAATACGGTTTGGCCGAACAAGTCATCCAACTGGTTGTAGTTCTTGAGGGATGATCGGTTCATGAAAACAGCCAGGTCGCTGATATGAACCGGGTTGCTGGAGAACAGGGCATAGGCTTCTCGTTCCTCATTGCGGAAGACGGAAAACGTACCGTCTGTCTCCCCATTGCTCAACATCATCATGGCCCGCTTCCACGGGTAGGCTTCAATGACAACATTGATTCCGGCACGTGTGGCTGCCTCGCGGATGATATCAATATCAATTCCCTGAACTTCGTCATTGATCAGTTCACTATAAGGAGGGAAGTTTGCATCTGTGCTCAGATGGAACGGTTCTTCGGCCAGCGCATAAGTAACGCTTAGCAGTATGGCTATAATGGCCAGGACAGTCCGCATGAAAGCCTCCCCGTGATCTGAGTCGAAACGTGCTTCCAACATACCTCAAAAAAGCGCTTGGGTCATGTTTTTCGTTTTTACTCGATACAAATGGTTTTTTTCGCTGGAAGAGAGGGGGCGTAAAGTTATTGTAAAATAACTATTTCGAGCAGTTGTAATTTGTGAAATCAAGGCGTACCTAACAACAATGAAGAATCATCAGAACACATCGTCGATTTGTGTATATAGCATGTCCCTTTTGTTCTTGGCGCTACTTCTTGTGGGGTGCACAGAACAGGAATCGGGAGTCTTCCAGGGGTATGTGGAAGGCGAATATGTACACGTTTCTTCTCCTGTTGGCGGGACGTTGATGTCGTTGTCGGTCGAGAGAGGGCAGGTTGTGGCGGCTGGCAGTCCTCTGTTCACTTTGGAGCGGGAACTGGAACGTGCCGTTGTGTCCGAAGCAGAACATGGGTTGCAGCAGGCGCAGGATAATCTCGCCAATCTGGAAAAAGGGCAGCGCCCTTCCGAGATAGCATCCATACTCGCCCGGTTGCGACAGGCCACTGCTTCGTCCAATCTGGCCAAAGTGGAATTCCAGCGTCGTCAACGGCTCATTGCAGAGCAGACTATTTCCCAGGAAGAACTGGACCGGGCCGAGACTGATTACGATCAGAAACGGCAGCGGGTGAAGGAAATCCGGGCCGAGTTGGAAACGGCCAGACTGGGTGCGCGCAGTGACGAGGTTCAGGCTGCCATGGCCGCAGTTCGTCAGGCCTCAGCCAAGCTGGAGCAGGCTTTGTGGAGTTTTGACCAGAAAAAATGTTCGGCTCCAGTAGATGCCCTGGTTTTCGATACCATGTACCGCGAAGGCGAGTGGGTCTCGACCGGCAGTCCCGTAGTCTCCCTCCTGCCGCCGAGTCAGGTCGAGGTCCGGTTCTATGTCCCACAGACGAAAGTCGCCCGCATTCGTCAGGGGCAAAAGGCGGAAGTATTTTTCGACGGCATAGATCGTCCGGTGGAAATCACGGTCTCTTATGTCTCGCCCGAGGCAGAGTATACACCGCCGGTTATCTACTCAAGCGAGAGCAGGGCCAAGCTGGTGTTCATGGTCAAGGGACGTCCATCTCTGGAGCAGGCCCGACTTCTGCATCCGGGACAGCCGGTGGATGTCTCCATTCCTGAACTCTCAGACCAAGAGTGAGTTGCCCAGTGACTGAAGATACCATCATCGACGTTCAGGGACTCACTAAAGTTTTTGGCAAGAAGACAGTGGTGAACGGCTTGGACATGCGTATCCGTCGCGGTGAAATCTTTGGTTTTCTTGGGCCGAATGGGTCAGGGAAAACCACTTCCATTCGCATGTTGTGCGGCTTGCTCAAACCGGACGGCGGCTCTGGTACGTGTCTGGGATATGATGTGGTCAAGGAGTCGGCCCTCATCAAACCGCATGTGGGGTACATGACCCAGAAATTCAGCCTGTATGAAGATCTCACTGTCAGGGAAAACATCGAGTTCACTGCCCGTGTTTTCGGATTGAAGGATGCCTCGAAAAAAGTCGATGAATGTATTGAGCGCATGGGCCTTGGGCCGTTTGCAAAGCAACTGGCCGGAAGCCTTTCGGGTGGTTGGAAACAGCGCTTGTCGCTGGGAGTCAGCACGTTGCACTCCCCGCGATTGCTGTTGCTCGATGAGCCCACGGCCGGTGTGGACCCGGGAGCACGGCGCGATTTTTGGGACCAGGTGCATCTGTTGGCATCGCAAGGGGTGACGGCGCTCATCAGCACGCATTACATGGACGAAGCCGAACGGTGTCACCGGCTCGCCTACATTGCCTATGGTAAATTGCTGGCTTCGGGGACGGCTGATGCCATGATCAGGGATTCGGCTTTGGCTACCTGGAAAGTCTCGCCTGGCGGCGGTTCCGAAGGACTGCACGCATTGTCCGAAGAGATGAAGCCCCTTGCCGGTGTGGATCAGGTGGTCGCCTTCGGCAACACCCTTCATGTGAGCGGGCGGGACCATGAGGCACTTGAGCGGAGCATTGGTCCGTACCGGGATACGTATGACTGGCGGCAGATAGATACCTCTCTCGAAGAAGTGTTCATCGATCTCATGCAGCA
This sequence comes from Pseudodesulfovibrio profundus, assembly GCF_900217235.1. Classification (NCBI taxonomy): domain Bacteria; kingdom Pseudomonadati; phylum Thermodesulfobacteriota; class Desulfovibrionia; order Desulfovibrionales; family Desulfovibrionaceae; genus Pseudodesulfovibrio; species Pseudodesulfovibrio profundus. The sequence goes on along the minus strand of NZ_LT907975.1, from coordinate 1,922,026 downwards.
AAGCCGGGGAGCGCTCAAATGAAACTGTTTTCTTTCCGGCGATTCAGCGCAATGGTCAGCAAGGAATTCGTACAGATGCGGCGGGATCGCCTTACCTTTGCCATGATGATAGGTATTCCGCTGATTCAGTTGATACTTTTTGGATACGCTATCAACTCTGACCCCAGAAATCTTCCCACGGCCGTTCTTTCCGGCGACAATTCCCCGTATTCCCGATCCATCACCGCAGCGATGCAGGCCAGTACATTTTTTTCGATCACCCACCATGTGGAAAGCCGGAGCGAGGCCAAGCGGCTGTTGCGGGAAGGAGAGGTCCAGTTTGTTGTCACGTTCCCGGAGCAGTTCGGGCGATCTCTCTTACGCGGAGACAGACCGGTACTGTTGTTGGAGGCAGATGCCACCGATCCCATGGCAACGGGAAATGCCGCCGGTTCATTTCCGGAGATTGTCCGACGCGCCCTGGTCCGTGAACTGGATGGCCCCTATGCCAATCTCAATACAGCAGGCATGCCGGTGGATATCCGTATTCACAACGACTACAACCCTGAAGCCGAAACACAGTATAATATTGTACCGGGACTCATGGGTGTCATCCTGACCATGACGCTGGTCATGATAACCTCCCTTGCCATTACTCGTGAGTCGGAACGCGGGACAATGGAGCACCTTCTTTCTACACCGGTTCGTCCCCTTGAGGTCATGCTGGGAAAAATCGTTCCATATATTCTGGTAGGATATATTCAGATAGCCCTCATCGTGGGCGCTGCATGGTTCCTGTTCGGGGTACCCATGCACGGCAGTGTCCTGTTGGTTTTTGCCCTTTCTCTCGTTTTTATCGCGGCCAATCTGTCGGTTGGTGTCACGGTTTCCACCATAGTCAGGAATCAGTTGCAGGCCGTGCAGATGTCCATGTTCTTCTTCCTTCCATCGCTGTTGCTGTCCGGCTTCATGTTTCCCTTCAGAGGTATGCCCGAGTGGGCGCAAACACTGGGGTCTGTCCTGCCGCTGACACACTATCTCCGACTTATCAGGGGGATTCTACTGAAGGGGAACGGCATTGCAGAGTCCCTTCATCATGTATGGCCTATAGCCGTGTTCTGGCTGCTTATCGTGTTGGTGGGATTGAAGCGATACCGGCGGACTCTTGATTAATTCGGGATAGAATCGCAGTCTGACGCGTTAATGTTGGATTGTTCATCATTTCTGCTGATGAAATGTGATTGGAGGAGGCGGGGCGAGGCGAGTGATACTAGTCGGTATCGGGGTGAATCGAATGGAAGGCCGCAAACTCATTGGCGACCATATTGCCACAATCAGAGCAGTAGCAGTAATGGTCTACCGAAAGGGCGCAATCGCACTGCGGGCACAGAAGGGCAGTACACCCCTGACAGGTTACCCCTTTGAGCAATAGGTTTTCACCGCATTTTTGGCAGATGAATGGTGATTCTCCCGAGTCCATCGAGCTTTCCTTGTTTCTCTTTGGAAATATTAGTGCATTATGCATCCTTAAAATAGCTGTTTCTAGCAGGTGTGTGAAATGGTGAACCTTTGCACGTGGTTTCACACCGGCTACAAACTATAGCCAGTATGCATACTTTTACACCTATTGTCGAATGACAATTTGTTTATCGGTTTCACTTTCTTTTCAGAAACCAAGAAATCACACTGAGTGTGGACGGAAATGACATGCAGATTGTCACTGATGATTGGAAATGGGTTATTATCTTGGCGATAATCTAGATATAAAGGTATGGATGGTTTAATGAATATATAATTGAATTTAGCTCCCTGCTCTGTATGGATGTACGAATATTCAGTTTGTTGAGGTGTTTAGATAGAGGTGGATATTCATGAAGGGTGATCTCATTCTGGGTTCAATCCGAAAGAAGTTGGTATATCTTGTTTTGCTGGCCACGTTGCCTGTTTTTCTCGTGCTCCTTTTCAATGAGTTCGAGAAGCGGCGCTCTGAGGTTGCGGCTGCCCAGAATAATGCATCAATTTTCCTTCGTGGTTTCAGTGAGGTGCAACAGCGAATTACTGAATCGACTCGAACATTGCTGCGAACGGTTTCTCAGCTTCCGGAAGTGAAATCCGGAAATCCGGAAGTGGTCCAGCAGGTACTGGCCACCTTGCTGAGGGCCAATCCGATGTACACCAATGTCATCATGGTCGACCTGGAGGGCAATGTCGTCGCCATGGGACGGGGGAAGGACAATGGGTTCAACTTTTCAGATCGCAAACAATTCAGAGATGCCATTGCTTTCAAGCGCTTTTCCTATGGTGAGTTTGTTGTAGGCAAACAAAGCAAAAAGTTCATTTTCCCTTTTGGTATCCCCGTTCTGGATGAAAATGGTGAGCCGGTTTCTGCCATAATCATCGGAGTTGAGCTCAACCATTACCAACGCCACTTTGACAAATCCAAATTCCCGGCGGGAACGTTTTTCGGAATGTGTGATCACAATGGCTACCGGATTTTCCGGTACCCCAATCATTCGGAACTCGAGATAGGGAAACCCATCAAGCAGGACGTCTATCAGGTGGCCAGCAATTCAGGCCAGCCCGGTATCATAGAAACAGCGACAAGCAATGGACGAGATACAATCATTGCCTATGAGCCCCTGCGTATCGATGGTGACAATGAGCCGTACATGTACATGTTCATGGGGCTTGATAAGGAAAAGGTCCTTGAGAGCGCCAATGACAACCTGTTGCAAGGTGGAATCGTCAGCTTCTTCTCTTTGTGCATTGCCCTGACGTTTGCCTGGTTGCTGGGGCGTCAGACCATTGCCTCGAAAATCGATCAGTTGACGCTGGCTGCCCAGAAGATCGGTCAAGGGGATAGGGCTGTTTCAAGCGGGCTCGACTATAACGACGGTGAATTGGGTCAACTGGCTGAGTCCTTTGATACGATGTCTGTTCTTTTGAAAAAACGAGAGGAAGACCTCAGCGAGGCAAAGGAAACAGCCGAGTCAGCCAATATTGCCAAGGATGAGTTTCTTGCCAATATCAGTCATGAGGTGCGCACGCCCCTCAATGGCGTTATGGGCATGCTACAATTGCTGGATGAAACCGACATGAACCAGGAGCAGCACGTATTTGTGGACACGGCACTGCAGTCGTCGAGAAATCTCCTACGGGTGCTGAATGACCTTTTGGACTTCATAAAAATGGGGTCGGGCAAATTGGAATTATACGAAGAGCCCTTTGAACTGGAAGAGTTGGTTGAGGAAAGCACCAGTCTCTTCAAATTACAGCTTGAGCAGAAAGGGATCGTGGTGGAATCGCATGTCGATGAGAACGCCAAAGGGTTGTTTGTCGCCGACATCGGGCGGATACGTCAGGTTGTTTTCAATCTGCTTGGCAATGCCATCAAATTCACTCATGAGGGGAAAATTTTACTTGAGGTGTTTACGTTGCCTCACCCGAAAAAGGATAAGGACCGCCTGTTCTTTTTAATTGAAGACACTGGTGTCGGGATTCCCAGCAACAAGTTGGAGTACGTGTTTGATGCCTTTACCCAGGTGGACGGTTCGCTATCGCGTGAATATCAGGGGGCTGGACTCGGGCTTCCCATCGTGAAAAAGCTGGTTCACCTGATGAATGGCAATTGCGTTATCGAGAGTGAAGTCGGAGTGGGAACCACCGTGTTGTTCTGCGTTGAAGTTTCCCGCATAGAAAAGCCCGTTGAGACCAGAGACCATGTGGAGAGTACTGGCAGTATGCAGGCTCTCGATATTTTGCTGGTGGAGGATGAGCGGGTAAACAGGATCATGGCCGAACGCCTGCTCAAGAAAATGGGGCATACTGTTTACAGTGCGGTCAACGGCAGTGACTGCTTGTCAAAGCTGCGTACTGTTGATGTGGATGTGATCCTGATGGATGTTCAGATGCCTGTTCTGGATGGGCTGGCTGCTACACGAATCATCCGTACCAATTCTGACTATGCCGAATTCTCGAATATCCCCATCATTGGTCTTTCCGCCCACGCTGCAGAGCAGAGCAGGCAGGAAGCGTTATCTGCCGGGATGGATTTGTACGTAGCCAAGCCATTCACCAAAGAGGATCTGGAAAAGGCGTTCGTCGCTATTGGCGATCGTTGATTTCACCTGTTGCGATTAGAATGTGCAGGCGACATTTTGCTGGCGAGCAATGGGCAGTGTGAAGCAGAACGTGCTTCCTTCGCCAGGAGTCGATTCCACCCAGATGGACCCATCATAGTGTTCGACTATTTCGCGGCAGATGGCCAACCCCAATCCGGTCCCCTTGTCGTCCTGAGTAATGGTGTCGCCAATTCTGGTTTTATGGAATTTCTCAAAAATCGAATGCTGCTCTTCTTTTGAAATGCCGGGGCCGGTGTCGGCGACACAAATGGTCACGGTGTCCTGGGTGTGGCTTATGGATACCGAGACAGTGCCTTGACGCGTAAACTTCCAGGCGTTGTTCAGCAGGTTTGATAGTATCTGCTGCAGTTTGTCCGGATCAGCATATACCGTGGGCACTTCTTTGGGCAGATCGGCTATCAGTCTGATGCCCGGTTTGGATTCAAAAGCGCCCGACAGGGCAAAGACGGCCTGCTGCACGGTTTCGCAGGGATTGATAAACGAGTCATTCCAGGAGGCCATGCCCGACTCAATACGGTTGATGTCCAGGAAGTCGTTGATCAAGCGAGTCAGCCGTTCCCCCTCGTTCTCGATGATTCCCAGGTTTCTGAGTAAACGATCTCCCTTGGCGGTCAGGCAACTGTCGTTTGTCAACGACTTGAAGTGGCGCTGGAAGTCTTTCCCGGCCAGTTTGGCAAATCCCCTGATGGAAGTGAGCGGTGTTCGCAGTTCGTGCGAGATCGAAGAAACCAGCGCCGATTTGATTTTGTCCAGTTCCTTGAGCCGCTTGTTCGCCCTTTCGAGTTCCAGTGCTTTGGTTTCCAGTTCTGCTGTCCGGTTGCAGACTTTCACTTCCAATTGTTCGTTGAGTTGCGTGAGCTGCTCCTCGCTTTGCTTGCGTTCAATGGCAAGCGCGACCTGTTCGGATGCAGCTTCAAGCAGAGCGGCATCGGAGCGGCGGTAATGCAAGGGGTTGTGGTAATCCTGAATGGCCATCACACCGATTACTTTCCCCTTGGATTTCAGCGGAACGCCCAGCCACACTTTAGAGGAGGAGCCAATAAAGCCGATCTTTTTTTCCAGCTCTTTGAGGTGTGGATCTGCATGGGAGATGAACAGCGGTTCTCCTGTCCGCAACACGTGAATGGTCAGTCCCTTTTTCGTTGTGGTGCTTAATTCGCAGAGTTCGTAATAATCGTCTTTTTCATCGACCCAGAAGGGGAAGTGCAGGATGTCTTTCTTCTCATCAACCAGGGCTATGTAGAAATTTCGGGCTCCGATGAGGTCATCCAGAATGGCATAAATCTGTTTATACAGCTGGGGTAAATCCTTGGTGGTGCTGACTGCTTCGGATATCGCATACCGCGCAAGAGTTGTTCGTTCCTGAATCTTCCTTGCAGTCGTGTCGGTATGCGTTCCGGCAAGGCGGTAGGTTACGCCTTGCCGGTTTTTCGCACTGGCACCGCGGCCAAGAATCCATCGATACGTCCCATCCTTGTGGAGCATCCTGTATTCCACTTCAAACTGATCCACTTTGCCATTGATGCATTCCATGTTGGCAGCAATGACATAATCGAGGTCATCGGGGTGAACATGGTTTTTCCATGAATCGGCCATGTTGGGAAACTCATGATCCTCATACCCGAGGATGGCCTTGTAGCGCGGAGAAAAATAGACCTTGTCACTTTCGAGGTCCCAGTCCCATATGCCGTCATTGGCTCCACGAACAACAAGTTGATAGCGCTCTTCACTGAGCCTGAGCGCTTCTTCGGTCTGTTTGCGATCTGTGATGTCGATCAGGGAACAGACACGTTCCATGGAATCCGGCAGACACTGAAGAAAAACGTGGATTTTCCGCTTTCTCCCTTTACGATTGATAAAGGTGAATTCGTAGTCACTTGGGGCGCAGCCGCCGTCATCATTGCGAACATTGTGGTACTGGATCATGGTCGGAAGATCTTCTTCGTAAACGAAGTCTCTCCAACTCATTTTGCCGAGTATTTCTTCTTTGGGACAGGCACAAAGACGGGCGAAATGATCATTACATCGTATTATGATGCCCTGACTGTCGAACAGAACCATGGCTGTACCGGTATTGTCGAACAACGCCTTGTAATGGTTTTCGCTTTGTCTGAGAGCAAACTCAACATCACGGAAGTCGCTGATATCAATGACAGTACCACGGATGCCGATGGTTTTGCCGTTATGGCGGAGAGGTTGCGAATAAATTTTGATGGGAAACTCGACCCCATCCTTTCGAGAGGCTATGTACTCTTCACCATAGGGGCCATGTCCGCGAAGGATGTTCCTGATGTTACCGTCAACACGGGGGGCTTCTTTCTCCGGAAAGATGTCCATGGCCCAGACGCCATTGTCCAGATCTGCCTGAGTGTAGCCAAATGTCTCAAGTCCCAGTTTGTTGACGTACGTGAACTTCCCGTCCATCCCCAGTTCAAAAACGACCTGTGGCAAGTTGTCGAGAATGGTCCGGCAATCTTCAGGAATACCAGTAGATAAATCACTGGAACCCGCTTTTATGCGTTCCAATTCATCTCGCAGATCGTTCAGTTCTGCTATCAGTTCTTTTTTGGACTTGGCATCATCACTCATCATCTATATCTCCAGTTGGATTTCTATAACAACCTTTTGTAAAGGGCGCCAGTCGTATAAGCATGTATTTGCAGTGTTTATTAATTAATAATTCTAATTGTTTTACTGAGGACTCCATAGTACGCAGCAAAGTGGTGGGCTTGTTATAACAATATTTTTCCAGGAGGAGAGGGGTATGCTTAGAAAAGTAACGATCAGTATAAGAATGATCGCCCTGATTGTTCTTTTTTTTCTATTCACATTAGGTATAACCATTGCTTTTTTCAATGGTATTACCCGAATCAAGGATGTAGGTGTTGAACGCTCTGCCAGTGCCATGCTCGAGGGTGAAAGACGGAAAATTGCCGTTGCAACACACTCCATGGCAGTCAGCATCAGTGAAGCCATCAAGGACATTGACGATCCTGACCAAAAAATCGAAATGATTCGCAAACTCGTGCAGGAGATTCGTTTTGAGGATGATAAGTCAGGGTATTTCTTCGTCTATAACAAGACCGTCAACGTCGCCTTGCCGCCTAGTCCTGCAACCCAAGGCAAGGACCTCAAGGATACCAAGGACAAGAATGGTATCTATCTCGTCCGTGAGTTGTATAAGTTGTCACAGAACGGTGGTGGATTCCTGACGTACGTCTGGCCCAAACCGGGCAAAGGAGATCAGGACAAACTCTCCTATGCGATGATGATTCCCGGCACCGACATGTGGATCGGTACTGGGGTTTATCTCGATAATATTCAGGAACAGGAAGCGGCGATAACCGAGGAAATCGAAAGTATTGAAGACAACTATCTTTGGTGGATCGGCGGTGTCATCTTCTGTTCATTCATGTTCCTCGTCCTGCCTCTATGTCTGCTCATCGTTCGTTCGATCGCCGGGCCGATTCGGGAGGCTGTCGAGTTTGCCGAAGTCGTTGCTGGCGGCGACCTGACCAGAAACCTTACCTCCGAATATAACGATGAACCGGGCCGCTTGATTGCAACACTGGGCAACATGATTGTGCGTTTGCGCAAGATTGTCGGCGAAGCCAAGCTCGGTGCCAATGAAGTTGCCTCCGGTAGTGTTGAGGTAACCAATTCTGCGCAGACTCTTGCGGACGGCGCCAACAGGCAGGCCGCATCCGTTGAAGAGGTTTCCTCTTCCATGGAAGAGATGATTTCGCAGATCAGTCGCAATACCGATAATGCGCAGCAAACCGAAAAGATGGCCATCCAAACCGCTGAAGACGCCCAAAAGGGTGGCGACACCGTGCTGGAAGCCGTTGATTCCATCAAGAACATCGCTGAAAAGATTTCCATTATTGAGGAAATTGCCCGTCAGACCAACCTGCTCGCTTTGAATGCGGCCATCGAAGCAGCCCGGGCCGGTGAGGCTGGCAAGGGTTTTGCCGTTGTTGCCAGTGAAGTTCGCAAGCTTGCGGAACGAAGCGGTAGCGCTGCAGCAGAGATCGGTGATTTGTCATCGTCCACTCTGGCCAAGGCCGACCTAGCCGGTAGCATGCTGACGAAGATGGTTCCGAATATTCGGGAAACGGCTGAACTGGTTAAGGAGATTACTTCGGCAAGCATGGAGCAGAACTCCGGTGCTCAGGAAATCAACAAGGCGATTCAGGAACTGGATTCGGTCATTCAGCAGAATGCCGCCTCCTCTGAAGAGCTTGCGTCCACTGCGGAAGAATTCACCAGCCATGCAACCTCGCTCCAGCACTCCATGGAGTTCTTTGATACTGGCAGCGAAGGCCGGAGCCAGGCCAAGACGGTTCGAACTCAGGTAGTGAAGTCACCGCCCAAGAAGGTCACTCATTCTGCCAAGCCCCAGCCTATTACCGCGGCTTCTTCCAGCGGCAGCGGTGTGGATCTGGATATGGATGATGATGAGTTTGAAAAGTTCTAACCGGCTCTTCATAAGTTAATAGAAAGCCCCGCAGATGCGGGGCTTTTTTTATGGCCTGTCCCTTGGTTTTTTGCCTCAGGTCAAGGACAGGTATAAGGCTGTGGGGTAAGTGGTGTCCATTGGTGTTGCAATCCAAAGCGATATCCGTATTCTTTCACCTCACGACAAACAAGGAGCTTCGGAAGATGAGCAAGGATATATTGTTTTTGTTGCAGGGTGATTTCATGCGTGGACTGGAAGGTCCATTCTATTGTCCCGACTGTATCGCGCTGGAAGGGCTGCTGTCCTATTTCCCCCGTTTGCGGGAGGAGTTGGATGTTGTGCACATGGATTTTGAGCGGCCGCGAAAACCCATCGTCGATGTCCTGGGCGAAGACCATCAGGAAAGTCCGGCCATTGTGTTGGCTGATCCGGATAAGGCCCGGTCCTACGATTTGCCGGTCAAAGAAGCGAACGGCAGGGCGTTTCTGGATGATGAGCAATCAATTCTTTTATATTTGAGCTATGCGTATGGGGTCAGTCGTTCCCCGCGTTAGCAGTATGAGGTCATGACGCACTATCCTTCCAAATTGTACGTGGAGACAACCACTCGTTGCAATCTCCGCTGTTCCATGTGTGTGAAATACGCCGAGGGCGCCTGTATTCCGGAAAAGGATATGTCGCTAGACGTTTTCAAACAATTGGAGCCGGCGTTTCCTACTTTGGATACCTTGCTTCTCAACGGTATTGGTGAACCTTTGATGACGCCGAGGTTCCCGGAGATGATTCGTTTTGCTCGGGAGCACATGCGCCCCGAGGCTTCCATCCGTTTTCAGACCAATGGGATGCTGATCACCGAGTCGCGAGCCGTGGAACTGGTAGAAAGCGGCGTGGATACCGTGTGCCTGTCTGTGGACATGGTAAGCGAGGACGGGATTTTTCACGGTGGCGAATCCGTTGACCGGATATCCCACGTCTTTGAGTATTTTCAGCGTGCTGCGAAGTCTGCAGGTCGTTCTGTGACCATTGGAGTCGAGTTCGTTCTCATGCGGGAGAATGCGCAGTCCCTTCCGCGTTCCATTGCGTGGGCTGCCGAGCATGGAGCGCAATTTGTTTTGGTCACGCATATGCTCCCTTACACGGAAACGACCGTGGATCAGGAGTTGTTCAATTCCAATACCGAGATCTCCATGGCCGAGTTCATGCGTTGGCAGGCCGAGGCTGATGCTGCGGGATTCGATCTGTCCGAATTCTTCGGGCTGGGTTGGAAATTTCATAAGACACCCGAGCAGCGGGAGCTGGTTCGGTTTGTCACTTCACGGCAGCAGGCCGCACTTGCCAAGAATATTCCCATCAATCTGAAGAGCCTGCTGTTGTGGGCATCCCCTGAGAAGCAGGCCGAACAGCAGTGGCTTGCAAGCATTCTCGCAAAGGCACAGCAGATTGCAAAGGATATGGGTGTCGATATCACACTGCCTCCTGTTGCGGCCACCTATGACCGCACCTGTGATTTTGTGGAACAGGGAGTGGCCCACATCACCCCCGACGGTGATGTGCGCCCATGCTATTTTCTGTGGCATGAATATTCCTGCTATATGGATGGTGGGGAAAAGCGCATAACGCCCAAAACGTTCGGCAATATTATGGAATCGTCTATCGTTGATATATGGAACAGTGCGGCGTACCGAACATTTCGTCAGGAAGTGCTTGAGTATGACTATCCATATTGCTCCAATTGTTCCGTGGTTCCCTGTTCGGACGTAACCGGCTCCGGCAATCCTTTCCAGCAGGATTGTTATGGATTGACAATACCTTGTGGGCATTGCCTTTGGTGCATGGGGGGTGTCCGGTGTCTGCTTTGATATGGTTCTGACCGAGATTGGCTTCCCTTTCTTTACTGCATCTCCTTCATGCCGAAAAAACGGCAAAAATTGTCTAGTGACATAAAAAAACACGTTCGCATTGCTACAAACACTGATTTTCGTGTATGTGCGATAGAATATGCGACGTTTTTTCGATCGTTACTATTGATGACAGCAAAGGAGAAGCCATGAAAGCCATAACCTTCATGCAATTAAAATGTGCTGAACTTGTTGAATATCTTGATAAAGCTACCGGAGTTTTGGTGGATACCCTGCCACCTGAACACTTTGAGGCTCGGCATATACCCGGAGCTGTGAACGCCTGTGTGTATGAAGTGACCTTCCTCGATTCCATGGCGGAACTGGTCAAGGACAAGGCTACCCCGATTGTGCTCTATGGGGCCGGAACAGAATCCTACGACTGTTTTTGCGCGGCTGAAAAACTCAAGCGAGCTGGATATACCGACCTCGCGGTCTTCCCGGGCGGGCTCACTGAATGGTTGGAGCACGGTCGGGCATTGGATGGAGTGGCGGCCGATTCAATGGAAGCCCCGCATCCGATGCTGCATCTTGAGAAACGTGTTTACAAGCTGCTGCGCGAGGATTCAGTTATTCGGTGGACCGGGCGTAACAATAACGGCGGACACAGAGGCACCCTTTGTTTCTCCGCAGGAGAGGTCGATGCTACTGCCGGGTTGAGTGGGGATTTCACGCTGGACATGAACTCCATCCGCAACGTGGACCTGGAAGGTGACCCGTTACATGCGGTTTTGGAAAGTCACCTCAAATCGGACGACTTTTTCTTTGTAAAGATGTTCCCGGAGGCCCGTTTCACTGCTCGTGAAATCCGGCTGACCGATGATGCTCAGGCCACCCGTCCCAATGCCATGATACAGGGGACGTTGGCCATGCGCGGAGTCCACAATGAAATAGCGTTTCCCGCTCATGTTAGAAATCTGGACGAAGAGCGCATAGTGGTGATGGGGAATCTCGATTTCGACCGGACGCAGTGGGGCATCATTTACGGCTCATCGCGTTTCTTCCAATACCTGAGCTACCATCTGGTATTTGATTTCATCTCAATCGATTTCCGGATTGTACTGAAATAGAGAGCGGTAACACTGCATGTTGAAATGAAAACCGCCCCGGCGCTGGAAAGCGCGGGGGCGGTTTTTCATTTAGTCAGACTTGGGTTTATAGCTTTTCTTTTTGAACGGGCGCTTCCCTCTGGGAGGTCCGCCTTTTTTGAAATCGCGACGGTAGGGCGGTTTCTTCTTGGGTTCACCTACTGTGACCAGCGGATTGCCCTCGCGAGAGTAAACTCGCTTGATGACCTTCTCGGCTTCAGCACCAGGGACGGTGAAGGTCGTCCGGTTGGCCTGAACCCGAACGTGCTGGATGGACCACGGCTTGAGCTGTGCGGTTTTCGCGATGAAATCCACAAAGGCCTTGGGATGCATACCCTGGGATCGTCCCAGAGCACACACCAGATCGGCGCGACCGCGAGTGGCTTGCGTAACCGTGTCGATTTCGCGGTAGCTGGACTCGATCAGTTCATCGCCGAAGGTGTGTCGCAGCAAGGCGGCGACAACATCGGTCGGGTCTTTTTCATCCACGAGGTCGCGGGCCATGGAGGTGTAGGCGTCATGCCCATCATCTTCTATAAGGGCTTCCAGGCGCGCAATCATGCGGCTCTTCTTGGAGTAGATCACATCCTGAATTCGCGGCAGTTTCTGCTTGGTGATTTCCGTACCCGTGGACTTGGTGATGTACATGAGCTTGCGGAACTCGCCGGGGGCGATCAGGGTGATGGCTATACCTTCCTTGCCAGCTCGACCGGTGCGGCCTGTACGGTGCACGAATGTCGGCGGATCCTGCGGCAGGGCGTAGTTCACGACATGGGTGAGGTCGGGAACGTCAATGCCGCGAGCGGCAACGTCGGTGGCCACAAGAATGGTTGCCCGGCGTCTGCGGAAGCGGTTCAGGATATCTTCGCGACGAGACTGCGAGAGGTCGCCGTGAATCGGCTCGGCAGGGTAGCCTCGTTCGTTCAGGCGCTCAGCCACTCTGTCTGCGTCGGCGCGTGTTCTGGTGAAGACCAGCCCGTAGAAACCGGAGTGGGCATCAATGACACGGCACAGCGCTTCAAAGCGATCCGAGTCGGCCATCTCATGAAAGATGTGACGAATAAGCGGGATGTCCTGCTTCTGGGTTTCGACCTTGATGGTTTCGTAATCGCCCATGAACTCTTTGGCGATACGCATGACCTCGCGGGGCATGGTGGCGGAAAAGAGCAGGGTGCGGCGGTCGGTGTTGGCAGAAGCCAGAATTTCGCGGACATCATCTACAAAGCCCATGTTGCACATCTCGTCTGCTTCATCGAGAACGAAGAAGTCGAGATTGTCGATGTGCAGGGTGCCGCGCTGGAGGTGGTCCATGATGCGGCCCGGAGTACCGACAACGACATCAACGCCACGGCGAAGTGCCTTGAACTGCATGTGAATGGCCTGACCACCGTAGACGGGCAGAACGCGCAGGTTTTTTTGTCCTTTGAGCGAATTGATCTCATCTGCGACCTGGATTGCCAGCTCTCTGGTGGGAGTGAGGATCAGTGCCTGTACCCGCTTTTCTTTTTCTTGGGCGCATTCGATAATAGGGAGACCGAACGCGGCGGTTTTGCCGGTTCCGGTCTGCGCTTGTCCCACGATGTCAATGTTACCCTCGATAAGTAGAGGGATGGTGCGCTCCTGAATCGGGGTTGGAGCGTTGAACCCCTTGGCTTCCAGTGCAGCAAGAGTGCGCTCGGACAGCCCAAGGTCCTTAAATGTGGTCATACGTAATCTCTTTGAAAAAACTGTTTATATGCTTTTGCCAATAGCAAAAGCATGTGTTGCCGATTTCGCCTGAAGACAAAATGCGGGGCGAGAGTTGGAAATCGGAGAAGGAAGTAGTCTGGGGGGAAAGGGAAAGAAGGGGGATCCATTAATCAGGTGTCCCTCACTCCCCTTCCCCCCAGCCGAAGGCGATAGTCTAGCGGGGACGGAAGGTGATGCGTCCGCGAGTGAGGTCGTACGGAGAGAGTTCGACGGTGACAGTATCGCCGGGCATGACACGGATGCGGAATTTACGCATTTTGCCGGAAATATGTGCGAGGACGGTGTGTCCATTTTCGAGTTCAACGCGGAACATTGCGTTTGGCAGAGCTTCCTCAACGGTGCCCTGAACTGTAATTCCTTCTTCTTTTGCCATAAATATTATATTCCTATTTTAATGAGACATGAAAAGCCCACCCTCGCAAGGGCGGGCTTGGTTTCCCTATATAGCGGGCGGGTGGTCTACCAGCGGGGACGCTCGGGGCGCGGGCGGGCTTCGTTGACCTTGATGTTACGGCCGCCGAAGTCGGTGCCGTCCAGGTTCTCAATGGCTTCGAGAGCGCCCTGGTCTTCCATTTCCACAAAGCCGAAGCCGCGGGGGCGTCCGGTTTCACGATCGTTGATCAGTTTGACAGAGTAGACTTCACCGTAGTTTTCGAAAGCAGTGCGGACTTCTTCTTCCGAGCAGCTCCAGGGCAGATTGCCCACATAGATGTTCTTGGCCATTCCTAAAAATCTCCAAATGATAGATGAATGATCGGCGATTAATCGCCAGGTGAAACAAAGAGGAGGAGGAAACAGACGCGAACAAGCTTCTAACCAAACTACTATTTGCCCACCAATTGTCAGCGCTCACCGGTGGTTAACCGGCTTGGTCCCCGTGGACTTCGCCGACTACTGTATTAGACGCCTTACCTGTGCCGCGTAAATGCGTCAAGAGAAAAGTGGGGTTGATACAGGATTTTTATTCAAGGACAAACTCCATATCATTGAAAATCTTGTCTGGATCATACAGTCCGGGGTGAGTATTCTCCAGTTGTTCCATAGTCTTGAAGTACTCATCCCATCCTTTGGCTTCGGCTACTTTTTTTTTGTCCACGAAAATCTTGAATGTCGTGCCTTTAGGGCATTTCGTCATGTTCAGTTCCAGTACGCCTTCAGATGTCATTTCAGTCCAGAAGGCCGACCATGATGATCGATCGCCCTCTGTCTTTTTGTACTTTTCAAAATAGGCCTCGAAAATGCGTTCAATATCAGTTCGTTCCATACTACCTCCTTTCTTCAAGTATGCAGTAAAATATTGATAAGGCCAAGGGGGTGTCTTGAAAATGTCACTTCGAACGTTTACGCTGCTTTGGCGCAATCAACAACGGAGGCAGGCGTGAACGATTCAGACAAAGTGCTTGGTGTGTATTCCCATAGCACCAAGTATGAGTACAGAACCGGTGAAAATGAGTCACAGTACCGTAATGGTACGTTCTGGTTCGTGTGCGAGCAGGATGATGACACGTTCGAGGTTCGGCCTCTGGATGGTCGGCATATTCCGGGTCGGGTGCGTAAAACCATCTCCAGGGCTGAGTTCCTCAAGGATTATACGCCGGAACTTCAGTACTATCAGGACAAGCAGTTGCCGTTTCTGGAGTCGTTGCAGGAAAAAGTCCGCATGGGACGGCGTTTTTTCAGTTTCGAGCATCTCGATAGCCAGGAGCAGGCTTTTTGTGAAGCGGTTCTTGAATCCCCCGAGAAGGTTGATGAAGATGGCGGGTTGAAGCAGGTTTATGCCGACCAGCAACGGTACACCCAGCTACGAATGATTCTGGATAAACTGTTGAACGTTGATGCGGACTTTAGGGAAGAGCAGCGGCACAAGTTCAACGAGTTCGGAATCAATTTGCGCAAGGGAGAGCAGTTTAATGACGCCATTCGTTATTATTCGAAGGCGCTGGAAGTGAACGAGGACGATGAGAATCTTCACTTCAACATTGCTCGCGCCTATTACGGTGTTGGAAAAAACGAGCAGTGCCGTAAGCATCTGAATCGGGCTTTGCAACTGCACCCGGAAATGCGTGAGGCCAAGGGCTTTCTCAGGGCTCTGGATCGTGAGGAGTCAGGAGACTCGCGTCCTCACAACAGACGTAGAAGCTCGCTCGATTCAAAACCGATCAAACTCGATGTTTGATACGCCCAGCCTTTAGCCGAAATCCTTCCGATAAAACCGGGTTCCCATCACATGGGAAGAGAAGAGGGGTGAATAGCCTTCTTCCGTCCCTCCACCATGGTGGTAGGCGCAGAAAAACGACCCGTCTTTCAGTTCAGTCCAGCCCGAGTAGCCGAAATCCGGGGCTGCGGCATGCCGATCATTCTGCAATTCCAGTATATTGTCCTGCATCCACTGGTCGGGGTATCCGTCCTTGTGGTCCCAGTTCCAGCTATACGAGCGGTCAAGACGCGGCTCTTCTATTTGGAGTGAAACACGTTTCCATATGCAGCGAACCCTGTTGTTCTCAAAGGGGTAGGGTGCGCCAAACAGTATGGGGCGGGTGTTGGCATGGTCCGCGTCAACGGTCACGCTGCCGTGCTTCTCTTCATTAATAAAGAGAGTCACCACGCCGCGCTGGTACTCAAGACGAATGGTGTTGAAATCGTCTTTGGGCAGCGGGTATGTGGTGTCCCCATCTTCTGGAGTGACTCCTTCGGGAGTGATTCGCCACCAGCAGCCAAGACGCAAGGCGCAGCCGTTTTCATCTGCTGCGTCCACACGGATTTCCGCTTCCAGCGTGGCCGTGGCCGAGCGCGGATCGGTCATGGGGCGGAGCGCGTAGCGGACAACGTTGTCCTCCCCGGCTTCATTCTCCACAAGAAGCCCTTTATCCGTGAGTGTCGGGTTGTTTGCTTCGGCATGGCGTCCGTGGGGTTGAAAGCCCTGTAGCAGTTCTTCCAACGATCCGAGCCATGCGCAGGTTCCCATGTCCGGGGCGACATTTCGATATGTCACAAGCAAATCATCACCGGTGAAACCAATGGTGGGTCGATGGCCAATCAAGGGTGTGGGGATGGGGTCGGACCACGTGCCGCCATCATCTTCACTCAGGCAGGCGTACATGGGTTCGTAGACAAAGCTGTTTTCCCGCATCAGCGCAAGCAGACTGCCGTCAGGCAATTGGACAACGGACGCTTCACACAACACAAGGTTTCGCTCGCGTGCGATCACCGACAACGGTTGCCAGGTTATGCCCCGATCCTCGGAGCGGTACATCATCTGCTCTGCCGGTGCCTGTCTGATGGCGGGATGCGGATACGTGCCTCGGTGCCCATGGCCGGTGCAGAGCCAGCCTCCTTCCCCAAGGTCGATGATCCGGTCCAGCATGTCGTGGGCAATACCCCTGGTCTTATGTGTGTCCCAGGTTTTTCCGTTGTCCTGACTGAAATGACAATAGGCGGTACAGGAAGTCATGAAGAGTTCGCCGCCCTGCAGCAGGTTCAGGCGCGGGCAATGACTGGAGATACCAATACGGTTTATTTCACCCCATGTTTGTCCATTGTCTGAACTTCGACGCACCAACAATACACGTCTGGACGGTGTCACGTGCTGGTCAGCTTCGTTGTAGGCGACCACAAGCGCACCATCCGCAGCGCGAATGACATCCGGGAAACAGATGTATTCATTGTCACGACGATCAATGATCGTGTGCCTGTCCGCAAGGTGCGTCAGGGTGGGCATGGTTACTCTTCGCCTCGTTCGTCCTGAACGCGCTTTGTCTTGGCAAAGCTGCGCGGCAGTTCGCCGGGGCCGAGTATGCGTACATCGCTCCGAACAAGGATATGTTTGCGGATTTCGTTGGCCACCGCATTGGCCAGATTGCCGCAGGTGTCTTCATCAGCACCGTGTGCGTGCTCCACACGAACAGCCATGTGATCCAGACCGTCGCGGCGGGTAAGGGAAATCTGGTACTCTGCCGACAGCTCGGGGAATCCTTCGAGTACGGTACCGATCTGGCCGGGGTAGATATTAACGCCGCGGAAAATGAACATGTCATCACTGCGCCCGAGAATCTTGTCGATACGGGGCATGGTGACACCGCATGAACAGGTGCCGGGCAGGATGCGTGTCAGGTCTCGCGTGCGGTAGCGGATGAGCGGGGAGCCTTCCTTTTGCAGGGATGTCACCACCATCTCGCCGACTTCGCCCGGAGCAACCGGTTCCAGCGTTTCGGGATCGAGAATTTCCATGATGTAGAGATCGGACCAGTAGTGGATGCCCTCGTGGGCCATGCATTCCAGGCCAGTACCGGGACCGTACAACTCGGTCATGCCGATGATGTCGAAGGAGTGCTCCAGACCGAGGGCTTCCTCGAACTGTTTGCGCATCTTGGGCGTATGTGTCTCGGCGCCGAAAATGGCTTTCTTGAGCGCGATTTTGTCGGCCAGTCCCTGTTTCTGCACTTCTTCACCCATGAGGAGCGCCATGGAAGCCGTGGAGCAGAGACAGGTGGACTTGAGATCGGTGAGCATCTGGAGCTGAATCTCCAGCAGGCCCGGGCCGACAGGCAGTGCCATGGCGCCGAACCGCTCGCAGCCGAGCTGGAAACCGGCACCGGCAGTCCATAAGCCGTATCCCACACAAATCTGGACCCTGTCCTCGACAGTCAGTCCGGCCAGCTCGTAACAGCGGGCGAACATGTCCTTCCAAAGGTCGATGTCGTTTTGCGTGTAGGCAAGAATTTTTCGTTTACCCGTGGTGCCGCTGGAGCCGTGGATGCGCACGACATCGGCTTCGGGTACGGAGAGCAGGGGCATGGGATACCCCTCCTTGAGATGGTCCGCCGTGGTGAACGGGAGCTTGCGGATGTCGTCCAGTGTTTTGATATCTTCCGGACGCACGCCGTGCCTGTCCATGCGTTCGCGGTAGAACGGACTGCCTTTGTATGCGTGTCCGGCAGTCCATTGAAGCCCTGCCAGTTGTTTGGCGGCGATCTGTTCTTCTGTCAGTTTGGGTATGAATCGATGGTCCATCTCTGCTCCTTTTTCGTTGGCGCGGCAGCCCCCTTGTGTCGGCACGTCAAATCCGTTAGCTCTGAAGGGGGTCGCCTACGCGGTATTCATGCAGGAAAACCGCTCAATCTTCAAGTGTGAAGGGCTTTTCATGGACGTATTCCCTTTGTGGGCTTTTTATTTTGGTGCAGCCGTGCTCGGTTTGGAACTGGGCGGACTTTCAACCATCTTCATCCAGCGCTGGATCGACGAACTTCCCATCCTCAAACCATGGCGGTCGCGCTGTCCTGCGTGCGAAACGGAATTGCGCCTGCTGGATACCATCCCGCTGCTTTCGTACCTGCTGCTCAAGGGGCGATGCAGGCACTGCGATGCACGCATCGGCGGTCAGTATATGGTGGTCGAGATTTCCTGTCTGGCGTGGGCGCTGGCTTCTGCGCACCACTTTGGCCCCACCGTGGACTGGGCCGTCTATCTCGTGCTCGGTGTCATGCTGATTACGGGCAGCTTCATCGATTTTGAGACCTTTCTGCTTCCCAACCGCATCACTCTCGGTGGGGCGGCCATTGCCTTGGTCGCCTGCTTTTTTCTTGAGGAACCGGGATGGCAGGATGGCATTCTGGGAGCCGTGGTCGGTGCCGGGCTTTTCTGGGTACTCCAGCAGGGGTATCGTCTGTGGCGCAAAAAGGAAGGGATGGGAACCGGTGACGTCAAGCTCATGCTATGCATCGGCGCCATGGTCGGCTTTTCGGGCCTGCCGTTTACCATTCTCGCCGCCTCAGCCGCATCCGTGGTGGGCATGGTCATTTTCATGATGCGTAGTGATGGAGATGGCTTGAAAACCCGGATACCCTTTGGCCCCTTTCTCAGCTTGGGCTGCATGTTGTACCTTCTCTATGGCGAACAGGCCATGCGCTGGTACATGTCCTTGTAGCTTCTATCTTATCCATGAGAAAAGCCGCCCCGGGGGAGGAACGGCTTTAATTGAGAGAAGGCAACACACTGTCGTCTTCCGGGAGGTTAGAGTCCAAGAACCCGACCGTGGATCACTTCCGGCGGCTTGGGCCGGTTTTCCGCCATCGACTTGGGTTCCTGTTTGAGAGGTTCTTTGGCCTTCACCACCAATGGTTTGGGCTTTTGCTTGCGCTTGCGCTTCTTGACGACGGGCTTGGGTGCCGGGGGTGACTTCTTCGGTTCCGTCGACAGCTTTGCCGTCATGACCCGTGGCTTGGGACCGGCTATTTCCTGATGATAGAGATAGGGGATGACCCGGTTGTTTTCTGCGGCTGATTGAGCGTGTGCAATGATCCTGTCCCGTTCTTCCTTGTCCGAGATCACACCGAGCAAAATGATGTCTCCCTGCACGACTTCCACTGTCAGCGATGAACTGGTGACCTGATAGTCGGCGAGCAGTTGTGCTTCGATCTCGGCTGCCGTGGCTTGTTCTTCAAGAAAGTCCGAGGCCGCCATATCCTTTTTCAGATACAGTTGGCTGATGACGGCCTTCTTTCCGTCCACCTTTTCCACGCATTCATATATGGTTTTGAGTTGAGCCTGCGATTCGTATTCGCCCACGAGATAGAGCTTACCGAAATATGCGTGGGCTGAAATCAACCTCGGCTCGATGTCCTTGTGTTTGTAAAGCTCGGCCTGTGCATGACCGGCAATAATGGCATCCAGCATCTGTTGTTGTGTGGTTCGTTCATCCATGGCCGTTGTGTAGGCAGTCTGCCCATTGCCGATGACCGATGATATATATGCTGGCGCCCCCGGAATGAGCCCGATGCCAAAAGGCACCGCGGCACATCCGGGTAAAAGGAAGACGACGCTTAGGGCGTGTCGACAATCATTCTGAGATTTGCTATACTTCTTGGCAGGAGGTTGGCAGTGCAAAAAAGACACGCTCTACGCGACGATCAGTGGGATAAAATCAAAGAATATCTTCCAGGAAAACAAAGTGACTGCGGTGTAACTGCAAAAGATAACAGGCTATTCATTGATGCAGTCATGTGGATTGGCAAGACAGGGGCGCCTTGGCGAGATTTGCCAGAAAGCTATGGCAAGTGGTCTTCGGTCCATAAGAGATTTATCCGCTGGGCCAAGAAAGGTGTATGGCAAATGATCTTCAACACGCTTGCGGTAGACGCTGATACTGAATGGCTCATGATTGACAGCACAATAGTGCGAGCTCATCAGCATTCGGCTGGCGGAAAGGGGGCACCTCCAGCAGTCGGTGGGGAAATCTAGAGGAGGGTTTTCAACGAAAGTCCATGCTGCCACAGATGCTCTCGGATGTCCAACTAAATTCATATTAACACCTGGAAATACAGCGGATTGCAGTATGGCGATTCCGCTTATTGAAGGACAGGCTGCCGAGCATGTCCTTGCTGATAAGGGCTATGATTCAGATGAAATTGTAATGGCAATTGAAGCCATGAATGCCAATCCGGTTGTCCCTCCTCGCTCTCACAGAAAGACAAGGCGAACATATGACAAACATCTCTATAAGGAGCGAAGTGCTATAGAGTGTATGTTTGGAAATTTAAAACAGTTTCGAAGGATTGCAACACGATACGACAAGCTGGCGACGTCCTATCTTGCTTTCGTGTACGTAGGAGCAATGTGGCTGTGGCTGAAGTGATTGTCGACACACCCTAGTATGAAAATAATGTGTATTTTTCGCATTGATTGCACCTCCTCAACAATGCGGTTGAGGTCTCATCCATTGTAGGTAGAGCAAAAATCCTGCCATACTCCGTCGATCGGGAATTCAATGAATACAGTGGTTTGATTGTTCTGGTGGGTGTATAAAAAAAGAGCGCTGATCCATAAAATATGGATCAGCGCTCTTTTCGAGTGGTTTTATCTAGTAAAACTGGATTGTCTAGTAGCGTCCGGATTCTTCAAATAACCATTCCCCCTTATATCCCTTGCAGATATGAATGGTGAATTTGCGAGCGGGTTCTCCGTTGAAGGTTCCGGTGAAGTGAATCGGAGGCGATACATACTCAAACAACTCGCGAGCGAGCTTGGGAGCCTGAGAATTCTGGTGGCGTTTGCGGACCATGATCGCTCCCCACCCTTTTTGTTCTGCACCGGGGCCGGGCCAGATGTCATACTGGTTCATACGGCGGTCGTTGGTCCACAGGCAGTAGGTAATAGGTTGGCCGGGAGTGTAGAAGGCCAACTCCGAGGTGATATCGTATTTGTCGCTGAAGAGGAAAACCTGTTTGGAATTTTCAAATTCGGTTTGGGCGAGGCGGTGCATCTCCTGACCAAGGCTATCCCAGCCTTTGAGTCGGTGCGTGATGTTGAGATTGTCGGGCAGGGGGATGACGGGGGAGACAAATACAACGGCGGTAAACAAAATGGCCGTTCCCGCGAGCAGAGCTCTTCCCCTGTTGGTGCGGTGTGGTTTTTCCCACCAGCGCATAAGGGCTATGCCGCCGACAATGGCCGCGCCCATGAAGGAAACAGCGGTCCAGTTGGCTTCGGTGCGCGCCTTGAGCGACCAGAAAGTGATGGCAAGCCAGAGGGGCCAGAAAAAGAGGGCTGCCTGCAACAGGTGGCGGTACTTTTCGTCAAAGGCGCCAATGGGGCCGATGACAGATTTTTTCACGCTGCGCCAGCCGCCGCAGATGATGAACGGGAACCACCACGGCGCCAACAGGCCGATCTGTGCTCCGAGCATTTCAAGAAATGGAAGGAAGCGAATGGTAAACGGCTTGTCCTTGCCAGTGGAAAGCTTGGCGACATGCTTGAATCCGACCCAGTCGTTCTGCATGTTCCAGATAATGATCGGCAACAGGCCGACAATGGTACCGGCAAGGGAGGCGATGAGGTAACGACCCCAGAACCGCTCGGGCAGTTGGCCGCGGAAGTGGAGCACCAGGGCGTAGAACGTACCCAGCCCCAAAAACGCGATCATCATGTATTTTGCAAGGATGCCAACGGCGATGCACACACCCATGATGATAAACGGCAGGTTGCCGGGGGTGTAGTCGGGCTTGTTCCGTGTGGCGGCGGACAGGGCGAAAAAGGCCACGGTCCAGCAGAATATGAGCGGATTGTCCGTGGTCATGAGGATGCCGAGGCCATTGAGCAGCGGCAGGGTGGCTGCGATGAGCAGCGCATAGACGGCAAGGCGATACTCACGCCAAACACGGGAAATACCGATATAGAGCGCCGCCTGAATGCCGGTCATGCCGATAATCGCGCCAAAGCGAACTCCCAGCTCAGTGGAGCCGAACACCTGACACCATGTGGTGATGACCCAGGCGATGAGTGGCCCTTTGGAGTAGTAGGAAAGCTGCGGTCGTCGTATCCAGTCCCAATACTGGGCTTCGTCCTGAACCAGATTGAGCTGGCCCGAATCGACGAACCAGTATCGCACGGCAAAGGACAGGGCGATGATCACAAAAGCGATGACATCCAGACGCGGGGTGTATTTTTCGTTGGCAATGCTCATGACGTGGGGATGGGTATATTATATGTAGTACCTTTGGCAAGCGTCGGTTTTCGGCAACACGAAAAAGCAGCCCGACTCCATCGTTACTATTTAGTTGGCAGTTTATAGCATGGAATCACCAGACTGCACCAGCGGTGGATGGTAGGCTGACGTGGATTTCTCAACGATGGTTTCGCCGAAGGAGAGAACTGGATTCCAAAGGGTTACAGCCCTTTGGCCGCCGGAGGCGAAGTCACCTGACAACCCCGCCGAAGGCGGTCTTCCTTCCTGGTTCCAATATGTATAAAAAAGCCCGGCGTGAACCGGGCTTTCCTTTTAATCAATCTCAATCAGTACATCAGTCCGGGCAGGAACAGGATGATCTGCGGGAAGATGAACAGCAGGGCGATGCCGATGATGATGGAGAGCATGAAGGGGAGGATGCCCTTGAATACTTCTTCCAGCGTCACATCGGGCGCTATCTTTTGGCACATGCCGTACACGACATATACATTGATGCCGACCGGTGGCGTGATAACCCCCATTTCCGTGACCAGTACGATGATGATACCGAACCAGATGGGGTCGTAGCCCATGCTGGTCACTACCGGGAAAAACACCGGGATGGTCAGCATGATTAGGGCCAGCGAATCCATGAAACAGCCGCCGATGAAGTAGATCAGAATGATCGCGCCCATGATGGCGAACGGGGGTAGGTCAAATGCCGAGACCCAGCTCGCGATATCAAAGGGAATCCGGGTCACGGCAAGGAATTTGCCGAATACCACGGCTCCGGCGATGAGCACGAGCACCATGCAGGAGGTTCGCAGGGTTTCATACAGTGAGTTGACGAAACCCTCCCAGCTCAACTGCCGCTTGACGGCCGCCAGCACCAGTACGCCGATGACGCCGATGGAGGCTGCTTCGGTGGGGGTGAACCAGCCGAGGAAAAGACCACCGATGACCAGTGAAAAGATGAGGATGGTATCGATCAGGTTGACCAGCGAGCGGAGCTTTTCCTTCATGGTGAAGGAGTCACCCTTGGGGCCGAGGGCCGGGTTGGCCTTACACTGAAGGTAGATACCGATGACGAACAGCACGGTCAGCAGGATGGCTGGCAGAATACCGGACACGAACAGCGCGCCGATGGACTGCTCGGTGAGCACGCCGTAAATGATCAGGACAACGGACGGGGGCATGATCATGCCAAGCCCGCCACCGGATGCCACGGAAGCTGCGGACAGCGAGTTGGCGTAGCCGTACCGTTTCATTTCGGGAATGCCGACAGTGGACATGGTAGCTGCCGTGGCCGGACTGGAGCCGCACACAGCACCAAAGGCGGTGCAGGCGGATACCGTGGCCATGGCGAGGCCGCCACGAACATTGCCGAGAAAATGGTAGGCCGTGTTGTACAGCCGCTTGGAAATCCCGCTGTTGAATGCGATTTGTCCCATGAGGATGAAAAGCGGAATGGTGGACAACTCATATGAAGCGAATGCGTCATAGATGTTGCGGGACATGAGGTTGAGTCCGCCTTTCCACGAGGTGAGCAGGGAAAAGCCCACGAATCCTACGAGCATCATGACGAACGCCACGGGCATCCGGGTCATGAAAAGCAGGACCATAACGATGATGCCGATGATACCGGCCATTGTCGGGTCCATGCTATCCCTCGCTCTTTTTGAAAAATTTGATCACGTCCACGGCAAGGCAGATCGTGTAAACAAGGAATCCAGCAGCGAGTATGTAGATGACCATGTACTCGGGCAATTCGAGGTTCATGGAAACTTCACCGGTCTCGGCCTGGGAAGCGGCATACAGGAACATGCGCCATGTGAGTATCCCAATCAGGATCAGTGTGGCCGTATTGGTGATGAGGCCGACAGCGGATCGGGTCCTGCGCGAGAGGCGTCGGACAAGAATTTCGACACCGATGTGCGAGCGCTGGGAGTGCGCATACGGCAGGGCAAAACCCACGACGATGATGCCCAGAATCGCTACGATTTCCTCACTGCCGAAAATGGGCTGGTTGAACACGCCGCGCATCAGGACATCTGCCCCGGTAACGAGCGCCATGCCTATCAGGCTGGCTGCGGCGAGATTGCGCATGAGCTTTTCAATGCGTTTGAGAACGGTTGGTCTCGTTTCTTCCATGTTCCTTAGCTTCCTTTGTGCATGAAAAAGCAGGACGGGCACATCACCCGTCCTGCTTGGACTGCGGATGATTATTTGATGGTCGACTTGGTGAACTCAAGGATGACGCGTCCCTCAAGCCCTTTGCCGTTGGTCTCTTCAACGTAGTTGTCCAGAACCGGTTGGGCCGCTTTGACCCACTTGGCGGATTCTTCGGGAGTCAACTGGACTACCTCGCCACCCTTATCAATAAGGAATTGTCGGCCTTCGACATCGGCAGCGTCCCATGCCTCAGCATGACGGGTTGCCCATTCCTTGTTGATTTCGCGTATGATGGCCTGATGCTCCGGCGCAATCTCGCCCCATTTGGACTTGTTCATGACAATGAAAAAGACCGTGGTATAGGCAACGTCGAAGTTGTCAGTTCCGAACTTGCAAACCTCGCCCAGTTTGAAGGACTTGTTGGACTCGATGGGGTGCATGGAGCCGTCAACAACACCTTTTTGCAGCAACTGGTAATTCTCGGACATGGATTTGGCCACCGGAGTGCCGCCCAGGGCTTTGACCAGTTTGGCCGAGTTGCCGGTGGAGCGAATCTTGAGACCCTGCATGTCCTCAAGTGTTCTGACACCCTTTTCCGTGGTGAAAAGCAGTCCCGGCCCATGACCATGAAAGTACATGACTTCCACATCATCAAGTTCTTCGGGAGTGAACTTTTCATACACTGCATTGGCTGTAGTCGTGGCCTGAGCCGCGCTCTTGTATCCAAGGGGAAGGTCCACGGCTGCCATGACCGGGAAGCGCCCGCGGGAATAGGCCAGAACGGAAAAGCCGATGTCGGAAATACCCTCGACAACGCCGTCATAACACTGGGGCGCCTTAGTCAGGGTTTGCCCGGGGTAGAAGTCGATAACCACTTCTCCGTTGGTCCGTTTTTCCACTTCCTCGCACCACTGTGCAGCCAGTTTGGCCTGATGGTTTGCGGGCGGGAAAAACGTCGAGTAGGTCAGTCGCGTCTGCGCCGAGCCGGTCGCAGGCAGCGCCATGCAGAGCAAGGCAGCGGCCAGCAGGGTTGTAAAAAGGTTTCTCATCTCTCTCTCCAGAGTTGGCAAAAGGTCCGAGGAGGGAAAGCCCCTCCCTTGTATATCGAAACCGCCCGTTCAAGCGGGGTGAATGGCTATTGAGCCAATTCTTTGAGGATGAAGTCGATGACCTTCTGTCCGTCGATCTTCTTTTTGGCTACATCGCTCTGGTATTCTTTGATGACCGGCAGTGCGGCTTCGACCCAGCGGTCGGCTTCACCTTCTGCCAGAGGTACAAAAGTACCGCCCTTTTGCAGGAAGAACTGCTTGCCTGCTTCATCGGCTGCGTCCCAGGCTTCGCCATGCTTGACGGCCCATTCCTTGTTGATCTCGGTAATGATGCGCTGGGTGTCGGCATCCAGCTCGTTCCATTTGTCCTTGTTCATGACCACGAAGAATGTGGTGGTGTAGGCCACGGGGTAGGACTCGGTGCCGAATTTGACCACTTCGGCCAGCTTCCAGCCCTTGTTGGATTCGATGGGGTGCATGGAGCCATCCACTACACCTTTTTGCAGGGACTGATAGGTGGCGGGCATGGACTGGGCAACAGCCGTGCCGCCCAGTGCGTTGACGAGCTTGGCGGAGTTGCCGGTGGCGCGGATTTTCAGGCCCTGGATGTCTTCGAGTTTTGCAACAGGACGGGGCGTATCGAACAGCAGTCCCGGGCCGTGAGCATGGAAGTACATGGGCTGGACATCACGCAATTCGCGAGGAGAGAACTCGTTGAACACGGCATTGGCAACCGCGGTAGCCTGGGTGCCAGTGGTGTAGCCAAGAGGCAGGTCCACTGCGGCCATGACCGGGAAACGGCCACGGGAGTAAGCCAGGGCGGAAAGGGCGATGTCGGTGATGCCGTCGACCGTGCCGTCGTAAGCCTGCTTGGCATCGGTCAGGGTACCGCCGGGGTAGTAGTTGATCTTGATTTTGCCGTTGGTGCGGGCTTCCACTTCGCGACACCACTCTTCAGCCAGTTGCGACTGAACATGGGTGGGCGGGAAGAAGTTGGAGTAGCTCAGTGTCATCTCGGCTGCTGCGTGTGAAACGAACGCCAGTGTCACGAGGGCCATTGTGCAGATAACTTTCAGGGATTTCATCATTCTTCAACCTTTGAAATTATGGGTTTCGGCGTATGACGCCGTTCATTGCTTAGTGCCGTTTCGCAGGGCCATCTGGATGGCGTTCTGGCGAACATCCTCGAAGGTGATAACCTCGGTCCCCAGTGTGTGCTGAATGAGGTACCCCTCGAACAGGGCGGTATTCAGCGCACCGAGCTTTTCGGGCGGGAAGTCGGTTTCTACATGGTCGCGAACGAGTTCCGCGAAGATTTCATTGGAAAGACGGTACACGGACTGGTTCATCAGCTTCCGCAGGTTTTCGTTGGTTGCGGAGTAGATGGTGAATTCAAGAAAAATGGAAGACCAGTTGCGATCATCGACAATGGTTTTCAGGAAATCCCATATGACGTTCATGGCGTCTTCAAGGTTTTCGGCATTCCGCACCCGTTTGTGCCGGGATGCGCGGTACCGTTTGAACTTCTGCTCGACAATGGACAGGAAGAGTTCGTCCTTGCTGTTCCAGTGTCGGTAGAAGCTGCCCTTGGCATACCCTGCATGATCGGTGATCTCTGCCACGGATGTTTGCGCAAAACCATTGGTGCCGAACAACTCAAAGGCCGAAGCCATGAGCTCGTTCATGGTTTGAAGGGATTTTTCCTGTTGTTTTTTTGCCATGTTGTCGTCTTTGTCCTGCTGGTTTGTCAGCGCTGGTGACTGCTGGTCGCTTTGTGACCAAAGGTCAAAAAATGACCGCTAGTCACTTTTCGTGTTTTTCTGGTAGCAAGCTGATCACGGCAGTGTCAAGAGAGTATTGTATTTCAGAGGTTTTTTGGTGGCTGTCAGCGAAGTGGAATGACCGTCGAAGTCCAAGGTTTTCAGCAGATATTGGTAAATATATGCGAAGCCCTGATCCATACTAGTCTTAGGTATTCATAGCTTTTAGGCTGATAGCTCAACAGATGTCCAAATTAATAGATAGATTTCGTCGAAGACGGGAGTGGGATTCCAAAGGGTTACACCCTTTGGCCGCCGGAGGCGAAATCACCCGACAGTTCCGCCGAAGGCGGTTTCCCCTTCTGTTTTCAAACTTTACGAAAAATATCTCGATTGAAAGCGGGCGTTGTGACTGCAATCGAGTTGTCCGATAATTGAATCTGACCAATGTCATCCAGTGCTCCGCTACCAAAAACGGCCCGCCGATCAGATGATCGACGGGCCGTGATGCGTATCGGATTCAGTGACTATTTTTTCCAGTAGGGGTGGCTCAGGTCTTCAAAGGCGCTCATGGCCGCGATGGACCCTTCACCAATGGCTGTGACAATTTGTTGCAGCCCGCCGGTGATGTCACCGGCAGCATAGACTCTCGGGATATTGGTGCGCATGGTTGTGTCCACCTCCACATATCCGTCTTCCTTGATGGTCACACCCATTTCCTTTGCCAGGTCCGTGGTGGGTACCTGCCCGATGGCGATGAATGCGCCGTCTACGGATAGGTTGGTCATGGTGCCGTCTTTGATATTGCGAAGTTGCAGATTGTTCACGCGCATCTCGTCGCCCTGAATTTCTTCGACGACGGTATTCCAGAGAACGGGAATCCCTTCGTGTTCGATGGAATCCTGCAATGATTGCTGGGCGCGGAACGTATCCCGGCGGTGGATGATGGTGACATCCACACCAAGGTTCTTCAGGTGGAGGGCATCGGTCAGTGCGGTATTACCGCCGCCGATGATGGCGACCTTCTTGCCCTTGTACAGATAGCCGTCGCAGGAGGCGCAGTAGTTGATGCCGCGCCCGAAGTAGCGGGTTTCGCCCGGGGCACCAAGCTGGCGGTACACGGCACCGGTGGAAAGGATGATTCCCTTGGTGGTGTATTGGCCGCGATTGGTGGTGATGATCATGGGCTCATCCTTTTCCGGGTCGCCCATTTGGATGGACTCAACACCTTCGCCTTCATGAACAGGGGTGTACTCGCGGGCGTGCTCGCTCATGATATCCATGAGCTGCTTGCCGGGGACATTGGCAAATCCGGGATAGTTTTCGACCACGGGGGTCAACGCCACCTGACCGCCGACAATGTTCTTCTCAAGAACCACGGCCGTCAATCCCGCTCGGATGGCGTATATCCCGGCCGTCAGTCCGGCGGGGCCGGCTCCGATGATCACGAGATCCACTTCACCCGGTTCAATGTTCCCGTACTGGGATGGGATATGTTTGCCGTCCATGCCGGGCAGCGCGCCTTCAGCGAGCAATTCCTCTGCATCCTTGAGATAGATCATTTCGACAATGAAACGCTCCTCGGGCATCAGCCCCAACGCGCTGTGTGCGCCGTCATTGATGATGGTATGCGGAACCGACCCGACATTGTACCGCTTGGTCAGTTCCGGGTTTTCGTTCATTTCCACGATCTCGGCCTTGATCAGTCCCGGCTTGGCAATGGCGCCCTTGATGGCGCTCATGGATTGACCGGGGCAGTACGGGCAGGTCGGGCTGACGAAAACCTGCACCATCCGCTCTTCGTTCAGTTGTTCAAGCAACGGCCCGGAAACGTCGGACAACCCATGCATACCGAGCGACACAAGGACAATGGCGGTGATGAACGCCTTGCCTTCTTCCCCCACCGGGGCGCCGAGAAAACGAATATAGTAGTCGTCCGGATTGATGCAGAGGGTCGGAGATGCGGTCACGCCCAACTCTTCGGCGCGAGCCGACGGAATCTCGTGTTCCCTGACAACTATCTTGTCGGTGAGTTTTGCCAGATCACGGCAGAATTTGTTCATGTATTCGGCGAACTCGTCATTTTCGCCGGGTTGGGCGAATGTTTCGAGCACGACGGTGTTCTTGAGGCTGTCAAAGGTCTTGAGCAACTGCTTGCGAACGTCTTCCGGGAGAAACCAGTCGTCATTGGACTTGCTGAAAAGGGGGCTCATATACTCCTCACTTGCTTGAAAACAATGGTTTGATTCAAGTTTCAATACTATGGTGAGGGACGAATTGCGTCAAGGGGTCACTCGGTTTCGACTCGATTGCGCCCATTTTCCTTGGCCTTGTACAGGGCCTTGTCTGCTCGTCGCATGAGATCGTCGAGAGAGTCGTCATCGTCGCGCAAGGTGGATATGCCTATGCTGACGGTATAGTCGATGATACCTGCATCGGTATTCACTGGGGTGCTGGCTACGGCCTTTCGTACGCGCTCCGCCGTGACGATTGCTTCCGGAATCTGGGTTTCCGGGAGGATGGCTGCGAATTCTTCACCGCCCATACGTGCGAAGACATCGGTGAATCGCAGTGTTTCCTGACAAACGTTAACCAGCGACTTGAGCACCTCCTCTCCGGCAGGGTGACCGTACGTGTCGTTCACCCGCTTGAAGTGGTCTATGTCGAGTGTGAGCAAGGCGAGGGGAATGCCGTGCCGGTGACTGCGCGCCACTTCCGAATGTGCTCTTTCCATGAAGCTTCGTCGGTTGTGAGCACAGGTCAGGGAATCGGTGGTGGCCAGGCGTTGCAACTCTTCCTGCAACTTGCGTGTCTTCGTAATATCCCAGTTGACCCCGGTCATGGAACGCGGTCTTTCACTTGGATCGTTCAATTGCGCTGCAGACTTGATGTGACGTTCTTCTCCATCGGGCCTGGTAATGCGAAAGTCGCAGGAGAACTGGGAATTGTTCTTCAGCGCCCCTTGCAGGGCTTTCTCCGCCTTGGCCAGATCATCCTTGTGGACGAAGGAGTGCCATACCTCATAGGTGGGCGTATCGTCTGACGCCTTGAGACCATAAAGGCGACGCATCATGTCGTCCCAGAACACTTCGTTGGTTTCAATGTTCAATTCCCATATGCCGATTTCCCCGGCGTTGGTGGCAATGGCGAGTCGTTCGGAGAAGGTACGAAGATTCTGCTCCTGCTCCTTGAGCTCCGTAATGTCTCTGGAGACTATCGAAACATAATCGATAGTGCCGTCTGCCCGGGGTACGGGGTTGTATGTGACCGTAAAGAAACGATCTTCGCCGGACAACTGCACCCTGTGTTCCGTATTGCAGGCTTCCCCCTTGAAAGCACGTTCCAGGTATGGCTTGATGTGTTGGTCGAAAATGGGTTGTCCCATCAGTTGCTGCAACGGCTTTCCGATCACATCGCTCTTCTTGAGCTTGAATGTGGACAGATATGAATCATTGACCATGGTGCACCGGTAGTCACGATCCACGAGAGAGTAGAGATCGGTGGCCGTGGCGATGATGCGTCGGTACTGTTCGAGCTTTTCTTCGGCCTCGCGTCGCTCCGTGATGTCATGAACAATGGAGTAGAGTATGCGTCCCGAAATGGAAGTGATGGGGCCGCTGAATACCTCCACATCACGAATGTCCCCATTGGCAAGTCGATGCTTGAAAAAGAAGTGATTGCGCTTTTCCTGCTCGGCGTTCTTTACTTCCTGCAGAATCTCTTCGTCATCAAGGGTGTTGATGTGGGCTATGTTGAGCGTCTTGATTTCGCGCAATGAATATCCATAGAATTCGACTGCGGCAGGGTTGGCGTCGAGAATGGCTCCGCTATCGGGGTCGATGATGAGCATCACCGCGTGATTGTTCTCGAAAATTGATCGGAACTGTTGCTCGCTTTCCTGCAGGGACTTGCGGGCTGTCTGGTGTTCCACATCGCGCTTGATGAGCTTGTGGTTGAGGGCGCCAAGATTGTAATTGGCATTCTCAAGGTCTGCGGTTCGTTCTTTGATGAGTTGTTCCACATCGGAATAGACGGAGTTCAACTCGGATTGCAGTTCCTTGAGGGGGGTTATGTCAATGAATGAGAGGAGAACTGCCTGCTTGCTTCCGTACTCGACAGGCGTGATGTCCATATCGACCCATATTCGTTCCCCATCCTTACGTCGCATGCTTATTCGGTTGTCATTGATGTTTTGGGGAACATGGGTGGAGGTCTTGAGGAGTGTCTTGCACTTTTCATCAATGCAGAGTCTATCGATTGGCAACCCGTCCATTTCGCTGACGGTGTATCCGAGTATGTCTGCTCCTACCTTGTTGCATGCCAGAAAAATTCCTTCCGATGACAGTATCGCCATCCCGCCCGGCGCACTTTCAAATGCCACCTCCTCAAGTGGGGTGTTATTTGAAGATTCCTGCTTGGCAAGTTCTTCTTCAAGCTCCTTTATCCGCCTCCTGGCAGTTTCCAAAGCCTGTTGTAACGTGTGGCTCTCTGTCATGTATATTCTCTGGTGCTATGGTATTCCATCCTATTTATCATTTTTCATAATGTATCGGAGATTGTCAATTTAATTGATCAATCCAATCAGTTGTTTTGTTGGTATCAAATATAGAATGAGTGGTATTCAGAGGGGGGAGAATGGAGGGTAAGCACATGATCGTGCACTTGGGAGAGCCAGCTTTCAGAAGCACTTTTTCACGGGAGAAAAGCAAAGTTTGACCAAGGTTGCCGTTTTCATTTTCTAGACATTCGCGTTGGATCATGTATTGTAAAAACTGATATCCTTTTATGGAGTGTGAGTACGCATGAAGACAGATCATAAGACATACTGGTCCACAACGGCTCTGGTGACACTACACGCGTTGCTGTGTGCTGTTTCCCTGTGCATCACACTGTTTCGTTACCCACCGGAATCCGCTTTGGTCCATTGGTGGATATCGCCTCCCGACATTGTTGCATTGATCGTTCTGACGCCACTGCTTTTCTTTGTCGGTACTTCGGGCGTGGCCCTGATTCTTCAAATGGTATTGTGCTCACTGCAGGTGCTTGCCCTGTCTCTCTACACCCTTCAAAATATGGATACACTGGTGTGGACCGGTTCTGTGGTCGCTCTGGTGGCCGTGCGCCTAGTGGTCGGCTTCAAGGTCGTGCGTAACAGGCCTTTTCCCCCGTATGAGAGGCGATGTATATCATGATGTTGTCCTCACGTAGAAGATTGCAGGGCCGTATGCTGCTTCTTTTGGTAGCTGTGGTTGCTGTTTCTTTCGGAGCATGGCTTCCTTGGGAATATCCGTCATCCTCTATGCTCTACAAGTTCGGAATCGACAGGGATATTCTGACACTGGGAAAGTCTGCGGGGGTTGCAGCGATCGTATTGATGGGCCTCCAGATACTTTTCATAGCCCGTTTCACCATGATTGAGCGGCTGGTGGGGTATGACCGCATGGTGCGAATCCATCGGATGGTCGGCATCACCATCGTTGCGTTGGCCGTCATGCATCCGCTGTTGGTTTTTTCCATCGATGATGTGGCCACAATCCCCGTGAAGTGGGAGTACTGGCCCGAAATTCTCGGGGGCGGCTTGCTCATATCGCTGTCAATATATGCAGCCATCGCATATGGGCGCTCCTTCTCAAGAATTCCCTACCACTACTGGAAGTGGATGCATCAGGCCGGGGCCATTGTTCTGGTGGTGACTTCGCTGGTCCATGTCTACTATGTCACCGACAGTTATCACTCCGGCGTGCCACTTGTGTTTTTGGTTTGCGTTGGGATCGTGGTCGTCGTGTGCTGGGGGTGGATATTGTTTCGGCCATTCATGGATGGGGAGAAGCATGAGGTTGTTTCGCTGACACGGGTCGGACCTGCCGCTCGTGAGCTTCGGTTGCGTCCGTTGGGCAATCCAATCCGCCATGCACCTGGACAATTTGCGTACATCAATGTGACTGACGGCCCAATACCGTCGGAGCCGCATCCGTTCACCATTTCGTCTTCACCGGGGGCCGATACTCTCCGGTTTGTCATACGCTGTTGCGGCGACTGGACGAATCGTGTCGGTCAACTCCGGGTTGGGGATACCGTCCAGGTCAGTGGTCCCTATGGTATGTTCAGTCCTGAAGCATATGGTTGCGAAGCTGGTTATGTGTGCATTGCAGGCGGTGTCGGGATTACCCCCATGCTGTCGATGATCGAGAATATGGATGAACTTTCACCTCCATTGCACCTGGTGTGGAGTAACCGGACAGTGGAGGATGCCTTTGCCCGTGAGGAGTTGAAGGAGCATGCCCTTCGCTTGCACCAGCTTGATGTGACACATGTCTTCAGCCGGGATGCCACGAGTGTGGATAACGAATATACGGGCAGGGTCAATCACGATCTGCTTGACCGTGTCCTGGCCGAGGTCCCTTTGTCCGACTCTCTTTTTTTCGTGTGCGGACCACAACCGTTTATGGAAAGTGTTCAGCGCACCCTGAGTGAAATGGGGGTTCCGCCCTCACAGATAGTTACGGAAGAATTTGGTTTTTGAAACCTTTTAGAAACAGGAGCTCAACATGCGTATCAAGAGTTTGGTTTCCGTTGCACTTCTACTGTTCGCGATACTCGCTCAATCCGCATTTGCAGCGGATTGGAATGTGGATAAGGCCCATTCCTATGTGTATTTTGATGTGAAGCACATACTGTCCACGGTTCGTGGCAGCTTCACGGAGTTCGATGTCAACATCTCCCTTGATCCTGACAAGCCGGAGCAGGGCAAGGTGATGATGACCATCAAGACGGCTTCCATCAACACAGGAATCACCAAGCGGGACAATCACCTCCGTTCTGGGGATTTCTTTGATGCCAATGCATACCCGGAGATGACTTTTGTCAGTACGGGCATAAAGCGAACTGATGAGACCATGCTGCTCGTAACCGGTGACCTGACTATCAAGGGAAAGACACACGCTGTAACGATCCCCATGGAGATTACCGGCGTTGTGGACAACCCGTTGAAGGAAGGCCAGTCCGTTGCCGGCTTTGACAGCCGATTCACCATTGATCGTCTGGCTTACGGAGTAGGGACAGGAAAGTTCTATGAGCTTGGCGTCGTTGGAAAGGAAGTCGAGGTCTTTGTAACGATAGAGGCTCTCTCTGATTAGAACCGATAATCGCAGCACATTTCAAAAGGCGCATCCCGAAGGATGCGCCTTTTGTTTTGGTGGTGTATAAAAAAAGGTGCCTGAAGTGATTGCGATTTCAGGCGTCCCCTTGCCGCTAAAATTTGCATGGTCCAATCCATACCAAAACTTGCTTCCTATATGCACGTTATGGGCCATAAGAAAATGAATAATGATATTGGTGTACTGGGTTAGTCCGGTTCCATTGGATTCGGCAAAGTGTATGAGGTTCCTTACAGTCGGTTGTAAAGATTGTTGACGGATACAGGAAGCGTTGGTCGGTTGGCTGTCCTTTATGGACAGGTGGAGCAAACCAGGTGCCTGATGGTCGCGTGTTCCCTACCGGTCCCGGCGGCGATAGAGTGGCGAACGGATGCGAATCTTTATGCGAAAAAAGTAAGGGGCGCCGGAGCGCCCCCTTTGATGTTCGTGTTGTCGAGCCCCTATTGCTTGCCGAATATTTCGACCGGACGCGTGGTATCGCCGCCGGTATTCGGGAAGTCCGGGTACCTGTAGGCCTTGGTGTTGGTTTCGATGAGATGGCGTGCTTCTTCCATGAAGTGGTTGAAGCGGTGCTTGCACTCATAGAAGCCATGCCACCAGGCATAGTCCGGTGCCATCATGGCTGCACCCATGCGGGCGCGGCGTCCTTCATGGTGCCAGAGTTCATAGTATTGTACTTCCAGGTTCTCATCGAAGAACTTGGACTTGTCGAGCAGACCCTTTTCATAAAGCTGGTCGAGTATGGCCTTTGCGGGCTTGAAGTAAGCCTCGTTGTATTCTTCGACTGCCTTGTCGAACTGCGTGTAATGGTCGTCGACCCAGGCATTGCCGTGACACTGCTTGCAGATGTCGCGCATCTTGTCGCGTTCCACCTGCCAGTCGGTGCCTGATGGGAACGGCTTGAAGTCCTGAGGACGGACGGTCAGCGGTGCCTGTGTTTCCCATGACAGACGTTCGGTCACATCGTGGGTGGTCGGCTGCTTGCCTGAACCGGACATATGGCACGAGGCACAGGTCGGAGCACGATAATCGACACCTGGGGTCCATGCGCCGGGAGCGGAGTCGAAATTGTATTCCTGCTTGAACGCATGGTAGATGTCGCCATGCTTGGATTCGTTATAGATTTCGATTTGCGGATGGTCGGGGCCAAGGTGGCACTGTCCACAGGTTTCGGGTTTGCGCGCTTCCATTACCGAGAAGCGGTGACGGGTATGACAGCTTGTACAGCTACCCAGTGATCCATCAAGGTTGAGGCGGCCGACGCCGACATTAGGCCATGTGGCCGGGTCGAGCTTGCCGTCTTTCATTTTGAGCACAGTACCGTGACAGTAGAAACAGCCGGTTTTGCGCTCGTTGTCGGAGTTCATGCCCTGATTGAGCCACGGGTCTATTTTCCACATGATCTCGATGGTGTTGGCATGTTTACTCTTCGAGTATTGCTTTGCTTCGTCGGGATGACAGCGGGAACAGTCCTTCGGCGTCACGGGGGCGGCGATGGGCACGAAGTACTGTTTTTCGCCCATGGGCATGTCACCCATGGAGTAGTATTTTTCATGTTCCACGGCGATATCCTTGTCGCCGGGTTGCGCCTGGTGGCAATCCAGACAGGTAATGCCTGCGGATGCGTGTCGGCTCATGGCCCAGTCAGCAAAAATACCGGGGGTTTCCTGTCTATGGCATTCGATACAGGCCACTCCTTGAGGAGGAGTCTGACGATCCATGCGGAGTTCACGTACCTTGGGGTAGTTTTGCGCACCGGCGGTGGCCGATAGCAGGATGACGGTTACAAGAGCAGCTAGAGACAGTATCCATTTTTTGTGCATACAAACCCTCCTTTAGATGCCCAGATCTCGCAGTCCGCTGGCCTGATACGGGGCGTTGAACTGCTTGTAGTCGTAAAACTGTCGATTGTTGTGGACGAGGTCCCTGTGGCAATCGGTGCACCTGTACTCGTTGTCTCCGGCATAGAGTACGCGCCGATGCGCCATCATGGCCCCTCGCTTGGCTGGCATGTGCAGCAGGTTGCGATGGCATTTCATGCACTGGTCATTTTTCATGGTTGCCCAGATGCGCTCTTTCATGACCTGTCGATCATAGCTTTCGGCTCCGCCCGTGAAGTGGGCGAAAACATCTTTGATGCCGTGCGCTGTTTTGGTGAAAAAGAAATCAACCGTGTCGTGAGGAGCGGGGAGGTGGCAATCCATGCAGTCAGCCACGAAACCCTGCGCGTTGTTGACATGTGTCGATGTCTTCCAGGCCATGACAGCGGGACGAATCTCATGACATGAGCCGCAGAACTCCGGTGTCGAAGTCCTGACCATGGTGTAATAGGTCATGCTGAAGAGGGGAAATGCGATCACGATACCGAACACGACCAGTAAAGCCGACTTGGTTGTTCGCTTCATACCTCCTCCTGGTAGCAGTGCTCTGCCGTTTGCCCTTTTCCCCGGACAGATGACAGAGAGATACTTCCCCCTTATCAACTTTTTCGCGTTTATGCACCACGACGGAGTTATTTTATTGCTTGGTCCCGCTGATGGACTCCAGGCAAT
Source organism: Pseudodesulfovibrio profundus (assembly GCF_900217235.1). NCBI lineage: Bacteria > Pseudomonadati > Thermodesulfobacteriota > Desulfovibrionia > Desulfovibrionales > Desulfovibrionaceae > Pseudodesulfovibrio > Pseudodesulfovibrio profundus. The sequence goes on along the minus strand of NZ_LT907975.1, from coordinate 1,884,582 downwards.
GCTCCTTGATTGGCTGGTGGTGGGGTGTCGGAATTGGTTACACATTGTCAGTTTTTCCAGAAAATCTAGAAAAAATTGAGAATATTCATTGATATCAATTGCGTAGGCTTACCGCGGTGGTCTGAATGTTGCTTGGGCGCAGCGGGGGTGAGAGGACATAATTAGGAGGTAGTGCGCTTTCCCCCGAAATTCGGACCACCGGTTAAAGTGGAATCTGCGTCCTTAAACCGATAAGGAAGGACGTATGACAAAGAGCAACAAAAGACGGAAGCATTCGGATAAGTTCAAGGCCAAGGTCGCGCTGGAAGCTATCCGTGGCGTGAAAACGTTGGCGCAGTTGGCTGCGGAGTACAAAGTGCATCCCAACCAGATATCCACCTGGAAAAGGCAGCTCCTTGAAAATGCCGAAGGAATCTTTTCCGGTGGCAAGAAAGCCAAGAGCCAGGAGGAGGTCACCGCACCTTTGTTCGAGGAGATCGGTCGGCTCAAGATGGATATCAAGTGGCTTGAAAAAAAGTTGTAAGCCTGCCGCTTGAGGTACGCCGCCAGTGGATCAAACCGGATCGGGAGTATTCCATCCGGCGGCAATGCAAGTTGGCAGGCATTTCCCGCTCGGGGTTTTACTACAAACCTGCAGCCGAGTCCGATGAGAACTTGGCCTTGATGCGTCTCATCGACGAGCAGTATCTGCGTCAGCCGGATTACGGCTCGCCGCGCATGACGGATTGGCTGAAGACACAAGGCCATCAGATCAACCACAAGCGAGTTGAGCGACTGATGCAGCTGATGGGCTTGCAAGCGATTACTCCAGGGCCGCATACGAGTGTCCCCAACCCGGAGCATCCCGTGTTTCCTTATCTGCTGAAAGGAGTTGCCATTGAGCGAAAGAATCAAGTCTGGAGTGCTGACATCACCTACATCCCCATGCAGCGCGGCTTTCTGTATCTGGTGGCAGTGATTGACTGGTGGAGCCGATTCGTATTGGCTTGGGAACTGTCAAATTCCATGGACAGTTCGTTTTGCGTGGACGCACTGAGCAAGGCATTGCGCATCTCCACGCCAGAGATGTTCAATACGGACCAGGGAGCGCAATTCACGAGCCGTGAATTTACCGGCGTTTTGCAGAGCAAGGGCATTGCAATCAGCATGGACGGCAAAGGCCGTGCAATCGACAACGTATTTATCGAGCGGTTGTGGTGGACGGTGAAATACGAGGATGTTTACCCCAAGGCGTATTCTGATGGAATCGAGCTATACCATGGGCTTACGCGCTATTTTCGGTATTACAACGAAGAGCGCGGACATTCGTCGTTGGACAAAAGAACTCCCGCTGCCGTATACAGAGGCAACCTGAATGTTCATTGACTTGGCTCGCAGCCGTTGCTCCGCTCCGCCCTCGGCCCTTCGGGCCGCCCCTGCGGGGACGGGCTACGCTCCACAACGGCTGCGGCGAACCGCCTCCACGGAGGCACAAACTCGGACGCAGGACTCCACCTTAAAATGGCCGATCAGTGGTCCAAAGGATGGGGGGAGGCGCAGTAGTATGAAAAAGGTTTTCGCTACTCTGGTTTTGGTCTTCGGCGTATTGTTTGCTGTCAACGCTTCAGCAGGATTTTTGAATATCGAGGTCACTCCGGGAGGCGACGGGATGGCCGGGAAGGATCGCTGGGGCTACAGCGCCTGGGATGATTCCGGTTTTGAGAACGGCTCTTCGGTCGTTGGAGCATACGACTGGTATGAGTATGGGGATGGAGGTTGGCGAAACGCTTATCTGCAATATGACCTTGGCGAATTCACCGGTATTGTGGATGATATCGTTTCCGTTACCTTCAATTACAATCTGTTATCCACAAGAAGTCGTGGGTGGAATTATTATGATGTAGCAGGCAAGCTGTATCATGCCGAAGATTCATCCTCGGCCACAGGCAATGCGAGTGACAAGATTTCAGGGAATCAGTGGCTCGAGACCATCATGGTCGGCGCTACGCTGGGCTGGCATTCTCTGGATGTTACCGAGTATATCGTCAATGACCTGACCATGGGATATGCATGGTCCGCCTTTGAGTTCAAGGAGCAGGGGTACGCCGAAATGTATCTGGCGGCAGGTGAAAGCGAAACCCCTTCCTATCTCCGATTTGAAACAGCATCATCTTCTTCCGTCGTTCCCGTCACTACCCCAGAACCTTCCACCTTCGCTCTGTTGAGCGTGGGGATTCTGGGAGTGATGTACTTACACAGAAGAAAGAGAAGCCTGGAGTGATCGTAATAAATCTCTCGCCCCAAATGGAAAGCGGCACACTCGATGTGAGTGCGCCGCTTGGTTGTTTTGAATGGGAATACATCATCCCTTGCCGGTAATGACAAATCCTTGTGGGGCAAGGCCTGTGGCTGACGACGTGCCTGCTATGCGTGAAAGGTAGGAGTCGCCGAGGCTTTCGATGTGGTCCTTGATGGCGTCGAAATAGTTGAAATGCGCCTGTTCATCATCAATGATTTCCTCGAAAAGTTTGACGCTCACGGAATCACCATTCTCGCGGCATACAAGGAGGAACTGGTTGTAGGCATCAATGGCGTTATCCTCTTCCTCGGCGTCGTAGACAAATATCTTGTCGATGGGTTGCCTTTTTTCGATGGGACCGGCCTTTGATGTTGTCGGTTCTCCACCCAACTCCTTGATGCGCTCGGCAAAGTCTTCGGCGTGACGCATTTCATCGATGGCAATGAGTTTCATCTTTGCAGCCAGCTCACCATAATCCATGTCATCCAGGCTGTAATGATGGTTCATGTACTGGTGAATGGCCTGAAGCTCCATTGCTCGTGCCTTGTTCAACACTTCGATGACGTTGGCTCTGCGTTTTTCCTTGTCAGACATGAAAACCTCCTGTGGCAAATGGTATTGACGGATGATTGTTACTTTCCTGAACAGATTATTGTTCAGGAACGATTGCATATGTTGTGTGCGACAAATGAACCTTGATGTCAGGTTGATCAGTTAAGGGTCTCACCCAAAAAGCGAATCAGACGTGCCCACGATTGCCTGTCGGCCTCGGGATGGTAGCGAGTGCTGACGATAACCGTGAAGGCATGAGGTGCACCGCTGTACGTGGTCATCTCGTGAGCGACTCCTGCCTCCTCCATTTCCACGGCCAGATTGGCAAAATCCTGCATGGTGACCGCAGTATCCGCTGTGCCGTGCAGCACCAGAACAAACCCGTTTGTATCAGCGTACCCTTGGCCTTCCGGTGTGGTCAGCCCGCCATGAAAGGAAACAAATCCTTTCATGGGCATACCGGATCGTGCCAGCTCGAGCACGGAGGCACCGCCAAAGCAGTATCCTATGGCAACCGCGTTGGCAGTGTCAGCCCCGAGTTTGTCAGCGACTTTCAATGCGCCATACATCAATGTGCGCATTCTCTCCCGGTTGGTGTAGAGAGCCTGCGTCTGACTGCGTTTGTCTTCGGTTTTTGTGGGGCGAACACCGGCCCCATACAGGTCGGCGGCAAAAGCGGCGTATCCAAGCTCATGGAGCATGTTCGCCCGGGTGATTTCATAATCGGTCAGGCCGTCCCAGTCGTGAATGATGACGACGAGCGGTGCGTTATCGGCTGGTGAGGTGAAGTACCCCTCGAAAGCCTCTCCGTTGATGGTGTAGTTGACCATGCTTCCTGCCGTGGCTGGCAGTGCGCAGGAGAGCATCAGTACAAAGGCGATGATGAGTCTTTTCATTGATAGATTCCTTTGCGGCAGGTCCGCTGCTGGCGTTGGTTGGCAAGCACATAGTTTTGCGTACCAGCATAGCACACGTCAGCGGTGAATCACAATGAAAGCTCTGGCGGGAGCATTAGTTGATGATGGTTACAGGGATGTCTCGCGATTTCAGCGCCTTCGGAAAGCTGGTACGCCATTTGACACGAGAATTGGGGGTGCCGACAAGAACTGTGTGGGGTTGGTACTGGGATATGAGTGCTACCGCAGCCTGCTCTGGATCGACATTCTCCAGAATGCGCAGACTCCAACTGACATTGGCAGCCCGGCATCGCATCAGACCGTGATTGAGCTTGCGGAACAGGTTTCCTTTGAATCGCTGGGCATGCCCGCTGGGCAGGTTGTTCGGAACAATGCTGACGAACAGGAACATGGAGGGGTGCTGCACGGCCATGTCCAAAGCTACATCGAATAACGACACCGACTGATGGTCGTCGTTGATGAACACCATGATTCGATTGGCGGCCCCATGCCGTTGAGGGGGCTCGATGGAGTGAAGTGGCTCTGGTGAAAATCCGCTGCTGTAGATTTTCAGCTTGTCAGCAACATCCTGCATGGTTGGCCGGTCTTCCGGTCGGCTGGCAAGACAGGCTTCGATCAGTTCATAGACAACGGCGGGCAATGCCTCGTTCCTGGGAGGTCTGATCGGTCTGAGTCTGAACGGCAGGCAATGATACGCCAGACAATGACGGCGTGTGTATGGCTGAATGCCGGTTGTCAGAATCTGCATTATGGCACCAAAGGCATGGATGTCGATGGCGAAAGGTGGTTCCGTTTCCCACGGCATCGGTGGGCAAGCCCAGGCATTTGCACGCGGTTTATACAGGGTGTCTGTCCACAGATCGTCCCATACGTTGGTCACGGCAGATCCGAAGTCCGTAAGGACAATGTTCTTGCCATCTATGAGGATAGTATTAAGCGAGAGGTCTCGATGGGCAACCCCACTGGCATGGAGTGTGGCGAGGTGCAAAGCGAGGTTTGCAGTCGCTTCGAGGCGGTGGCGAATGGGCGGAGTGCGCTCGTCTATCCAGCGCTTGAGCGTGATGCCGGTTGCTCTGGGGATGACAACGCCTCCACGCCACTCCTCTGTTGGCCAGTTGACGTTTGGCGTTTGAGGGACTGTGATGAAGCGTGATTCGTTCTGGCGACGAAGAAAGGCGTCGGTATCAAGTGAGTAGAACTGTTTGAGCAGATATGGACGGGATCGGCGGCTGCCAAGGTGAAACAGGTTATGCCCTACAACTGGAAACTGGCCGGCGACCAGTATTCCATTGATGGATTCTCCCGGTTGCAATGGCGGCGGGAGAGACTCTCTGAGGGCCATATTTTCCAGAGCGCTCCACATTGACGTTCTCCTGATCGATAAGAAAAGAGGAGAAAACAGACACCGCGAAGGGCTACCAATCTCTTGGTATCACCTGATTGTAGTATAAAATATGATGATGCCTCTGCCAAGCGACAGATACATGAAAAACACCCGAGGTCGGGGGCGATGACCTCGGGTGTTGCGCTAGAAGCCGGATTGGCTTTGGATGTCCGGTTCTCTGTATTCACCGAAATCGTTGCGCTTGACGGCGGCATAAATGCCCGCAAGCAACGTGGTGATGCAAAAGGTGCCAAGCAGCACAGGGGATGTCCAATCGATGTCCAGCCACCAATCTCCGGAGGCTTCGCGCATCACGGTAAGGAATACTCCCGGCCAGTCATTGATGACGCCGAGGTATTGGTAGAGCAGGGTGAAACCCAGGGTGAGATAGGTTATTGCACCCAGTCCAACGAAAAAGTGCCTAAACATGTTCTTGTAAATTTTGGATTCTGCCATGATCAACTCCGTTTATGCTCCGTAGTAGAACCAGCCGACGCCCAGAATGAGAATGAGCAGGCATTCGAGGATGGTCAGTTTGAACATGAAACCGCAGATACGACGCTGGGTGGGATTCATCGTCAGGATGATCTTGTCCATGAAGAAACGCCAGGCGCGGTGCTTGAGCGAGTTGCTTTCATGGAGTCGGTAGTATTCCCGAAGCGAAGGCAGCCAGTATTGCATGGTGCGTCCCGCATCTTCCTTGGTGAATGAAGCACCTTTGGGCGCATCAATGGAGTAAGACAGAGCGGTATTGGTTCCGTCTTCAGTGGAGCGTGCGGAAAGCGTCAGGCCAATTTCAGAGAAATGGGCCGAGAACGTCTTTTCATCACGATTGAACTCCGGGTCGGTGTTGAACTCGGATTCCACCAGCACATCTTCTACCGGATAGGCGCCGTCTTTGGGCTTTTCAATATGCCAGTGCGGGTTGAGACGCATGAGCGTTTTACGGTTGAGCTTCTGCCAGAACGATTCGTTCCAGGGAAGCGTTGTCTCCATCCACGTGTTGGGACGGGGCAGCTCGTCGGCCTCGGCCTGAGCGCGTTCTCTACGGTCTATGAGATCAGAAGTGCTTGTCATGGTGCCACCACCAGCGGGCAGGGCATCTGCGGGTGCAGACGCTTGTTTTCTAAACGGTCCTTGAAGCCGGGAGCCTGTACTTTCTGCCAGGCACCCATAATCGCCACATCGGCGCCGACCTTTTCGGCCGCTTCAGCCAATACATCTTCGAGTTTGCCGCCCTTGCTCAGGAAATCGATTTCAATTCCATCGAAATCCTTGCGAACGCGATCCCAGACTCCTTCGATTTCCTTGGCGATTTCTCCCGCCACATAGGATCCGAAGTTGTTGCGTGTCGTTGATGTGTTGAGCCAGTCGTCGCAGGTCATGTCGCCCCAGGCCTCATTGATGATGGACAGGACGGTGACCTTTGCGCCGTATTGATAAGCCCACTGCCGGGCAAGGATTTCGGCCTTGCGTGCTCCGGGAGTTCCGTGGGTGGCGAGTAATATATGCTTCATGACGAGTATTGTTTTTTTGTTTGCTCTCCGTGCCGAGAGGGACCATGTGGTCCCTCTCGGAAACGGAGAGGATGTCGGTTATTTACTTACTAGGCAAGCCATTTGGTGAACAGGAGTACGAGGAAGGTAACTACCATGACCAGCGCGAGGGCGGTCAGGTCTTCGTTCTTCTCGGATTCGAAGACGGACAGTGCGCGTTCTTCGTTCTCTTCCTGATCGGACTTATTGATATCGCATTTGACATCGGGTTGTGCCATTTTCATTTCTCCTTTTAGTGAAGGACTACGTCCTTAACGAAGTACATGACAACGATGAAGGACAGGGTTGCCTTGGCTACGCCGGAGATACCACCCATAATGAGCGGCCAGCCACCGGCCTGAGCAAGAGACTTCTTGGTGATCTGCATGCCGAGACCGATAAGGCCGTAGGCGAAGAACCAGATCATGGCGTCAGTCAGGGTAACAACAGTCTTGGATGCCTTCTTAACCTGCTTGAGAGCATGCTTTACAGCGTCCTTGACTTCTGCTGTCAGGGTGATTTCTCCACCCTTGTCGCGAGCGATCATGGATTCGAGGCCAGACATACGACCACGAGCAGTTTCGTCGAACTTGGATTTGTTTTCGCGGTCTTCGAAGTTACCGGCGATCTGGTGCTGCTTGACCAGGTCTGCAAAAGCTTCCTGTTCCTGAGCGTTCAGGCCGGCGATACCGGTATCAAGGGCTTTCTTCAGGGTGGTCAGCTCTTCAGGGGTGACTTCGGTGCGCTGGTTGTAGCTGAAGTCGAGGTACTTACCCTTGTAGTGGCCCGGAGGGGAGAAGAGACCCAGGGAGGACATCAGGAAGAGCAGCAGGAAGCCGAGAATGAAGATGGGGAACTTGTCGATGACAACTTCCTTGAAGGAGAGCTTCGTGCCGGACTGCTTGCCGAACCAGGTGGCGAGCACCAGGACGATGATGGGCAGGAACAGAACACGGGTGATGTTGAAGATCTCACCGACTTTCAGGGTCTTAATGTCAACGGCGTTAAATGCGAGACAGGCAGCAGCAACCTGAGCGGAGTTCAGGATACCGGTACCGGCCCATGCACCGAACTGGGTTGCGTTCATGCCAGCCAGCTTACCGATGGTCGGGAAGGCGAACATGCAGAGGATACCGAAGCCGAGGATGGTACCGATGGTGTAAGCCATCTCGGAGCACTTGGCCTTGACGACCGGAGCACAAGCAACAGTTGCGGATACACCGCAAACACCCATACCAGCGGAGAGTACGCCAGTCATGGACTTGGGCTGTTTGAAGATTTTACCGAGGAAGAGCACGAAGAATACGGTACCGAGGACGAAGAAACCGATCATCCAGACGGAAACCATACCCAGCTTGGCAAGCTCGGCGAAAGAGTAACGGGCACCCAGGAGGATAACACCCATCTTCAGTACGAAGCGAGCGGTCTTAACACCGGATGCAGCGAAACGGGGAATGCCCCAGGTGTTGGTAATGATAATACCAACGATAATACCGAGGACAACGTAGTTCAGGTTCAGGACCTTGTAGATCTTGAAGCCGAGTACGGGGACCAGGGCGGAGGACATCATCTTGACAGTGGGCTCGGCCAACCAACGGATGCCCATGGCCAGTGCCAGGATGAACAGAACGCCCGGGATGGTCTCCAGAACGAACGTGTCAAAATTTGTCATGGGCTTGCCCATGCGGGTTTGACGCAGCAGTGCGGTTGCGACACCAAGGCCACCACCGACGAATGACAGAGTTTCCATCATGCCAATTGCTTTGTGAACCTTGAACGTGGTCAACAGACCGGTCAGTGCTCCGGAGGCGACCAGAGCACCATAGATCAACAGCATGCCGCTGAGGATCCACAATGGAGTATTGTCGGGACGTCCGACGTCTACTTTAGCCATACCTAACCTCTCCTTTGGGTTATCTAAATAATGAACAGTCACTCTCTTATAGGCAAGGTACGTGCCAAACGTGAAAAAAGAGATAAGTGTCCTTTTTTATTAGATTTAGTAAAAAATGAAAATTCACATATTGCTAACTCTGGTTTACAGGTGGTAACCTCCGGTTGGCATAAGTATGACAATTCGTCTTCTCGTTGTACCAAGACGGCAAAGTACGATAGGGTCACGTGCCTTCAGCGCAGGCTGGGGAGTCAATTTACAACCGAGGGGGGCGGTGCCCCCGGAGTGAATCATGGCGTATCTGGGTCCGAAAAAACTCCAGGCCAAATTTTTGTTTGGCTTGGGGACCATTGTTCTATTTCTCGGGGTGTTCTTCGCTTCGGGAATGTATTTTCATTTAAGCTCGCTGCTTGATGCACAGGTGCGCGACAGGGCCGATCTCGTTTTTGGATCGGTGTCCAGTGTGCAGTCCTATGTACGTGAAGTGCTGCGTCCCAAGATGTTTCAGACATTGCCGGAAGATGAATTCATCATCGAAGCCATGTCATCCTCATATATATCCCGGGCAATCATGGATCGACTTGATCTGAGCGACACGGCCTACCACTATCGGCGTGTGGCAGAGAACGCCCGTAATCCGCTTTTTGAGATCAACAGCCAGGAAGCAGACCTGCTGCAGTATTTTCGCACCAATGAGGGCAAGCACTATTGGGAAGGCTATCGCGAGATCAACGGCAAGGATTATTACATCAAGGCGCGTCCGGTCATATTCAAGGAATCGTGCCTGACATGTCACGGAACACCGTCCGATGCTCCGCCGGTGTTGCTTGATCGATATGGTGCCGAGCGTGGATTTGATCATGAGGAAGACGCTACTGACGGCCTTGTGGTTGTAGGCGTGCCCGTAGACGGAGCCGTTGCCAAGATTCGTGAGGCTACCATGGGGTATGCAGCCCTGTACGGTGGCGGCATGTTGATCTTCTTTGGTCTGGTGCAGATGTTCTTCAACCGATTGATCATGACCAACCTCAGACGTCTTATTCAGAAATTCCGCAATCTTTTCGATGTGGAGCCTGAGTTGGGAGTGACCCAGAAGCTCGAACAGGAAGATGAAATCGAGGAAGTCATGCAAGGGCTGGAGGAGCTGGGCGATCACCTGCACAGCGTCCACCATCAGTTGCGTGAACACTCGGTCAACCTGGAACAGATGGTTGAAGTCAGAACCCATGAGCTGCGTGATGAAGCTGACGAGCGTCGGTCGGACGTGGGACTCTTTGTCCAGTTGCTGGATGGCCTTAACAAGAGCCACTCGCGGCGTGACATGTGGAAATATTCCCTTCCGCTCATCGTTCGTCGATTCAAGGCGGTGCAGGGCGGCTTTGTCTGCATGTTCGCCTCTCGGAGCTACTATACGTGGCCGGAAGGATTGCAACGGCCGGAGCTTCCCGGCAACTGGAAGGAAATCCTCGTTGAGGTCAAGCCTTTCTATGAGGATAATAAGGCATATATTCCGGTCGGCGCATCCGACGAGTATTCCGAAGGCATTCTTTGCCTGGAGTGGGAAGAAGGCAAAGGGCTCAAGGAACAGGACCGAGATGTGCTCCGGGCGCTCGGACACCAGCTTGGCATTGCTATGGAAAACCTGTCCGCACTGAACAACCTCCTTCGCCAGAAAGGAATGCTGCAGGCTATTGTCGAAGGCATCGGTGATCCGTTGCTGCTCATGGACTCCAGCCGAAGCGTTGTTCTGGCAAACCAGGCCGCTCGTGAGCTGGCAACCTCATTTGGTGGTGCCTTGTCTGACGATGCCTGTGGGCGATTGTTCCATGACGGTGGCGTGTTCGGTGAATGTCCGTTCCCGGCTTCTTTGCGACAGGGAGAACCCATGTCGCAGGTGGTGGAAACCGATGACGGCCGCAACTTTGCCCTCAACGTCTTCCCCGTGACCGGGGGCGCTGCCGGTGAGCGGCAGGGAGTTATCTACGTTCGCGATATCACACAGGAACGGCGGATGCTCGAAACCATGCAGCAGAGCGAGAAGCTGGCCACGGTCGGTCAGCTTGCCGCTGGACTGGCGCATGAGATGAACAACCCGCTGGGTGTCATCAAGTGCTATGCCGAGTTGCTCAAGGGAGCGGAGCCTGGACAGGAGATCGGTTCTGATGCCGAGGTCATCCTGAAACACGCCACACAGGCGCAGAACGTCTTGCAGGATCTGCTCAACTTTGCTCGCCCGAAACAGGCGGAGCTTGTCGAGCTGGATATCGGCACCGTCGTATCCAACTCCATGAGCGTGTTCCGGCTTCAGGCCCAGCAGCAAGGGGTCACATTGCGCAAGGACTTTGCTCCCAACCTGCCTTCGGTGGTTGCCAACGAGCAGTCTGTCGAGCAGATTCTCGCCAACCTTCTCAAGAATGGCCTTGATGCCGTTGACCCGGGGACTGGTGTCATCACGGTGCTCATATCGCATGACATTCGGACGGATATGATCCTGCTGCGGGTCCGCGACAACGGACCGGGCGTATCCGATAAAAATATCAAGTCGTTGTTCGATCCCTTCTTCTCCACCAAGGAAGTGGGCAAGGGGACCGGACTGGGCTTGGCGGTGGTATATGGCCTTGTGCAGGAAATGCATGGAACCATTGATGTGAAGAATGACGATGGAGCAGTTTTCTCCATCCGTTTGCCCCGCGCAAGCGGTGATAAGGAGTAAGGGGGATATATAATGGAATCCGTAGGCGTTTTGCTGGTGGATGATGAAAAGGATTTTGCGCGGGGGCTCGCGCGTCTCCTTGAGCGCAAGTATCCGGACGAGAGTTTCCTGACAGCCCATAGCGGTGAGGAGGCTCTTGGCATACTCGAGCGGGAGCCGGTGGGCCTTATGTTGACCGACCTCAACATGCCCGGCATGGATGGTGTGGAGTTGCTCCGCACGGCCAAGGAGACCTATCCTGATTTGAGTGTTGTCATGCTCACTGCATATGGAACGGTATCCACGGCGGTGGAGGCGCTCAAAAAGGGAGCCTATGACTTTCTGACCAAACCGGTGGAGTCGGACACCCTGTTTCAGGTGGTTCAACGTGGTCTGGAGCGCAGTCGCTTGCTGGCGGAAAATGCACGACTGCAGGAGATGGTGGCGAAACAATGCGGCGGCAACGAGCTTGTTGGCGTCAGCAGTCCCATTCGTCGTCTCAAGGAAGGGGTCGCTGCCGTGGCGGAATCCGACTACACGGTACTCATCCGAGGTGAGTCGGGAACCGGTAAGGAACTGGTTGCCAGAACCATCCACAAGCTGAGTCGGCGCAGGAACAAACCGTTATTGACGGTCAATTGTCCGGCCATCCCGGATCAACTGTTGGAAAGCGAACTCTTCGGCCATGTAAAGGGCGCGTTTACCGGTGCGGACCGCGATCGCAAGGGTATCTTCATTTCCGCCAACGGCGGGACGCTGCTGCTGGATGAAATCGGGGATATTTCTCCCGGTATCCAGACCAAATTGCTTCGCGCCCTTCAGGAAGGGGAAGTTCGGCCCGTTGGTGCCAGCAAAACCCTTCCCGTTGATGTGCGCATTCTCGCATCCACCAACCAGCCCCTTGAGGAAAAGATCAAGGACGGTTCCTTCCGCGAAGACCTGTACTATCGTCTCAATGTGTTGAGCCTCAATGTCCCGGCTCTGCGAGACAGGTCCGAGGATATAGCTCTTCTCGCACGGCATTTCCTGTTGCTCTCCTGTGATGAGATGAAGGTGCCGCAAAAGAACTTCTCGCCGGAAGCACTGGCATATCTTGCCACCAAGCAGTGGCCCGGTAATGTTCGCGAGTTACAGAACTTCATTCGTCGACTGGCGGTGTTCTCTTCCGGCGAAGCGCTGGAGCTGAGCCACGTTCGTCTGGTGGAAGGGTTGAATGGTCAAGCGCCTGAACGGGAGTCGCAGTTGGCTCCATACAAGGACGCAAAGGAGAAGGTCGTCGACGACTTTACCCGGACCTATGTGGAAGAGTTGCTCGCCAAATCATCGGGTAACGTGTCGGAAGCAGCCAGAAAGAGTGGGCTGTCCCGAGTCGCCCTGCAGAAGATCATCAAACGACTCGATATTGATGTGGCTTCGTTCAAACAATAGGCTTTAGCCAATCGATCGATACAATAAAACCGCCGCCGATCCTCATTTTGGGATCAGCGGCGGTTATTCTTGCTTTCTCGGAATGCTATTTATCCACGAGTATGGCGACCACATCCATAACATTGGTACGCGTGGGGCCGGTCTTCAAGAGCGTGTCCGTATTGGTGAAGAACTCGTAGGCATTGTTATCGGCCAGCGCCTGCCGTGCAAGGGCGGACTGCTCGTCCGAACGGGCGACCGTGTCGGGGAAGACCAGTGCTCCGGCTGCGTCGGTGGGGCCGTCCGTGCCGTCCGTGCCCAGACTCATGACGCAAAGCCGTTCGCGATGCTCCTGCAACTCGGAAATTTCAATGGCTGCTGCCAGTGCAAACTCCTGATTGCGCCCGCCTTTTCCGTTGCCTTTGATAGTCACGGTTGTTTCGCCACCGGCCAACAGACAGACCGGAGGGGCGATGTCGTGCTTGTTCTCACAGTACTCAGCAGCCAGTCGCACCATCCTGGCAGCAACGTCCCGGGCTTCGCCTTCCATTGCGTAATCCACCACAACAGGCGTGTACCCAAGCTCGCGGGCGGCCTCGGCTGCACCGTCAACGGCCATTGAGTTGCCGGCGATGATCACATTGTTGACCTGCTTGAAACAGGCATCACCTACCTTGCATGTCTCGGGCGCCTCGCCAGCGCATCCTTCGGCAATGACCTGTGTCACTTCTTCGGGGATGGCGCTGCACAGGGCATACTTGTCGAGGATGGCCTGACAGTCGAGATAGGTGGAGGCGTCCGGCGCTGTCGGGCCGGAACCGATGACGTCGAGGTGGTCGCCGACAACATCCGAGATGATCAGGGTGACAACGGTGGACGGTTCCAGCGCCTTGGCCAACTGGCCTCCCTTGAATTCCGAGAGGTGCTTGCGGATAGCGTTGATCTCATTGATCGTGGCCCCGCATTCGAGCAGCTTTCGTGTCATCGCCTGTTTGATTTCGAGAGTCACGGGGTGACGGGGGGCAGGGACAATGGCACTTGCGCCGCCCGAGAGCAGGCAGAAGACCAGATCGTTCTCGGTGACACCCTTGGCGATGGACAGCAGTTCCTTGGCCGCGCGTTCTCCGGCCAGATCCGGTACCGGGTGATTGGATTCGAGTACCTGTGTTTTTTTCAGGTTGAGAGCATGCTCGTATTTGGTGGCGACGATACCGCCGTGCAGCAGATCGCCAAGCATGTCTTCCAGAGTTTCGGCCATGGCAGCGGATGCTTTGCCCGCTCCGATGACAAAGATACGTTCGTAACTGGTCAGGTCATACTCATTGCGGCCGACGATCAGCTTTGTTCCGTCCAGTTGCAACGCTTTGCGCATTGCAGGGGCCGGGGAAACAGCCTGCAGGGTGCGGTCTGCAATATGAAGCAGGTTCTTTTTCTTCTCAATATATGCGGTCATGTTTCTTGCTTGTTGAATGTTCTTGCGTGAAGCGGCGGTTAATCGAACAGCTCGGGGTTGAGACAGGTCTCGGGCTTTTTACCGCGCAGCATGGCGATGAGATTGCGGGCGGCAAGCGTGGACATGTTGGTACGGGAGCTGACGGTTGCCGAGCCGATGTGCGGCAGGACCACGGCATTGTCCAGCCCGGCCAGACCGGGAGCCATGGCCGGTTCTTTTTCGTATACATCCAGCCCGGCTCCGGCGATCTGGCCCGTTTTGAGGGCCGTCACCAGATCAGCCTCGTTGATGACCGGTCCGCGAGCCGTATTCACGATGTAGGCCGTGTCTTTCATCAGCGAAAAAGCGGAGCTGTCGAACAAATGCTTGGTGTCCGGGGTCAGCGGCGTATGCAGCGAGATGAAATCCGAGCGTTTGAGCAGTTCTTCAAAGGGAACAAGTTCTGCGTGCAGTTCTGCGTCCAATACGCCGTTTCTGCGGCCGGAGGAACTGGTGTAGATGACCTTCATGCCGAATCCGCGGGACATCAGCGCCATGGCTGTTCCGATTCTTCCGGCACCGACAATACCCAGCGTTTTGCCCATGATGTCGCCGCCGATGAACTGCATCGGGCCCCATCCGTCCCATTTGCCGGAGCGCATGACCTTGTCCGACTCCACCACGCGACGGGCTACTGCAAAAATGAGTGCCCAGGCACATTCCGCCGTAGCATCGGTCAGAACACCTGGGGTATTGGACACCGGTACCTTGCGTCTGGTGGCTTCGGCCACATCAATATTATCAAATCCTACAGCATAGTTGGCGTACCCTTTGAGATTGGTCCCCGCTTCGAAAAATTCCGAGTCGATCTTGTCGGTCAACAGACCAATGATGCCGTCATATTTGGCGGCGGCCTCAAGGAGTTTCGACTTGGGCAATGGGGCGTCCACCGGATTCACATCCACGTCGGCCACGCGCTGCAGCAGGTCAATGCCTTCCTGAGGGATTTGTCTGGTGATAAAAACTTTGGGTCGTTCCATGGTTTCCTCGTTAGCTATAGATCAATTATCGTTGTGTGGGATGATTCCTTCACACGAACAAAAGATAAAATACAGGAAGGATGGCTTATGAATCAACCTTGAATGAGAGATAGAATCGCTCTTTGTCAGGGAAGTGATTGATGGCGCGTTGTTATGTCCTGAAAAAGTAACAGGAACACAAAGCGGCAGTTCATCATTATACTTGAAGACAGACGCTTCATGGCAAAGGAATGAACTTGACTCACGACGGTTTTTTGTTCATGTAACAACCCGCTTGAAGGTATAGCGCTCTATTTATGCTCGCCATTTCGTTGGTCCGTTGATCAGTTTTTCGTTTTGATCCCATAAGTAATAGCATCCATTCCAGCCGAACCTGTCAAAGGTTCATTTTGCATTTGTATGCAGCAGCTACCATCTGCTGTCTGTTCTGCTGTTGTCTTTCAGGCATCAGCTTCATCTGAAGTTTCAAAGGATTGTTTGTGGAATCTAACCACTCTATTGTCCCTGCCTCCAAGGGCAGTGTTCAGGCTGATATTTTTTCCGGTATCACCGTCGCCCTGGCTCTCGTTCCCGAAGCCGTCGCTTTTTCTTTTGTCGCAGGCGTTTCTCCCATGGTGGGCTTGTTCGGCGCATTCATGATGTGTTTCATTACCGCAGTGCTGGGCGGTCGCCCCGGAATGATCTCCGGTGCCACGGGCGCCATGGCGGTGGTCATGGTCAGCCTTGTCATGGAAGGAAATGCCATGGGCGGACCGCAGGCAGGGGTGCAGTACCTCTTCTTTACACTGCTGCTTGTGGGCATCTTTCAGGCCCTTGCCGGTATCTTCAAGCTGGGCAAGTTCATTCGCATGGTGCCACGATCCGTCATGATGGGCTTTGTGAACGGCCTTGCCATCGTTATTTTTCTTTCCCAGCTCAAGATGTTCAAGGCCAACGGCGAATGGATGCAGGGCGAGCCGCTGTGGATCATGCTGGGGCTGGTGGCTCTGACCATGGGCATACTCACCATTGTCCCCAAAATTTACAGCAAGGCACCTGGAGCGCTCATCGCCATTGTCGCTGTCTCTGCTCTGGTCATCGGGTTCAACATCGAGACCTCAACGGTCCTTTCTTTTATTCAGGGTAATGGTGGGACAGGTATTGAATCCGGCCTGCCTTCCTTTGCTATCCCGCAGGTTCCCTTCACCTGGGAAACGCTGGTTTTTGTCACTCCCTACGCGATAATTCTGGCGGCCATCGGCCTGATCGAATCCCTCATGACCCTCTCGCTGATCGATGAGCTGACGGATACGCACGGCCATGGCAACAGGGAGTGCGTTGCACAGGGAATCGGTAATTTCACCAATGGCCTGTTCGGCGGCATGGGCGGATGCGCCATGATCGGGCAGAGCATCATCAATATCTCCTCCGGCGGACGCGGGCGACTGTCCGGCATCGTTGCAGCAGGCGCATTGCTGTTCTTCATTCTCTTCACCTCGACCTACATCGAAATGGTGCCCATCGCCGCACTGGTCGGTGTCATGTTCATTGTGGTAATCAAGACATTCGCCTGGAGTACGTTCAACATCATGAACAAGATTCCCAAGTCGGATGTCATTGTTATCGTATTGGTCACGGTCCTGACTGTGAAGTACGACCTCGCCATTGCCGTACTGTGTGGCGTGATCATCTCGGCCCTGATCTTCGCATGGGAGAATGCACTCCGAATTCGCGCCCGCAAGGTGGTGGATGAGCACGGTATCAAACACTATCAGATATACGGCCCTCTCTTCTTTGCCTCGACCACACTCTTCATGAGCAAATTCGACGTGGAAAACGATCCCGACGAGGTCATCATCGACTTTCAGGAATCGCGCATCATGGACCAGTCCGCCATTGAAACGGTCAACAAACTGACCGCCATGTACGAGCGGGCTGGCAAGTCCATCCACCTCATGCACCTCAGCAAAGACAGCGTTCGCCTCATTCGCAAGGCCGAAAAAATATGCGTGGTCAACGTCGTCGAAGACCCGGACTACTTTGTCTGCATCGACAACTACCGGCAGTACCGCGAGAACCTGGAGTTCGAGTCGCTGTAAGCACTCATTGATTAATAATAAAAGGCCCCCATCTGAGCAGATGGGGGCCTTTTATTTTTCGATTCTGTGGTTCAGAATGTCCGGTGTGTTTTTCCTGAAATGCCTTGTTTTCCTGTTAGTGCAAAGTTAATTGAAGGATGAGTTTGTCTCCATATAATTTGCAAACAACATCATAATTAACACACCAATATCCTATGAAAACTATCATCTTGATTCCACCGTCCGAGGGTAAGGCTGATGGGGGGAATGATACGCCGTTGCAGTCTGTGTCAGGCATTACTGCGGATTTGATTGAAGCCATTAAAGGGGCTGATCCCAAGAAGTTGTACGGGCTGAAGGAGAAGGCGCTTGAGAAGGCTGTTGCTGTCAACGAGGCTGTTTTAAGCTCTCAAACAATGCCTGCAATTGAGCGGTATACCGGTGTAGTTTATGACGCCATCGACTATCCCAGCTTGAAAAACAAATCTGATTTTGATGAAAAAGTGCGCATTGTTTCCGGGCTGTTTGGCCTTGTCAGGCCGACTGATCTGATTCCCAATTACCGCTTGAAGATTGATAAATTGAAAGCTGCAAAGTTGTGGATGGATACCAATTCGGAGCAATTGAAAAATATATTCGTTATTGATCTTTTGCCGCAAGCCCACAAGAAGGCGGTGAGGTATGACAACGGAATCGAGGTCGAATTTGTCTTGAAAAAAGCAGGGAAAAAGATGCCTGCGGGGCATCAGGGAAAGCACATCAAAGGCCGATTTGTTCGGTGGCTTATAGAAAACAATGTCACTGACCCAACGGACTTCCCTCGTTTTGAGGAAGAGGGCTACAAATGGACGGGTGAAGTTTTCTTAAAGGAAGTCTAGTCCGTTACAATAATATATCAACCGATCAGGGGATGGCTTCTGCTGCTTGGTGGACGGCAGACTCATGTATTATCGTCATGAAAAAAGCCGAGGGCGTTCATACACCCTCGGCTTTGTTATGTCTTCCGAACGAGTCGGCCTATGTGACAATAGGCGGGAGCAAATGCAGCACTCTTTAGACTTGTATCGGTATAGGGTCAGATCACAGTGCGATTAGTACGCAACTGTTATTGTCGAAGAAACGCGTTTGGCTTTCTCCACAGCATCCTCAACGTCGTCAGCAAGGGCCAGAGCAACACCAAGGCGACGGACTCCAGCGCATTCGCCTTTCCCGAAAATCAAGACCTTGGTGTCTGCCTCGCGAAGGGCTGCATCGACGCCTTCAAAGGCGGGCTTGTCAGAGGTGCCATCAGATAAAATGACGCTTGAAGCAGCGGCTCCATAAAGGCGAATGCCCGGAATCGGCAAGCCCAGCACGGCTCGAACATGGAGCGCAAATTCGCTCAAATCCTGGGACATGACCGTCACGAGCCCTGTGTCGTGAGGGCGAGGGGAGACTTCACTAAAGATGACGTCATCACCTTTAACAAAGAGTTCAACCCCGAAAAGGCCGCGTCCGCCCAAGGCATCAGTGATCTTGCGTGCGTACTCCTGCGCTTTGGCAAGGGCTGCCTCGCTCATGGGTTGCGGCTGCCAGGATTCGCGGTAATCGCCATCTTCCTGACGGTGCCCGATCGGCTCGCAAAAGGTCGTTCCATCAACATGACGAACGGTCAAAAAGGTGATCTCGTAATCAAAAGGAACGAATTTTTCGATGATGATGCGTCCCTCTCCTGTACGGCCGCCGGACTGAGAGTAATCCCAGGCTTTTTGGATGTCGGCTTCGCTTTTTACCGTGGATTGGCCTTTGCCGGAAGAACTCATGACAGGCTTGATCACGCAGGGGATGCCGATTTCAGCTACTGCCGCACGGTATTCTTCTTCTGTGTCGGCGAAGCGGTAGGGCGAGGTGGTCAGGCCGACTTCTTCAGCGGCAAGGCGGCGGATACCTTCGCGATCCATTGTCAGCTTGGTCGCATTGGCAGTGGGGACAACATTGAATCCCTCTTTTCCCAGCTCGACCAGAGTCGCCGTGGCAATGGCCTCAATCTCAGGCACAATGTAGTCGGGCTTTTCTTCCGTAATGACTCGACGAAGCGCGTCACCATCCAACATGGACATGGTGTAGGAGCGGTGCGCCACCTGCATGGCCGGAGTGTCCTCATAGCGATCAACCACAATGACTTCAACGCCGAGACGCTGCGCTTCAATCACCACTTCCTTACCCAGTTCGCCACCACCAAGCAGCATCATCTTTTTTGCCGATGCCGTTTTGGCTGTACCTAATGTCGTCATATTCCATCCCTTTGAATTAATGAAAATCGTGCCTTTTATGGGAGGACTCTATGCCAAATTTCTCCCTAAATTGAAAGGAGTTCCCTTTTCAATTTCAGGGTGGATACGACCTGTATTGGGGTAATATTCGGTTAATGGCAGTGTGTAATGAATTGAAATATAAACACTGTTATGAAAACAGCTCCAATACGATTTTATCGTGGGCAGTTTTAGGGGCCAGAACGCAAAAAAAGAATTGGAAAAGGCATTCGCCAGATAAAACGAAAGCCCCCAAAACGAGTTGGTTTTGGGGGCTTCTCTTTTGGCTTACACACCGTTGATACTTTTCGACTCCTATATTCATTGAATTGAGTCGACTAAAGGTTATTCGTCATCGTCTCTTGTCTGTTCCTGTTTTTTGATAAATGCAGTCCATACGCTGTAAATACCAAGCCCAAGTAAAACAAACCCCAAAGGAGCTTTGAACGGGGTTAAATCTATAGGATAACCAACTTTTGTGATCAATCCAGGATTCGAACTACAAAGGACGTCGATCCCAAAGAATAACAAACAACCTCCAAAAAACAGGAAGGGAATGTTTACGTAAAACTCATCGTTGTTTTGAGGCATTTGTTCCTTGTTGTTGAGGTTTCTGAGTTGTCCTATCTTCCATATCCGTTATACGAGCCTCCACGGGCTCCGATATTACCAGAGGGGCCGCTTCGACCACTATGACCGCCATTTTTCCCATATCCAGATCTTTCTCTTCTCGCCTTCCCGGCACTGTAACTCGCTGCTATATCGCGGAAGTTCGACATGTCACCAGATGAAGGCGTTTATTGATTCGGGTAACTATTAACTCGTGCCTCTTGAAGAACGAGCCGAGATCGAAGCAGCCGAGGCTGATGCCCGACCACTATACAAAGATGCGCGTGGCGTTCCTATGTACGGCAAGTAAAATTTCGGCGTCGAGGACTGGTACTCTGTTCGGCGTTTTGGGATGCACAAGCGGGGGAGGTGGACGGTTTTAAGCTGTACCGAGTTTTCTTTTGAACTGGTTTAATCGGTGGATGATTGCGCTTTCCCCCGAAATTCGGACCACCGGTTAAAGTGGAATCTGCGTCCTTAAACCGATAAGGAAGGACGTATGACAAAGAGCAACAAAAGACGGAAGCATTCGGATAAGTTCAAGGCCAAGGTCGCGCTGGAAGCTATCCGTGGCGTGAAAACGTTGGCGCAGTTGGCTGCGGAGTACAAAGTGCATCCCAACCAGATATCCACCTGGAAAAGGCAGCTCCTTGAAAATGCCGAAGGAATCTTTTCCGGTGGCAAGAAAGCCAAGAGCCAGGAGGAGGTCACCGCACCTTTGTTCGAGGAGATCGGTCGGCTCAAGATGGATATCAAGTGGCTTGAAAAAAAGTTGTAAGCCTGCCGCTTGAGGTACGCCGCCAGTGGATCAAACCGGATCGGGAGTATTCCATCCGGCGGCAATGCAAGTTGGCAGGCATTTCCCGCTCGGGGTTTTACTACAAACCTGCAGCCGAGTCCGATGAGAACTTGGCCTTGATGCGTCTCATCGACGAGCAGTATCTGCGTCAGCCGGATTACGGCTCGCCGCGCATGACGGATTGGCTGAAGACACAAGGCCATCAGATCAACCACAAGCGAGTTGAGCGACTGATGCAGCTGATGGGCTTGCAAGCGATTACTCCAGGGCCGCATACGAGTGTCCCCAACCCGGAGCATCCCGTGTTTCCTTATCTGCTGAAAGGAGTTGCCATTGAGCGAAAGAATCAAGTCTGGAGTGCTGACATCACCTACATCCCCATGCAGCGCGGCTTTCTGTATCTGGTGGCAGTGATTGACTGGTGGAGCCGATTCGTATTGGCTTGGGAACTGTCAAATTCCATGGACAGTTCGTTTTGCGTGGACGCACTGAGCAAGGCATTGCGCATCTCCACGCCAGAGATGTTCAATACGGACCAGGGAGCGCAATTCACGAGCCGTGAATTTACCGGCGTTTTGCAGAGCAAGGGCATTGCAATCAGCATGGACGGCAAAGGCCGTGCAATCGACAACGTATTTATCGAGCGGTTGTGGTGGACGGTGAAATACGAGGATGTTTACCCCAAGGCGTATTCTGATGGAATCGAGCTATACCATGGGCTTACGCGCTATTTTCGGTATTACAACGAAGAGCGCGGACATTCGTCGTTGGACAAAAGAACTCCCGCTGCCGTATACAGAGGCAACCTGAATGTTCATTGACTTGGCTCGCAGCCGTTGCTCCGCTCCGCCCTCGGCCCTTCGGGCCGCCCCTGCGGGGACGGGCTACGCTCCACAACGGCTGCGGCGAACCGCCTCCACGGAGGCACAAACTCGGACGCAGGACTCCACCTTAAAATGGCCGATCAGTGGTCCAAAGGATGGGGGGAGGCGCAGATTTCGGTTTTACACCGTCGTAAATCATCTCTACATCCTTTAGTTTTCCTTTATACCAATCAGGGAAATTGGAAGTTGTTTCTGCTTTTTGTAGTGTAAATTTATTGGCAGTAAATAGCTTAGAAAATTGCTCTGCTGTTCCTAACTCTGGATAGCCAATATTGGTTGTCGGTAAAGAACCATTGACGAATAGTGCATCTTCTTCTGATGCCAAATCTCTTATAGATAAGAAATTAATGGCATGAAGATTGTGATGAAGGATCACAGAAGATTCATAACAACTATTATATTTTAAGGTTCATCCGGCTCAAGAGTACTTTTGGCAAAATGAAAGGACATTCATGAGTCGAAGTACGCTTTAGCTGGATGATCATAAAAATTTAGAAACAACTAGGCGGTGGCATTATTCCCTTACTGTGGTAATCAGGTCACATGTTCGGAACTATCCTTCTGACTGCGGCTGCCCTAATGGTTGGGTACATCTTCTGGCGCATGGGGGGCCTCCCCCTGTTCGACCGCATTTCCTGGCCGATACGCTTGGGCCTCTGTGTCCTGTCCTGGGTCTCCGTCTGGTTGGGCAGAGCGTTTTGTCATGGCCGCGATGAACAATGGGCTTCGGTCATTGAACTTGCTGGAATGAACCTGTTAGTCGTCATTTTTCTCACGTTCGTCCTGCTGCTGTTCGTAGACATCATCACCGGATTCGGTTTTTTCATGCCACGCATGACACCCAAGCTGCGGGGGGCGGCGTTCTTGGCCGGACTGCTCCTGTCGGGATTGGCCATGGTGCAAGGGCTACGTTCGCCTGTAATCACGGAGTACGAGGTAGCCCTGCCCGAATTACCGCTCGACATCGACGGTATGGTCATTGCCGGACTGTCGGACCTTCATATCGGCTCCCAACAGGACACGGACTGGCTCAAAGCTCGCATAGAGCAAACCATGTCCATGCAGCCGGACATGATCGTGCTGCTCGGGGACATCTTCGAGGGACACAGCCTAAACTATGACGGATTGCTGCCCGTGCTACGCACCCTTCGCGCACCGTTTGGTGTCTTTGCGGTTCAGGGCAACCACGAGCAATATGGCCGTGAGGGGAATCCCATGCAGCTCATGGCTGATGCCGGATTCAATGTGCTGCTCAACAAGTGGGAGTCCCCGGCATCGGGGCTGATCATAGCCGGAGTGGAGGATCTAACCATCCACTCACGCATGGCAGCAACCGCAGACCCCATAACCGAAACATTGTCAGACCGTCCTGCCGGGTCCACCGTTCTGCTGTCGCACACCCCACTACGCACCGCAGAGGCGGCTGCACAAGGCGTCGGACTGATGCTAAGCGGCCATACCCACGCAGGGCAAGTTTGGCCTTTCGGTTATCTGGTGCGGCTGCGCTACCCACTGCTGGAAGGACGTCACGAGGTCGACTCGATGACAGTCATCATCTGCCGGGGAACCGGCATTTGGGGGCCGCGCATGCGTCTGTGGAGGCCAAGCGAAATCCTGCGGGTCACCTTACGGTCGAAATAACATCACCAAAAGATAAGCAAAAAAACTCTCGCCCTTTAACCTCAAATTCTTTGGATCATTCTCGTGGTATGCTTACCTCGTCGTCGTCAAACACTCCGACATCAGCACGCTTGTGACATGCAATACAGTTTGAAAGACCACCAATAGATGTTCTTGAAAACACTGAGGCACTCAACTCATGATGTTCTTTTCTTATTTCAGGAATTTCGGTGATGCGCTTTACAATCCGATTCCCCAAATCCCGGGAAATATCCCTAGCTAATTCTCCTTGAACGTTTTCAGATGCCCCTGATGTAAGATAGGTTTCGAGCTCTTCGGCATCCTTGGTGTCTAAACTAAGATCTTCGCCGAAATGCTCACTCGCCCCCTGAATCAAAGCAGCCCACGAGGCCGAATTTAGCAACCCCGGCGGATAGGCCATGTGGCATGAACCGCAAACCGATAGGTAGAGCTCATTTTTAGGGCTGGGCACGGCATCTTCTACCTCCTCTCGATCGTGGTGGTCTTTACGGTGTTTACGACGATCATTATGGTCATCTGCCAAGGCAACAATACTCGATAGAAAACAAGTAATCATTATGAGTCCCACCAAGAGCTTTGACTTACACATGGTTTTCCCTTTTTTTTCATCAAGCAACATACTGATTTTATTCAAACACTTAGCGCTGAGGATAGTATTTTGAATACCATACCTCTAGGGGATAAAAAAGTCCACAAAAAGAAACAAACATCATAAATCACCCCGTCAGGATAAACCGGGACTCATGGATGCCCATGATTCTGAGTTTAAAGAACTCCTTGTCCCGGTAGCCGTAGGCCTGCCGTTTCATGGTTTTGATCTTGTTATTGGAGCCTTCCATCGGGCCTGACGAAATGGGATGATCATACCAAGCCAGAATGCCGAACCTGAATTTTACCATGGTATTGCCCATCTTCACCAGTGGGCCGATCCCTGACGTAGTTGCACGGGCAATCCAGTCGTCCAGGAAAACAAAGGCTTTTGCTTTGTCCGATTGACTCCAAATTTGCCGCAGATCTTCCTTCATATAATAGGCCGTGGCCAATGGCTCATTGAATCGCAGAGCTTCTTTCAATCGTTCCGGTTCATTGCGTTTCTTATTCAGATTTTCTGGATTTTTCAATAGAATCCAGCGACTTCCTTTGAGAACTTCCCGCCCTGGCATGTTTTCCAACTCCTGGAAAATCTTGCGTCGAATCTCTGTCAGTTTGTCGTTCATGAGCTTCACCACGTGGAAATGATCGAACACCAGTGGGACACCTGGAAGGTGGGTCATAACTGCGCTGATGTATGCTATACTCAGATCTGTAGCGACCGCTTGAACCATTGCGCTTGAACGCTTCAGCCGCTTCCAGAATGGATCCAGTGCCTCCGCGCCCTTGCCGTCTCCCACAAATACGATTGCGCCACTTTCAAGGTCCATAACTAGGGTCAAATATTTGTGCCCTTTGCGGACGCTGATTTCATCGATGGCGATATACTTGAGGCCGGACAGAGACGGATTGCCGAAACGACGCTGGAGGTGACGTTTAAAGATGGACTTGATTCCGTCCCACCCGATACCGAGTAAGGCAGATGCATCAAGCATGGTCATCATCTTGGTGAGTGCCAATGCGAATCGCTCAAAAGCCCTTGTGTACCAACGCCTCGGCTCGGCAATCTTCAGGTCGATTCGTCGAACACAGCCACACTTCCGACATTCTACTCGCGGAGCCTCCACACACAGCCAAACAGGTTTGAAGCCGATGGGAACGGTCCTGAGCCACCTCTCAAATGACCCACGTCGAACGACCTCTTGGCTTTTACATTCCGGACATCTGACCAGTTTCGGCTTGGGCCGGACATCAAAGATAATGTTCCCGGCCACAAACGACTGCCGAACATAGTCGAAGCCGGTCAGACCGAAGGCGTGATACATCAAACTCGTGGACATGGTGGTTCTTCCTCCCGATGGTTGGTGGTACTTCCATCGGTTGGACGCCATGTCCTTTCATTTTGTCAAAAGTACTCTTGAGCCGGATGAACCTATTTTAACGCTTCTAAGATGATTGAATGTTCATCATTGTTGCCTTTTTCTATTATTTTTTGGGGCTGTACCAGATAACTAGCCCATATGTCTTCTAACCCACTGTTTCAGTTGTTTAAACTGGCTTCGCGGATTGCTGTTATTAAAACGCCACTCGCATTCCTTTAAAAACAGAGAAAAATGCTTGGTTGGAATGCCGTTGAATTTCCTCATATGGCGTTTGGCCTGGTTCCAAAAATTCTCGATTCCATTGATGTGGTTGTGGCTATCTGCAAACAGCTTCGAGTGGTTGATTCGGAAGTGTTTGAACGCTGACACATCAAGGACATTGTAGCCATACCAGCAGTCCGAGTAAACCACACTGTCTGGCTGGATTCTTTCCTGAATAATGGGAAGCAAGGTTTTACCTTTCGCATCAGGAATCACCTGTGTATAGACCTTCCCGCCCCTTTTAAGGATTCCAAAAACAGGAACCTTACCAGCCGCCCCACGTCCTCTTTTGCCCTTTCGCTTGCCACCGAAGTAGCTCTCATCGACCTCAAATTCGCCAAAATCCATCCCTTCACAGGACTCTTCTACCGCTATGATTTCCCGGAGCCGGTGAAAGTAATAGGCGGCTGTTTTGACGTTCACACCAACCAGATCGGCAGCGCAACGAGCTGTCGTGCCAGCCACAAAATGTTCGATTAAACGAAGCTGCTTGTCCTTGCTCAAACGACTTTTTCGCATTGCCATACCGATAACCCAAAGGAGTTATCTGGTACAGCCCCTATTTTTTTATCTAAGGAGACGATTACGTCGTCATAATAGTGAATATCTCTAGTATCTTCAACTTTAACGGCAAAGTTGTTTCTAAAATATTCTTTCTCCTTTTCACGCTGGGTTGGGTATCTGGAAAAACTCTTAGTTGAGACCTCTGCGCATCCCCTTTTCGCGTCCGTGCCTTGCGCTCCGCACCCAATTTGATGTTCTGACCGCACCCCAGCTTGGGCTCATTCCCGGCCTTTTCCTGCCATTTCTGGCCGAAATGCCGGATTTTGGACGCACCTCTCCCTTCAGGCTCGCGCCAGTCGAACAGCTTTTTTCAAATTGAACGCCATGGCGAGGATGTGGAACTCTCCCTCCACCTTCTCACGACCCACGTATCGGGACCGAAAGAATGCGTAGCCACGTTTGAGTGTGCCGAAGGCCCGCTCGACTATTTGCCGAATGCTGCTGATGTCACGGTTGCGGGTCTTTTCGAAGTCTGTCAGCCTGCCGCCACGAGGCGTCTTGTCCATGGTTCCGTCCTCCAAATCGCGATCAAACAGAATGTCCCGGTTCTTCCCGCTGCAATAGCCCTTGTCCGCATAAACCCGTGCGCCGGGATCAAGGCCGACGCCATTCACGAGCCGCTCGAATTCGCCCGTGTCCGAATGGTTCGCGGGAGTGATGTGACCACAGAGCAGAAAC
Organism: Pseudodesulfovibrio profundus; assembly: GCF_900217235.1. Taxonomy (NCBI): domain Bacteria; kingdom Pseudomonadati; phylum Thermodesulfobacteriota; class Desulfovibrionia; order Desulfovibrionales; family Desulfovibrionaceae; genus Pseudodesulfovibrio; species Pseudodesulfovibrio profundus. The sequence continues at coordinate 1,857,673 of NZ_LT907975.1, read as the reverse complement.
CCGTCTCGACTGTCCGTCGCGGCATGGAGCTTGTAGCCGTAATAGGCCCGATTTCTCTTGCGGAGCCAGGCCGCCTCCTCGTCATCCGAATAGCTGACCCGGCAGTCCACCGGCCCATCCTGTTCTTCGGCGTCCTCGGAACGGTCCTCAGGCATCACGTCGATAACCTTGCGCGGCCGCCGCTGCGACTCGACTACCGAGGCGTCCACCACGGCTCCCTCACGGACAAGAAGCCCTTGTCCTTCAAGCTGGCGGTTAAGCATGTCGAGCAAGGAGTCCAGCACCTTCAGGCGGATCAAACCGTTACGGAAACGGCATATGGTGGTCTCGTCCGGCACGTCGTCCTCGATGGAAAAACCGGTAAATCTGACAAAGGAGAGCCGGTCGAGCAGCGCCTGCTCCACGCCCGGATCACTCAGGTTGTACCAACGCTGCAAGAGCAGAATCTTGAACATCGCCAGAGGCGGATAGGCGGGATTGCCCACGGCGTTGGCCTTGCGCCTGATCTTCTTGCACAGAAAGGCGTTGATGGGCTGCCAGTCGATGAGTTCGTTGATCTCATCCAGAAATGTGGTCTTGGTTCTGCGGTGCCCCAGGAAGTAATCACCCAACCGAGGTCCTTTCTGCCGAATAGCCATGCCTTCCTCCTTTGGATGGAGAAATAATAGCATAATAAATCAAATAGTTAAAGAGTAAAAGTGTGGGATTTGCCGTGCAGAGGTCTCCATGTAGAAAATTGCCCGTATCAATGGACACAACGCGAAAACCCTGCTATGGAGCGAAATAAAGTCTTAAAGAGAAAGCCATTTGTTTTTTCTATCCTTCGAGATGTGTTGTTTCAGCGATAATAATTGATCACTTCTGTTGCTCAAAATATCGTTTTGTCTAATGTTTAAAAGGAGTGTTCGTATGGGTATCCGAACCAAACTTCTTGCTTCACTGCTATCAGTTGCCCTGGTGCTGATGGTTGGTGGTGCCGCAGTCATATTCTTCCAGTTTGGCAATTTGGAGCGATCATTTGTCAACATGGTCATCGAGTCCAAGGTGGATGGTGTCAGGCAATCCATTGATGCCATGTCTGATAGTGCATTGAATCAGGCAGCCCTGTTCAGTCGTGACTCTGCCGTGGTCAAAGCGTTCGAGCTGGCCAATACGGGCGACATGAATGATGCCGTAGACCCAACCCTGCAACAGGCGCGAGAGCAACTTCGGGCATCTCTTGGGCCAACGCTCAAAGGGTACAAAGAGGTTGTCGGCAGCAGCTTTCGAGCACACTTCCACTTGCCTACCGCACGGAGCCTTGTTCGCGTCTGGCGTGAAAAGCAGGCTCGTAAAAAAGGGCAGTGGGTGGATATCTCCGATGATCTTTCCAGCTTCCGCAATACCGTCATCGACGTGAATGCCACGAAGCAGCCGATCAAAGGCATCGAGCCGGGACGAGGCGGGTTCACCATTCGCGGTCTGGCGCCCATCACCGGGCCGGACGGCACGCACCTCGGTTCGGTCGAGGTGCTTATCGGGTTTGACGGAGTGCTGAAGTCTCTGGAAGCCGGTGGCGACATGGAGGCATTGCTCTATATGGATGCCGGCCTGCTCCCCATCACGACGCGCCTTCAGGACCCCACCAAGAATCCGGTGCGCGATGACAAGTACGTGCTCGTGTATGGCCAGGACAGCAGCACCACCCAGGATCTTATCGATGGTGAACTGCTGGCAAAAGGTTTCACTGATACGACGGTCACCCAGGAAGGGGATCGTGCTCTGGGTGCGTTTCCGGTCAAGGATTACCGAGGCAAGGTCATCGGGACCATTGTCATGTCCATGGATATTTCTGCTCAACAGGCCATGATCACCACGGCCATGTGGACGATCCTCGGGATCATGTTTTTGTTTATCGCCATTCCCATCGGCATCGTCCTGTGGGTGATCAATCATTCCATCATGCGCCCCATGCGGCATTGTGCCCAGATTGCCGCCAAGATTTCCCAGGGTGACCTGCGGGATATCTGCGTGGAAGAGCGCAAGGATGAAATGGGTGTGATTCTGTCTGCCATGCAGACCATGAGCGAGAAGCTTACAGGCACGCTGAGCAGTGTGCAGACGATTACGTCCGATGTGACCGAGGGGTGCGATCACCTTGCTTCGGCCAGCGATGTGTTGTCTCAGGGAGCCACGGAACAGGCAG